>NZ_JAKUVW010000004.1:330717-661435 GCF_026782085.1 Streptococcus oralis
CTGGTCTTTGTAGAGACTTCTGCTATCTGCTAAAAGTTGATCCACCTTAGATAGAACTGTTTGTTCATCAAATGCTCCAGGTTGATAGGTCGATTGTAGGGCCGGAATCTTATTTTTCAAAGCTACTTCATAGCCCTTAGTTTGAACCTTGATGTAGTGATTGTGGTCTCCGTGAGGAATCACAAAACTACCACTTTCTACCTGTAAACTATAAGGAGATACCCCATCACGTAGGGCAGTTGTATACAGTTCATTTAGGAAATCCAGTTCTGGATTTCCAGTTTGGAGAGGAATACGAACATGTTCTTTTCGAACAGCATAGGGATGGATATGGGTTGGATCATAAGCTTGATCCGGATTTCCAAAGACAAAGAATCCATTTGAAATGCGAATCGCTTCAAGCGGTACTCCGTAGGTCTGTGAGATATACTTGATTTTTTCTTCATCGCTAGCATCTCTTGAGAAACTTTCCACAGTCTTTGCAAGTGGTTGAACGTGCTGCGACTGATGATTTTCTTTCAAGTGATCTTGGGCAGCTTTGATTTGGGCTGCAGTCAAGTCCTTCTTAAAGAAATAATGAGCGTGATCTCCATGAGAAACTACAAACCCTTGCTCATCTTCACTAATAACACGGTCAGCTGCAAAACCATGATCATGTTCTTCACCGTGATGATGGTCATGCTCCTCTCCATCGTGGTCATGGTCTTCATGGTTGGTATCCTGACTTCCATGGTCACCGTCTTGGTCATGAGGATGATCTGGTTGAGCTGGATGTTCTGCTGGTTTGCTTGGATTTTCCAAAGGTGTTGGCTTCCCACTGTCGCTAGATAAAGGAATCATACGCGCAATCTTTTCTTCCAATGCAGAAAGCTTTGTATATGGGATGAAATGATAGTGATTTCCGTGAGGAATCGCCACGCCACTCGGCGTTCTACTTGAAATCTTAGCAGGATCAAAAATCAAGCCATCTGATTCAGCATAACGTTGATTACTTGGAAGAGCATAGAGTTGCTGCAATAGACTCTGAAGGCTCTCTTCTGGTTTGCTTGGTGTTTCGGTTTGTTGACTTGGATTAGTGGTTTGACTGCTTCCATTTTGGTTTGGACGATAGTCAGTCACAGTTGGTTGCTTTCTAGTTCCAGAGAGGTAAGTTTGAGCAGCTGCCAATTCGCTAGCAGACAAGGAACTCTTCGGAATGTAGTGGAAATGTCCTCCATGAGGAACGATATAAGCATCACCAGTATCCTCTATAATATCAGATGGATTAAAAATATACCCATCATCAGTGGTATAGCGACCTTGCGATTGAGCAAGCGCCACTGCACTGTTAGAGGTTGGTGCATCATGAGTATGACCTTGTTTTTGGCGCTCAATTTCGTCCTTCGTACGAATATTATCAGCATGAGCCGCATCTTTAAGGTAAACATAATACTTGCCATCCACCTTGATAATGTAGCCACCTTTGATTTCGTTGACAATGTCAGCATCTTTCAGTTGATAATTGGCATCTTTCATCAACAGTTCTTCGCTGAAAATCGCGTCAAAAGGAACTTTCCCATTGTAATAATGGAAATGATCACCGTGTGATGTCACATAACCTTGATCGGTAATTTTCACGACAATCTGTTCTGCCTGAATATCTTCTTTTTTGCTAACTTGATCTGGTGTCTGGGTCTCTGTTTTTTGAGAGTCTTGTTTACCATCGACATAAGATACACGATTATTGTCCTTATTTTCCTGCGATCTATACTGGTTCAATGCATAAGCGCAAAGACTCAAGGATACGATAAGAGCTGATCCAGCTGCTATATATTTTTTACTGAATTTCATAAATCCCTCATTTCAATAAATGATGAAGCTATTTCTTAACTTCTTTTTTTCGGTTAAACAGTTTTCCTAAACCGGTTATTTAACCAATTAATTAACCAGTAAATAGTTTACCTTTTTTAAGTTTATCTGTCAAGATTTTTAGTGAAAGAGACTCAAATTATTACTTTAAGAATCCTTTCTTCATTTTTTAGACAGGAAATTTCATCTTTTTATTAACAAATAAAAGGACATTATTCTATCCAATAATAGAACAATATCCTTTCAACTAGATGATTATTTGTCAAAATCTTCTAAGGTTTTATTTGCTTAAGAGTTTTAATATCATAGGTTACTAAATCCCCATTCTTATTATAAAACTGAACTCCTTCTGCTGAAAAAATAAGGTATTTAGAATCAATTTGAGCAATTTGTGTTATTTTATTTATATGATCTTTTAAAGTGGCCTTATCTAATCCATAATCTGGTATATCATCGTAATCATCTTCTTTATTTTCTTCTGCTTTAGGTTTGTCTTTTTCAACCGAAGGATTGCTGCTAGTCGCATCTGCCTCATTTTGAGATTTATTATCCTTTGGTTGTTCATCGACTTTATTTGAATCGGATGCATCTTTCTTTGTTTCCGATTTCTTATCTGAAGAAACTAGATGTGAATTAGAAGAATCATTTGTTGTTTCTTTTTCTTTAATTCTTTTAGCAATCAACTCTTGAGCTTGTTTCCACTCTTTATCTGATAAATCAGACTGATTGATATTTCTCAATGAATCACCACTAGCTTTTGGAATACTGAAAGATTTATCTGCCCAAATATAGGTTCCCTTTGCCAATACATCCTGAGGATCAAAAATATATCCATCAGGAGTTGCAAACTTGCCTTCTTTAAGTGCTTTCTGAACTTCTTCAGCAGAATGGATAATTTGCCAATTCTGCATTCCAGCGCGTTTTTCAAGAGGAGTCACATTAGCAATAACGGAACCTGAATCCTCGTGACCCGGCTTAGACCAAACTTCAGGACGAACCTCAGGGTGTTGCATGACATATTTAATAGTCGCAATTTGATCAGGCTCTAACCATGAGTAAGGCACAACATGAATATGATCAATGTGTGGAATAATGAATGAACTTCCAGTATCATAGGTAGTATTCGCTGCATGCATCGGCAAACTTGAGACATCTACAGCTAATCTTGGTTTGATCCCTGTGTCTACTATATCATAACGATAATGATCTCTATCCTTAAGCATGAGTTCTTGTTCAGAAAAAGCAATTTGAGTAAGATCAAGTTCATCTCGAGAGTAGAAGTATTCTTTTCCGTTCTCTTTAAGAACATAGCCTACTTTACCATCTTTAGTCACTTTACCAGTCACTTTTTTTGAATCAAATTTTGGTTTTTCTTTGTTATCCATATTCTCTGAAGGAATAACACTCTCATTAGGTTGGCCTTTTTCCTTCATCCATTTGCTAACTTCATCTAATTCGAACTGTTCTAACTCTCCAAATCCCACATAATGGAAATGATTTCCATGTCTCGCTATAATGCCTGATTTATCAACTGAATAGATAGAATCTTTACTGAATACATATCCATCACTCGTATCATAAGGTTTACCATCTAAACCTTTTCCATAAGCTTTGATTGGTTGTCCTAAGAACTTATGAACTACTTCTCTTGATACTAAAGGTTTAATATCTGTACCAATTTGATTTAATCCATATTGCCCTTTTAACGGAATCATTCTTGCAATCTTCTGCTCTAAATCAGTCATTTGAGAATAAGGGATAAAGTGGTAATGGTCTCCGTGTGGCACTGCAACACCATTCGCAGTTTTTCTTGTAATCTGCGCTGGATCAAAGACAAGTCCATCTGATTCCACGTGTCGTTGACTGAGCGGCAAGGCATAAAGTTGTTTCAAGAGACTAGATACATCTTCACTTGGACTTTCTTGATAACTATTATCCACTTGTGAGCTAACACTTGGAGCCCATCCTCTAATATTTGTCTCAACTTTACTATGATTTGTTTGTCCATATGAACTACTATTCGATGCATCTGATGAGCTACTAGAAGAATTTGTAGACGGACGATACCCAACTGAGCTTGTTTGACCACCTTTACCAGATAAGAAGGCTCGAGCAGCAGCTAATTCACTGGCAGACAAGTCACTCTTAGGAATATAGTGGAAGTGATTACCATGAGGAACGATATAAGCATCGCCCGTATCTTCGATGATATCAGATGCATTAAAGATATAACCATCATCTGTTGTATAGCGTCCTTGAGCTCTGGCTACAACTACTGCCTGATCGTTAGAACCTCCTCCGTGATTACTACTATGTTCTTGTTTCTGACGAGTAATTTCTTCTTTTGTTCGAATATTATCCGCATGAGCCGTATCTTTCAGGTAAACATAGTATTTCCCGTCTACCTTAATCACATAACCACCCTTGATTTCATTAACAATATCTGAATCTTTCAACTGATAATTCGGATCTTTCATCAGCAACTCTTCACTGATGATAGCATCATAAGGAACCTTCCCATTGTAATAATGATAGTGGTCACCGTGTGAAGTGACATAGCCTTGATCAGTAATTTTGATGACAATTTGTTCGGCATTGATGCCTTCTTTTTTACTGACTTCATCAGGTGTCAAAGTCTCTGCCTTTTGACTCGGTTGTTTTCCATCTATATAGGAAACACGATTATTTTCCTTGACTGTTCTAGCTTGATACAGTCCCAACTCGTAAGAACAAACACTTAAAATTAAAGCTGCCGCAGAACCTGCTAGATATTTTTTATTGATTTTCATAATTTCCTCATTTTAATTCTTCTGCAAGAACATTCATATTTTCTTCTAAATTTTCTAAGTAAGTTTTGTCATTTTCAGGATCAGCTTCCAAAGGATTGAGTGTCTTTAGGCTAACTCCTGTTGATTTGACCAAGGTCTCAGCGACTTTAGAAGAAGCATTGCTCTCAGTAAAGATGGTTTTAACCTTATAGGTCTTAACGAATTCCTGAATTTCTGTTAGTTGTCTCGGACTTGGTTCTTGTTCAGGGGAAATCCCTGCTATACCAAGTTGTTTCAAACCAAAGCGTTTAGCGAGATAAGAAAAGGCTGTGTGTTGTGTAACAAAGGTCTTTTGACTCGCTTTTTCAAAAATAGGCTGGTACTTCTTAGTCAATTCTTGGGCTTTAGCGATAAAGTTTTTAGCATTCTTTTGATACGTTTCCTTATTAGCACTATCAATCTCCGAAAGTTTGTCAGCGATAATCTGAGCTTCTTCACCTGCTTTTTCTGGATCTAACCAAGTGTGAGGGTCGTAGAGTGTTTTTTCATCGATACCGTCACCAGCTTCAACATCTTCCAAACCTGGTACACGCTCCAACGTCATTCCTTCAGAAGCTTCTAAAACCTTAACTTTTGAGTTTTTCAAGTTAGGATCTAGACTTCCAGCCCAAGATTCGAGCGTATGAGAATGGTAGACAAAGACATCCGCGTCATAAATAGCAGCAATGTCATTTGCTGACGGTTCAAAGGAGTGAATCCCACTACTTGACTGAATCATCCGTACATCATTCAAGTCCCCTGATACCTCTTTTACCATGGCATAGATTGGGTAAAAACTTGTTACAATCTTCATCCCTTTTGCTTCTTGTTTTTCTTTTTGACCACATGCTCCTAAGACAAGAACCAGCAGACTTGCCACTAATAATAGAAATGTTCTTTTTTTCATCATTACTCCTTAACTAGTATTTAACCATTTAATTAACTAGTAAATAGTTTATCTTTATTTACACTATATGTCAAGATATTTTACATATTTTCATGAAAAAAATGAGAACTAGAACTTACATTCTGTTCTCATTTTCGATTTTAACTTTTCTAGTTCTCCTATCCTGTTTTTAGGAGTTAGAAAATGTTGTTACAACTACTTACTCTCCCTTAACAAAGCCAATAATTTTTCAGCTTCTGCCATAATAGTATTGTTGTCCTGGGAGCCAAATAGCAGGTTATTTTTTAAGCCAGTGAGAGTTTCTTTGGCATTGGACTTGATAATGGGGTCTTGGATCTTTGCAAGTAGCTCTTCAGCCTCTCTCAGTTTTTCTTCAACCTTTTCAGTTTCAACCTGAGGTTCTTCTGGTTCCTCTGGTGATTCTTCTTCTGGCTCCTCAGTTGGTTTTGGAGATTCTGGTTTCTCACTCTGAGGTTTCTCTTCGCGAGGTTTTTCTTCCTCAGGTTTTTCTGTACGAGGTTTCTCCTCTGATGGTTTTTCCGTTTGATTGGTATCAGCTTGACCATTTTGGTTTCTTTGAACATGGTCACTTGCATTCCCCCAACCACTATCTGAATGCGGACGTTCGTTTGGATGTTCGACATAGTACTTGACAGTCGCAAAGAGATCCTCAAGAGTATACCCCTTAGGTGCCTCATAAAGTCCTTCGTCAAACCACTCAAATTTGATGTTATGGTAATGATCATAATGAGGAATGATTAAACTACCGTTTTTAACTTCCACGGTATGTTGGAGATTGTAAGGCATACGATCAAGCGGCACCTTTTTAGCTGCTTTCACGCGGTTGTAGATAGCTTCTGCTCCTTTAGCCTCCGTATTTCCTGGATTCTGATGGTCTGTTGAAGGAGGAGTCAAACCTTTCTCTTTAGCATAAGCCTGGGCTGCCGCTCTTTCGGCTTCAGACAAACTATCTTTTTTAATCCAATGGCTATGGGTCATATGTGGAGTTACATAGGCATCCCCCTCATCACTGGTGATATCACGAGGATCAAAGATATAGCCATCTTCTGTTGTATACTTGCCTGCCAACTTGGCTACTTGAATCTCATCATCTGTGTAAGCTATTTGCGCATTTGGTTTTCCTAAACGTTCTGGATGACGAATCGGTGCTAGATAGGCCAAAATATCATCCACCAACTTGACTTTATCACTTGAAGCATCATTGAGTCGTTCCAAGAGTTTATCCAAAGCGTCAAAATCAACTTTACGACCTTTATTATCAAGTAAGTCCTGATGAATTCTTGCTAGTAAATCATAAGCCTTATTGTAAAATCCTCGATCACCAGATGGGAGGTTGGTTTTCTTAGCTCCGAGTTTATGAGACAAACTTTCTTGCTTGGCTAGTTTACTATCAATGGCTGCTGCAGTTTCTGCTGAAAGTTCCTTGGCAGGAATATAACGAGAGATTCCATTCTCCTCAAATACATAGCCATCAGCTACTTTTCGAATCACCTGTTTAACCAATTTTTCATCAATTGGATTGCTTGGAGTTGGTTGAGGAGTTGGTGCAGGTTGTGGGCTTGGACTAGGTTCCGGAGTCGGTTGTGGACTTGGTTCTTCTGGTCTTGAATCCGGCACCCTATGGCTCGAACTGTACTGTAGAGGAATAATACGAGCGATTCGTTCTTCCAATTCAGACATCTGTGTATAAGGGATGAAATGGTAATGGTTCCCATGAGGCACAGCAACTCCTCTAGCTGTTCGACTTGTAATCTGTGCTGGGTCGAAGACAAGGCCATCAGATTCTACGTGTCGTTGGCTGAGCGGCAAGGCGTAAAGTTGTTTCAGAAGGCTATCAATATCCTCATCACTTTGACTTGCTTGACTATCGTCACTACTGTTGTTAGATGTGTTCGTGTTCGTATAGCCACTGCCTTGGTTATTATAGGATGGGCTCCATCTATCTACATCGCTGCTAGCACTGTTGTTATTGGTACGGCGATAAGTAGGCGCCTTTGATTGGCCACTTCTACCAGATAGAAAGGCTTCTGCAGCAGCCAATTCGCTGGCTGATAACTCGCTCTTAGGAATGTAATGGTAATGGTCGCCATGAGGAACGATATAAGCATCACCAGTATCTTCAATGATATCGGATGCATTAAAGATGTAACCATCATCTGTGGTGTAGCGTCCCTGTGAACGTGCCAAGGCTACCGCACCATCGTTTGCTGAAGTCCCTCTTTCACGATGCTGACTATGTTCTTGTTTTTGCCGATTGATTTCTTCTTTCGTACGGACATTATCCGCATGTGCAGTGTCCTTAAGGTAAACATAGTATTTTCCATCTACCTTGATAACATAACCGCCCTTGATTTCACTGACAATATCCTCGTCCTTGAGCTGGTAGTTTGGATCCTTCATCAGCAACTCTTCACTGATGATGGCATCATAAGGAACCTTGCCATTGTAATAATGATAGTGGTCACCATGTGAAGTGACATAGCCTTGGTCTGTTATCTTGATGACGATTTGCTCGGCATTGATGCCTTCTTTCTTGCTAACCTCATCAGGAGTCAGATTCTCCGTTTTTTGCGCAGTTTGTTTACCATCAACGTAAGACACACGGTTATTTTCCTTGACCGTTCTGGCTTGATACAGTCCCAACTCGTAAGAGCAAACACTTAAAATTAAAGCTGCCGCAGAACCAGCAAGGTATTTTTTATTAATTTTCATCGAAACTCTCTTTCTTTTTTAATATTTCTATTTGCAATTCATTTCTAAATTGCAGAAACTCCTCTCTATTAATTAACTGGTTAATAGTTTACTCCTAAATTTGCAACTTGTCAAGAATTTTATGAACCAGTTAAGTATTTTTTTGTTCTGACCACAACTTTCTCAAGATTGGACTTTATATAAGAAAAATTAGCTTGAAAATTCTTTAAAAAAATCCCTGCAACTGAGTTGCAAGGACTTTTCGATTAATCAAAATTAACGTATTCTTTTTGAAGTTCAAGAACTTCTTCCATTGTTGAGCATTCTGTAAGGGCACGGTTTGCGTACTCTTCCATCTTAGCTGTATCGAGTTTCTTCATCAAGCTACGTGTACGAAGTACTGATGTTGCTGACATAGAGAACTCATCCAAGCCCATTCCGACAAGAAGTGGAACAGCCTGTTGGTCACCAGCCATCTCACCACACATACCAGCCCATTTACCTTCAGCGTGAGCTGCTTTGATAACGTTGTTAATCAAACGAAGGATTGATGGGTTGTATGGTTGGTAAAGGTATGAAACTTGTTCGTTCATACGGTCTGCTGCCATTGTGTATTGGATCAAGTCGTTTGTACCAATTGAGAAGAAGTCAACTTCTTTGGCAAATTGGTCTGCAAGCATTGCTGCTGCTGGGATTTCGATCATGATACCAACTTGGATATTATCCGCAACTGCAACACCTTCAGCAAGAAGGTTTGCTTTTTCTTCATCAAAGACTGCTTTCGCTGCACGGAATTCTTTCAAGAGTGCAACCATTGGGAACATGATACGCAATTGACCGTGAACAGAAGCACGAAGAAGGGCACGGATTTGTGTACGGAACATAGCATCTCCAGTTTCAGAAATAGAGATACGAAGGGCACGGAATCCAAGGAATGGGTTCATTTCGTGAGGCATATCGAAGTAAGGAAGTTCCTTATCTCCACCGATATCCATTGTACGAACAACAACAGGTTTACCGTTCATTCCTTCAAGTACAGCCTTGTAAGCTTCGTACTGCTCGTCTTCTGTTGGGAAGTCTTGAGAATCCATGTACAAGAACTCTGTACGGTAAAGACCAACAGCTTCAGCACCGTTGTCATTGACACCTTCAACGTCTTTTGGAGTACCGATGTTGGCAGCCAATTCAAAGTGTTTACCATCCGCAGTTACTGTTTTAGCATCTTTCAAGAGCGCCCATTCAGCTTTTTGCTTCGCATAAGCTTCACCAGCAGCCTTGAATTCAGCCGCTTGCTCATCAGTTGGGTTGATAATAACCTCACCAGTGATACCGTTAACAGCAAGAATGTCACCCTCTTTAACGATTTCAGTGATGTTGTTTGTACCTAATACTGCTGCAATTTCAAGTGTACGCGCCATGATAGCTGAGTGGCTTGTACGTCCACCAATGTTGGTTACAAAAGCTTTTACAAAGTTTTTATCCAATTGAGCTGTATCTGAAGGAGTCAAGTCATGCGCAATCACAATCACTTCTTCATTGATAGAAGCTGGGTTTGGCAATTTTTTACCAAGGAGATTTGCCAATACACGTTTTGTAACGTCGCGGATATCCGCTGCGCGTTCTTGCATGTATGGGTTGTCTTCCATGCCTTCAAAGATAGTGATAAACATGTCTGTTACTTCTTTCAGACCTGCTTCTGCATTCACTTTCTTCGCACGGATTGTTTCCTTGATTTGGCTGATCATTTCTGGGTCAGCAAGAACCATTAAGTGAGCGTCAAAAACTTGAGCTGCTTCTTCACCGAGCGTACCTACTGCTTTCTCGCGAATAACAGAAAGCTCGTCTTGTGATGCCTGTAGAGCGGCATCAAGGCGAGCTTCTTCTGCGTTTGTATCTTCGACTGTAACAGTCTCAAATGACAAATCCGGTTGAACGAGTAGATATGCTTTTGCAACTGCAACACCGTCAGATGCTGCGATTCCTTTAAGCATTTCTGTCATTTTCCTTATGCCAATCCTTCTTTTTCCATAGTTTCAGTGATTGCAGCGATTGCATCGTCAGCATCTGCACCTTCAGCTGAAATTGTAACGTCAGCACCTTGGCCAACACCAAGACTCATAACACCCATGATTGATTTAAGGTTTACTGATTTACCTTTGTACTCAAGAGTGATATCTGAAGCAAATTTGCTAGCTGTTTGAACCAACAATGTTGCTGGACGTGCATGAATACCTGTTTCTGCCACTACGTGGAAATCTTTAGAAGCCATAGTTTGACTCTCCTTTAATTGTTTCTTATTTGGATTATATGTGATAACCCTTACAAGACTGTATTATATCACCTTCTAGATAATTTTTCAAGTATTTTATGGACTTTTACTGAAAATGAAATTGCTTCTTTTTCTATCATACAGGTACTATGGGAAATTTAGGCACTAATTATTAAAAGAATATTACCTTCAAAATTCCAATTTTCAAAGCTATTTTCCCTTAATACCAATCAGAGGACAATCCTAGTAAATAATGAAATAATACTATTTAACTATAATTAATATAACTCAGTAAATCTATTATTTGAAAAGACTTCATCAAATACTAAATACTGAAATTCTAAAACCTACTCTTACCATCAACAGTAGAGAATTTATCCAATTTGCTACTTAAAGTAAAATAAGTTTGTAGCCCCTAACAGTAAAAAGGTAGATATATCTAAGTGGTATAAGTAGAACTAAAACTTTGATTGATTCCATTCAAATAAAGTATCCAACCAATCAAAAACGACATTATGGGCGAGTCTTAGATTATTGACTTGGCAATGAGCGTCCGCACCACTTTCCGCCTCAAATACTTGAAGTTTAGTTTGTTGATTTTTAGATTTAAGTGCTTCATAAATTACCTTAGTTTGATGCTGCAGTTCAGCACCCTCACCCTTTCCCATAATAAACAGGCATGGGCATTGAATTTTTTGATAATCCACAATCTTTGCATGGTTAAATACATCATCAATAGCACTCTTAAAATCAGAAGTACCAAACTGCCATGCATACTTTTTAAGATTTAAATTTGCTGATTCATTCAAATTTCCAGCTAATTTTAAAATGGCATTTATTAACCAACTAGGTGCTTTCAAACTTGATCCAAATTCTTTTCTGAAAAGTTCTGCAACGTCGTAAATAGGGGTACTAGCAATCCAAGCATGAATTCTTGGATCCTTTTCGACAGCTTGTGCGGTAAAATATCCCCCTCCGCTGACACCATAAATAGCTAAATAATTTAGTTTAGGATTTCTATTTTCCAACCAGTCTATGCATAATGAAATTGGAATAGAAGCATCCACATCAAAGACCAGCCCTCTACTAGGATTGCTCCCTTGACCAGGAAGGTCAACCATTAAAACATTATAATTTCGTATCCAGCCAGGATATCCTGCAAAGTAAAATAAATCTTCGCGATAAGTATCACCTCCACCAATCATGATTAGCGTTGGACAATTATCGCCGCTATGAAGATAATACCCAGGCAAGTAAGAACCCTGATAGGGAATAGTTAGTTTTTCAATCGGTACACCTAGTGAATGAATTGCACTAGAAAACACCTTCTCCATTTGACGAACGGTCGGTAAATACTCGTCAGAAAATGGATCGGTAAACTGAATTGCCGAGCGAAGTGAGTAGGTCTGTGCAAGATAATACTGCGCCTTTGTTTGTTCACTCAATCCTGAATTACTTGCTTCTTGTTCAAGGTAGTTTACATGCGATAAAAATACATTTTTCCAGTCATCAGGCTTTGGTGAGTTCCCCAATCTTTGAGCAAGATAATAAAGCTCTCCATGAGAGAAACCAAAAATTTCACCGATTCCTAACAACCAATTAAAGAAAAAATCCGTATCACCATTCTTAAAAAATATTTGAGTTGATTGCCGTTTTAAAATAACATCATTTTCTTTCACCACGCGCCTCCTAATTCTGTGTTCTTTCATTTATTTAATCTAATTATAATCTGATAACATTCTCTATCAAACAAAAGCATCCAGATATCCATTTTTTAATCTTATAATCACATGTAGTATATCACATAAAATGAACTTTCTCAAACATTGTATTTATATACTCCTTATAAAAGGATACGAAACTCATAAGTATCCTATATAAAATTAACCAATGATCCATTTTTATGAATACAGCATAATCTGTCATTTCCACTTTTGTTATATTTTAGATATTCTAATACAAAATATTGGGACATCTTGTGTGGAAAATTTCTTTTTTTCGTAAATATCACAGTTTCTGTTTTATTAAAGCATTGTCTCAGCTAGACTTATTCCTGTTCTTACGATTTTTGCTATTTTCTTCGTTTTCCTTTCAGATAACTTGCTGAAAATCTTCTATTTATCTTACCAATATACAGTATATAGTTTTTTTGTTTTGATAAACTTTGATAGTTCAATGAAAACCCAATTTTACACTCTGACAAAACACTATATATTGTGCTTTGTTTTTGAAACTGTAACTTTTTAGCACAAGATTTAGTTTAAAAAGTTTGACAAAGTTTTTTTTTCTGATATACTAAGAAAGTAATCTATTTTGAAAGAGGAGTTACGAAAATGGTAACCGTTTATTCTAAAAACAACTGTGTCCAATGTAAGATGACCAAGCGTTTCTTGGACAGCAACAATGTCGCTTATCGTGAGATCAATCTCGACGAGCAACCAGAGTACATCGATCAAGTTAAAGAGCTCGGTTTCAGCGCAGCTCCTGTTATCCAAACACCAACTGAAGTCTTTTCAGGTTTCCAACCAGGAAAACTGAAACAATTAGCATAATCTTAGTACATCATCCAGAAGAGATTGCTTCTAGGGCTAACTTAGAGGCCTTTCTTTTGTAATTAGATAAGGGAAATTTTATGGGATTAAAACATCTTGAGGACGTAACTTACTTCCGTCTCAATAACGAAATCAACCGTCCTGTCAATGGACAAATCATGCTTCATAAAGATAAAGAAGCCTTGGATGCTTTCTTTAAAGAAAATGTAGTTCCAAACACTATGGTTTTTGATTCAATCACTGATAAAATCAACTACCTCATTGAACACAACTACATTGAAACAGCATTTATCAAGAAATACCGCCCAGAATTCTTGGAAGAATTGTCTCAATTTATTAAAGATCAAAACTTCCAATTCAAGTCTTTCATGGCTGCCTATAAGTTTTACAACCAGTATGCCTTGAAGACTAATGACGGTGAATACTACCTTGAAAGCATGGAAGACCGTGTCTTCTTTAACGCACTTTATTTTGCTGACGGGGATGAAGCAATTGCGACTGATATTGCCAATGAAATCATCCACCAACGCTACCAACCTGCCACTCCTTCCTTCTTGAATGCTGGTCGTGCTCGTCGTGGAGAGTTGGTATCTTGTTTCTTGATTCAAGTAACTGATGACATGAACTCTATCGGACGTTCCATCAACTCAGCTCTCCAACTTTCACGTATCGGTGGTGGTGTGGGAATTTCCCTCAGCAACCTTCGTGAAGCTGGCGCACCTATCAAAGGTTATGAAGGTGCTGCTTCTGGTGTCGTACCAGTTATGAAGCTTTTTGAAGACAGCTTCTCTTACTCAAACCAACTCGGTCAGCGTCAAGGTGCTGGGGTTGTCTACCTCAACGTCTTTCACCCAGATATCATCGCTTTCCTTTCAACTAAGAAAGAAAATGCCGATGAAAAAGTTCGTGTTAAGACTCTTTCACTCGGTGTTGTAGTACCCGATAAGTTCTACGAATTGGCTCGTAAAAATGAAGAAATGTACCTCTTCAGCCCGTACTCTGTAGAACTTGAGTATGGTGTGCCATTCAACTACATCGACATCACTGAAAAATACGATGAATTGGTCGCAAATCCAAATATCCGCAAGACAAAAATCAAGGCGCGTGATTTGGAAACTGAAATCTCTAAATTGCAACAAGAATCTGGTTACCCTTATGTAGTCAACATTGATACGGCTAACCGTGCGAATCCAGTAGATGGTAAGATTATCATGAGTAACTTGTGTTCTGAGATTCTTCAAGTTCAAGAACCAAGCTTGATCAACGATGCTCAAGAATTCCTTCAAATGGGAACAGACGTTTCATGTAACCTTGGTTCAACCAACGTGGTCAACATGATGACTTCACCTGACTTTGGTCGTTCTATCCGTGCGATGGTTCGTGCTTTGACTTTCGTTACAGATAGTTCACACATCGTAGCTGTCCCTACTATCGACCACGGAAACAGTTTAGCTCACACCTTTGGTCTTGGTGCCATGGGGCTTCATAGCTACCTTGCCCAACAACTGATTGAGTACGGATCACATGAGTCAATTGAATTTACAAGCATCTACTTTATGCTTATGAACTACTGGACCTTGGTAGAATCTAATAACATAGCGCGTGAACGTGGTATCACCTTCCACAACTTTGAAAAATCAGACTATGCTAACGGAAGCTACTTCGACAAGTACGTGACAGGCGAATTTGTTCCAAAATCAGACCGTGTTAAAGAACTCTTCAAAGATGTCTTTATTCCAAGTGCTGCTGATTGGGCTGAACTTCGCGAAAAGGTTCAAGCAGATGGTCTTTATCACCAAAACCGCCTTGCTGTAGCTCCAAATGGTTCTATCAGTTACATCAACGATGTTTCTGCTTCTATCCACCCGATTACGCAACGTATTGAAGAACGCCAAGAGAAGAAAATCGGTAAGATCTACTATCCTGCTGCAGGTTTGTCAACAGATACTATCCCTTACTACACTTCTGCTTACGATATGGATATGCGTAAGGTGATTGATGTATACGCTGCTGCAACTGAGCACGTGGATCAAGGACTTTCACTCACCCTCTTCATGCGTAGTGATATTCCAAAAGGTCTTTACGAATGGAAGAAAGAAAACAAACAAACGACACGTGACTTGTCTATCCTTCGTAACTATGCCTTTAACAAGGGCATCAAGTCAATTTACTACGTCCGTACCTTTACAGACGACGGTGGGGAAGTTGGTGCTAACCAATGTGAAAGTTGTGTGATTTAATTTTTATCTGGGGCAACCACATTTTCTCAGACTATTGATTAAATTACCCGCCAGACAAAACTTGATAAGTATCTTAAATACCATGAAAAACTAAAAAGTCGGGCTCCCGACTTTTTGTGCGATACTCTTCTCAGACTATGATAAAATAGAGATGATTCGACAATCGCATTATTACATACAGAAAGAGATTTCAAATGGAAACTTACTACAAAGCCATTAACTGGAATGCCATCGAAGATGTCATCGACAAATCAACTTGGGAAAAGCTGACAGAGCAATTCTGGCTCGATACGCGTATCCCCTTGTCAAATGACCTAGACGACTGGAGAAAACTATCAAACAAAGAAAAAGACTTGGTTGGAAAAGTCTTTGGTGGTTTGACCCTTTTGGATACCATGCAATCTGAAACAGGGGTTCAAGCGCTTCGCGCAGACATCCGTACACCGCATGAAGAAGCTGTTTTCAACAACATCCAGTTTATGGAATCTGTCCATGCAAAATCTTACTCTTCTATCTTTTCAACCTTGAATACTAAGGCTGAAATCGAAGAAATCTTTGAATGGACCAACACTAACCCCTACCTACAAAGAAAAGCGGAGATTATCAACGAAATCTACCTCAATGGTAGCCCGCTGGAAAAGAAAGTTGCCAGCGTTTTCCTTGAAACCTTCCTCTTCTACTCTGGTTTCTTTACGCCCCTCTACTATCTCGGTAACAACAAACTGGCCAACGTTGCGGAAATCATCAAACTGATCATTCGTGATGAGTCTGTTCACGGAACTTATATTGGTTACAAATTCCAACTTGGCTTTAACGAATTACCTGAAGAAGAGCAAGAGAAACTCAAAGAATGGATGTACGACCTGCTCTACACTCTCTACGAGAACGAAGAGGGGTATACAGAAAGCCTCTATGACGGTGTTGGCTGGACTGAGGAAGTTAAAACCTTCCTTCGTTACAATGCTAATAAGGCCCTTATGAACCTAGGACAAGATCCACTCTTCCCTGATTCTGCAGATGATGTCAATCCAATCGTTATGAACGGAATCTCAACAGGAACTTCTAACCACGACTTCTTCTCTCAAGTCGGAAATGGTTACCTCCTTGGTGAAGTTGAAGCCATGCAAGACGAGGATTACAACTACGGTTTAGACTAATTTGACCAATCATTCAAAATATCATGGTTTGTTTAAAACAACCATGATATTTTTGTTTTTGTTTTATTTTGTTTTTTTCTATTTGATTGATTGAGCTTTTTATGGTAAGATAATAATAGTAGAAATCGAGGTGATAAGGATGCTAAAGCAAGAAAAACTAGATAGTATTCTAGAAGCAGTAAACACAAAAGGCACTATTACTGTAAAAGAGATTATGGAGAGTCTTGATGTGTCAGATATGACAGCTCGTCGCTACTTACAAGAATTGGCAGATAAGGATTTGCTGGTTCGTGTGCACGGTGGCGCTGAAAAACTTCGTACAGGTTCTCTCTTAAACAACGAACGCTCAAACGTTGAAAAACAAGGCTTGCAGATTGCTGAAAAACAAGAAATCAGCCGTTTTGCCGGCCATTTGATTGACGAAGGTGAAACTATTTTTATCGGGCCAGGAACAACCTTAGAATGTTTTGCTCGTGAGCTCCCTATCGATAATATTCGTGTTGTAACAAACAGTCTTCCAGTTTTTCTAATCCTAAACGAACGAAAACTAACAGATTTGATCTTGATTGGCGGAAATTATCGCTCCATCACTGGTGCTTTTGTAGGGACACTTACCTTACAGGATTTGACCAACCTTCAGTTTTCTAAAGCTTTTGTAAGTTGTAATGGTATTAAGGATAAGGCAATTGCTACTTTCAGTGAAGAAGAGGGTGAGGTACAACGAATCGCCTTGAACAATGCCAATAAAAAATACTTACTAGCAGACCACAGCAAGTTTAATAAGTTTGATTTTTACACTTTCTACAATATCTCAGAGATTGATACCATCGTTTCAGATTCCAAACTGAGTCAGGAAACATTTGAAGATTTGTCGAAACAAACAACCATTCTTTTATCAAAACCATAAAAATTCCCCTGCCTTTTGGCGGGGAATTTTTGTTGAATTTTATTCAATAAGTTGTGTCTCAGCTAGTTTCTTGTACCAGTGAGCTGATTTCTTAGGATAACGCTCCTGGGTTTCAAAATCAACATAGAAGAGACCGTAACGTTTTTCATAACCGTTTGACCATGAGAAGACATCCATCAATGACCAGATGAAGTATCCTTTTACATTAGCTCCATCTGCAATCGCATCAGACAAAACTTCCAAGTGTTGCTTCACGTAATCAATACGACCATCATCGTAAACAGTGTTATCAACAAACTCATCTTTATAGCCGAGACCATTTTCAGTAATGTAAATCTTCTTGTAGTTAGGATAATCTTTCTTCACACGCATGATTTGGTCATACAAACCTTGAGGATAGATAATCCAGTCCCAGTCCGTACGTGGTACATAATCAGGAGCTACACGACGACCAACACCTTTGATTTGGTATTTAGAGCTTCCTTTCTCACCTTTACCATTATGGATAATTTCAGTTTCTCCATCAAAGGCTTGCATCCAATCACTCATATAGTAGTTAATGCCGAGGAAGTCGTTCAAGTCTTTTGCAGCTTCTAATGCTGTGAAATCTTCTTCACGAAGATCTAAGCTACCACCATTGATGGATAAAATATGGTTGACGCCTTCCATGGTTTCTCCGGAATATCGTCCAAGATAAGTTGCATCCAAGATAAATTTATTGTGGATGATATCTTCCAACTCAGCAGCGCGAACATCTGCTGGATTATTTGGATCCAGAGGATACTTAGTAGGCAGGGCATGAACCACACCAATTTCACCTTTATAGCCTTTATCCTTATATAGCTTGACTGCACGCGCATGAGAAACCATCATATTGTGATGAGATTGGAAGACTTTGGCAAGGTCGTACTGAATACCTGGAGGGAATTTCCCAACCAAGTATTGACCATCACCAATTGGCCCAATTTCATTAAAGGTTGTCCAATAGTTGACTTCTGGGAATTCTTCAAAACAGAAAGTCGCGTAGTCTACAAAGTGTTCAATGTTTTCACGGTTTAAGAAGTCTCCATTTGAATGTAGAGCTTCTGGCGTATCAAAGTGATGAAGAGTTACAAAGGGCTCAACATGATGTTTGTGGCACTCTGCAAATAGATTATGATAGAACTCAACCCCCTTGTCATTAACCTTCCCATAACCAGTTGGAAAGATACGTGACCAAGCGATTGAAATACGGATACCATTGACACCATACTCTTCTGCAAGTTTGAGGTCAACTGGGTATTTGTGATAGAAATCACTGGCTGGTTCAGCAGTGTACCAGTAGTTATCTTTGAGGTATTTGTCCCAGGCGACTGGCCCTTTACCATCAGTATGTGTAGCACCTTCTGCTTGATAGGCTGCTGTTGCGCCACCAAAGATAAAGTCTTTTGGAAGTGTTTTTGTCATTTGATTCACCTTTCAAGAAATAGAAATGAGATGGGGATATAGTTGGGAGGAATTCCTCCATCTCACTTCTTTGCTATTTACATTTTATTCTTCGAACTGCGCTTGAACAAAGGCAAGAGCGCCTTTTCCATCGCGAGTCAGTTTAATGTATTGACCACCTTCTGTCTTAGCAAGTTTGATACCAAGTTTGTCGGTTTCGGCCTTCATGTCTTCAAAGTTTGAAGCAACTTGAGGAGCAAGGATAACCAGATCAAACTCAGGCAACATTTCACGGTGAGCACCATAGCCACCAGCTGCTGCTTTAACAGGAACCTTGTACTCCGCAGCTGCCTTGTTTAGAGCATTTGCAAGGAGACCACTTGTACCTCCTCCTGCACAGAGAACGAGAACATTTGTTTCCTCAGTGATTGTGTTTTGCGCTGCTTCTACACCCGCTTTTTCAAGAATCGCATCCGCTTTAGCTGTATTGAAGTTTGCTGCTACTTTTTCTTTCAATTCATCATTGGCTTTACCTGAACGCTCTTCTTCAAGAATTTGTTCATCATAAACCTTGAGGAATGGATAGTAAATGGCTACGTCAACAAGGATTAACAAAGCGGCAAGTACAAATGACAAGAATTGGAAGTTTGTACCGAGAACAATACCGAGCGGTCCTGGTGTTGTCCAAGGAAGGTTGGCAGTAAATGAGTTCATGCCAAGCGTTTCAATGAAGAATTTAAAGATCCATACGTTGGCAATTGGCGCAAAGATAAATGGAATAAAGAAGATTGGATTCAAGACAAGCGGTGCACCAAACAAGATTGGTTCATTTACACCAAAGAAGGTTGGAACTACTGACGCTCGTCCGATTGCACGGTTTCGTTTCGATTTGGTCAACCACATGAACATGAATGGAACAACCAGTGTCGCACCAGTACCACCCATGGTAACGATAAACATTTGTGTACCTGAAGTAAGAATCTTGTCTGCATGCATCCCTTGTTGGAGAAGATTCAAGTTGACTTCGGCATTTGCATAGGTAATAGCTGCGATTGCTGGTTCAACGATAGATGGACCATGGATACCCACAAACCAGAAAAAGGCAAAGGCACCAAAGATAATGGTAATACCTAGATAACCATCAGCAGCAGAGAATAATGGTGCAAAGAATTTACCGATTGATTCAGCTACACTTGCACCAACAAAATGACGAGCTAGTAAATCAAGAGCATAAAGAGAAACGACTGATAAAGTGAATGGAATCACATCTTTAAAGACTTGTGAGATATTTGGTGGAACTTCGTCAGGCATGCGAATAGTAACGTTGTTCTTAACACAAACCTTATAGATGGCTACAGTAACAAAGGCGGCAAGGAAGGCTGAAAGCAAACCTTTTGTCCCAAGGAAACCTGTCGCAAAGCCACCTTCAATCGGATCAGCTGCTAACATCAACAAACCAACAATTGCTGCCAACAGTGTTGACATATAGTTGATTTGATTGGTTTTCTCCATGCTACGGTTTACTGAGTCGGTCAATGACTTAGCTGTTGTACCAGCTACCAAAAGAGCCAAAATTCCCATTGAATAGCTATAAGGTTTCATGAGGAGATTGACAACTTCATCAGACCATTTAAAGCCCCATGAGTTTGGTACAAAAGCAATCAAGATAAAGATACTTGAGAAGAGAATAACAGGCATCCCTGCAATGAAACCATCACGAATAGCACGAAGATAGATATTACGAGACAGTTTCTCAAAGAAAGGCTTTCCTTTCTCGATAAATGAAATTAGTTTGTTCATTACTTAACTCCTCTCTTATAGAGTTCGATTAAATGGTGCATCAAATCTTTTAACAAAATGGTAGTCATCAAGTGGTCTTGGCCATGCATCATGGTCACGCTATAAGCCAAATCCTCACCAGTTGCTTCCTTGGTCAATAGACTTGTTTGCGCGTGATGAGCCTCGGCGATACAGCCACCAGCTTCCTCAACTAAGCTATCCGCTTTTGCGAAATCACCAGCTTCAGCAGCCTTCAAGGCTTCCAATAGTTTTGAACGAGCATCGCCAGCATAGGCTACGATTTCAAAACCTAACAATGTTACTTCTTCTCTATTCATGATAGAATTCTCCTTATGTATTTTTAATTAAATTTTTATGACAATAAACGTTGGATATGTAGAACTAGATAAACTCGTTCACTTTTATACAAATCAAGACCCGTATATTGCGTAATCACATCATAGATCTTGGAACCAATCTCGAACGCTTTTGGATAGGATTGTTTAATATGATCTTCCATATCCAGAAGTGATTGGTTATCATCTCTAGATCTGTCTAAATAATCCAAGAAATAATTCAAATGAATCATAAAACGATCATAGAAATGATTATTCTCTTTGGTTCGTTGAATTGCATAACCCTTTAGCACTTCTTCAACATTCCTGAGAATTTCTTTCCTCTTATCAATCGACTCAACCACTTGAACTTCATTCTCCCCTTCGGCATTGATGAAATGATAAGCGATCCGAATAATTTCATCCTCAGGGAAATGATCTGTCAACTTCTGACGATAGATTTCAAAAGCTTCCTTTGCGATTTGAAAAGCGACAGGATACTTAGTGGAAATATCTGGCAGATTACTATCCTTGTACCTTCCTTGTGCTAGAGCTTGGTAAGAACAGTAAATATGATCTGTCAAGGTTACGTAGAGATACTCTTGAATCGGATAATGATATTTCTTTGATAGCTTATCAATGATTTCATAAGTCACTGTGATAAAATCCAGCGGAACATCTTTGAGGAGAGCCATAAAATTTTCTCTGGACTCTTCTGTCTTCATCCGAAAGATTTTCTCAACTTGATCTTCAGCAATCAAATCCCCCTTCTTTTTCCCAAATGCAATCCCTTTACCAATCACAATCACTTCTTCTCCTTTGTCATTTCTGACAAGTGAGACGTTGTGATTCATTGGGTTTAGAATTCGATACATGGCAACCTCCTTTTATCTCTTAAAGGTATATGAGTATAAAAAATGACCACAAATGAACTAGAAAATCCTTTGATTTCTAATCCATCTGTGATCATGCCTAATATTACTTAGTAACACTCACCTTGTATTAACTTGTGATTTAAGTATAGCACAAGTCAGTTTTTTTGTAAACCTTTACATGTAACTTTTTTTAAAATTTTTATTTAGATCAATGTTCCTAAGATTAGGGGGGGAAAACTTATACACGTTCAGTCCATGAAGTCGCTGTTGTTTGAAGAACCTTGTTGAGTTCGTCAATGTTTTCAAAACCAGTTGTGCGAAGCCATTCGCGAGCTGCTGCTTCACCATCTTTGATGTAAGCTTCAACTGATCCAGCCCAGGTTGCACGGCCGCAAAGAACTCCGTTGAAGTTTGCGCCTGATTCGTGGGCAAAGACAAGGGTTTCTTGGAAGAGTTTAGCTGATACACCTGCACTCAAGTAGATGTATGGCAAGTTAGTTGCTTCATCTTGCGCTTTGAAGAAGGCTGCTGCTTCTTCACGTGTATGAACGATTTCACCATCGCCAAAGCCTTCAACGTATTTGACGTTGACTGGAACTTCCACTTTCAAGACATCGATGTTGAAGCGTGGGTCTGAGAAGACCTTCATAGCACCGATAACCTTGTGTGGCTTCACTTTTGCGTATTCTGCTGAACCTGCATCAGCAATCTTTTCATCGTAAGCCAAGATCTCAAGGAAGAAAGGAATGTCTTCTGCCACACACTCAGAACCGATACGTTCGATGTAGGCTTGTTTTTGTTGGTTTAGTTCATCAGCGCTGTCTACGTCATAGTAAAGCAAGAACTTGACAGCATCTGCACCTTGTTCCTTGATGCGTTTGGCAGACCAAACATCCAAGCAGTCAGGCAAGCGTTTAGTGCTTGTTGTGTCGTAGCCAGTTTTCTCATAAGCAAGGAGAAGACCAGCATTTGGTGCAAGAGCTTTTGTAGCTGGAAGTCCATACTCAGGGTCGAGAAGCATAGAGGATGCGTATTTTGTCAATTCATCTGCAACCAAGACTTTGAGTTCTTCCATTTGAGCCACTGTTGGCTCTTCTGTTTGGTATTGAGCCATGAGGCGTTTCAAAGCACCACGTTGGTCAAAGGCAAGAGCTGAGATAATGCCGTTTTCATCTGAAAGTTTTTCTAAGCGTGCACGTTTTTGTTCTGTTAAAGCCATTTTATACCTCTTTTACTATTAATTGATCATATAAAGCTTGATAGTTGGCCATATTGACATGACCTGTCATTTTTTCTTGAGCATTGAGCATACCAAGGACATTGGCCTTGATGAGGAGTTCTTGATCAGATTCCTTATGAAGAAGTCCTGATGAAATACCTGCAACAGTAGAATCTCCAGATCCGACAGGATTGACTACCTGAATTCTTGGAATATCTACCTTGTAGAAAGTATCACCGTGTTTTGCAAAAACACCATTTGCTCCAAGTGAAACGATTATCCACTCAATCCCTGCAAATAGAGGCTCTTGAAGAACTTCTTTTAATTCATCCAAATCCTCAGAAACTTCTCTACCTAGAAGCTGAGACAATTCTTCGTTATTTGGTTTAATAACTGTTGGTTTATGTGGTGATTCAAGAACCGCCTGAAGGGCCGCACCTGAGCAATCCAGAACAACTGGTTTTCCTGCGCGATTAGCAAGTTCTACTAAGCTTGCATAGTAGTCAACTGGAAGACCTGCTGGGAGACTACCAGAGATGGCTACTACTTTCACAGTGTCAAGAAGATTTTCGAAATGAACCAAGAAATCTTGCCCTTCTTGTTCCAAAACTTCAGGCCCTTTTTCAAGGATTTCTGTTTGATTGTCTCCGTGGAGAATAGCGATACAGTTACGAGTCTCTCCTTGAATGGAGAAGAAACGTTTCGTTACTTTATCATCGATATGCTCTACTAAAAACTCACCAAGTTTACCACCGACCAAACCAGTAGCAACAACAGAATCACCAAATTCTGAAAGAACTCGTGTAACATTGAGACCTTTACCACCAGCTGTCTTGGTCACGTCCACCACACGGTTGACAGTGTCAATTTTCAATTCATCCAAAGGATAAGAAATATCGATGGATGGATTCATTGTGACTGTTAAAATCATGCGTCACCTCTTAGTCGTGGTATTCACCGCGATCCCATTTTTCAAGGAATTCTGTAAAGAAGTTTGCATCTGCTTGATGAGCATTGTGAGTTTCAACGTGCTCAATTTTCGCAATCAATTTTTTGTTTTCTTCTGATGGTTTGTATTCAGCATTGATGAAAGCTTCAATGATGTCGCACATGAGCAATTCACCAGTGATTTTACCACCAAAACCAATAACATTGGCGTTCAATTGTTCTTTTGCATAAAGAGCTGTTGTCATATCACGAACCAAGGCAGAACGAACTCCTGGAACTTTATTTACAGCGTTGTTGATACCAACACCAGTACCACAGATACATACCCCAAGATCAGCTTGACCACTTGTAACGGCTTCACCAACTTTTTTACCAAAGATTGGGTAGTGAGTACGTGTGTGGTCATAGGTACCAAAGTCAATGACTTCATATCCTTTTGATTTCAAAAATTCTGAAACCGCCATTTTTTCATCTGTTACGATGTGGTCACATCCAATTGCAATTCTCATTTTTAACTTACCTTTCTTACTGTAATCTAATTAGCACATTTTGTTCAACATATCAACACGAATTTGGTGACGACCACCATCGTATTTACCGTTAACAAATCCTTTAGCAATGTTTTTAGCCAATTCATCACCAACAAGTTGTGCACCCATAGTGATCATACGTGAGTTGTTGTGTCCACGAGTCATATAAGCTGAACGTTCGTCAGATACTTCTGCGGCAACCATTCCTTTGATCTTTGTTGCAACCATAAATGGACCAGCACCATAAGCATCAATCACGATACCAAGGTTTTGTTCTTCTTTGTTTACTTCTGCAGCAACAGCAAGAGTCACATCAACAAAATCTTGACCTTCAGCTGTAACATCCACAACGTGGAAGTTTTCTTTTTCCAAGAAGTCTTTCACAACTTCTTTCAATCTCAAACCTGCAGCATCTGCACCGATAACAATAGACATATTGTATACTCCTTTTTATTTTTCTAGGCTAGTAAAGACTTTTATAGTTAGCAGTTTACCTACAAAAGACTTTCTAGCAGTTTATTGACAAATTTGATTGAATGAGATGAATATCACCTTATCCAAGTCCAGGAAATCAAGTTCCTAGAAACAAACTTTCTCCTCGAAAGAGAATATAACAAGTGATTGTTTGTTTGTTACAAACATCATTTGTTGCTTACAAACATAATATACTCCTATTTTTATAAAAAGTCAACAGTAAATGTTTGTTTTTGTGGTTTTTTATCTAAAATATTTCAATATCAAAGCCAATCTGATCTACTTGACCAGGTTCTAGGAGACGAACATTCTTCTTATCTTCTAGATGATCTCCTTCTTCAAGAGATGTTGACAAGCCAGACCATGGTTCAAAGGCAATGAAAGGTCCCTTATTCAAAGTTGACCAGATAATGAGATTTGAAAACTCTTGGAAGTGTACTTTTAATCCCTTCTCATTCTTACGAGAACGAAGGGCAATTGTTTTAGATTGCAACTCATCCAAAGTCACTGCATCAACACTAAACAGATCATAGCTAAGGTCTAATTCTTTTTGCCCATCCAACCATGGACTTCTATCTTGGAAGTCTAACATTCCTATTTCTGGGAAAGGACGTGGAACAGAGCAAGTCTCTTCTTTCTCAAACTCTAAATAGTAATCTTCATAAGTTTCGCCATCCAGCAGAGGGCAATTAAACCCTGGATGTCCACCAATAAAGTAAGGCATGACCTTGCTAGTTTCTTTATTGAAGACTTTGTATTGAGTGCGAACAGTCTTGCCAGTCACTAGATAAGTGATTTCAAGACGGAAATGATAAGGGTAGTTTTGATAAGTATTCTCATCATCTTCGATAGCAAAGGTTACGCTGTTTTCTGTTTGATCAACCAACTCAAATTCTTTTTTACGGACCAAACCGTGACGAGGAATGTTTCCTTTCGTCTCCGTTCCATCTTCGTGACTGTAGAAGGCTGTATCTTCCCTTAAAGAGCCGCAGATTGGAAAAAGGACTGGCGCTTGTCCACTCCAGTAAGTGGCATCTCCTTGCCACAGATACTCAATGCCTTCTCGATCCTTGATGGACGACAAGGCGCCACCTAAGGTTTTAAACTGGACCGTTAACTGGTCTGATTTGATTTCAATTACCATCATATTCTCCAACTATTTTTAGATTTTTATATAAAAAACTAGGTTGCCACTCCCAATGTAGGAAATTAACAACCTAGTTTTCACAATTTACATTTTATAGGAGCGAATTATTTAGCATTTGCTGCGTATTCTTCGTTACGTTTGATCATTTGTTTTCTATACCAAGCAAAGATACCTACATAGAATACAAGGAAGACTGCTGCACCAAGGATTGCTTTGATATCACCTGTTGTAGCATTACCGATTGCCCAACCAAATAGTTTTTCAATTGGTCCTTCAAGAGTTGAGTGAGTAATCAATTGAGATTGGTTCACACCTTCTGGGAAGGCACCTACACCTTTAGCAAGTTCTGTTGCGAATGGTGCGATAAGAGTACCAGAAAGAAGGAAGAGAGGCAACAAGAGTGTTCCGAAGATAATCATACGGAGCAATTTACCACGTGTAACAACCAAGAGAGCTGGAGTCACACCCATGGCGATGATACCTGCAAGTGGCAAGATACCATTTCCTACGTTTGAAAGAAGTACAGCTTCAATCAACATGATTGGAGCAAGTACGTTGGCACAAGCCCAGATTTCAGCACGACCAGCGATGAAAGGCCAGTCAAGACCGATGTTGAATTTACGTCCTTGAAGACGTTTAGTAGCAACGTTTGTAATACCTTGTGAAAGTGGTTCTACGGCTGCGATGAACCAAGATCCGATAAGTGAGAAGAGCTCCAAGCAGACACCGGCAGTCAAACCAAGGCTCAACCAACCTTTAATAACAAGTTCCCATTTATCAGCTCCTTCTACACCAGCAACTGGATGTGGAGTTCCCATCAAACCAATAACGATACCAAGAATAAATCCGATAAAGAATTTAGAACCCCAGAAACCGATTTTTTTGTTCAATTTTGCAGCGTCAAAGTCATATTTATCAAGACCTGGCAATACTTTATCGAAGATCTTATCCAAGACCATGATAACTGGGTTCATCATGTAGTTCATGTGAGTTGAAGTCATTGGTGATGAACTTGGTGCATTAAGAAGGTCGTCGAATGTTGGTTTCATCAAGTCAGAGTTGATGATTTTCAAAACACCTACAAGGACAACTGCTGCAGTTGCGATGAAAAGTGAAACCCCTTGGCTAACTCCATTGTTGTCTGCATACCATTTTATCAAAAGACCAGTGATTGACAAGTGCCAGATATCAAAGATATCGACGTCAAGTGTATCTGTTTTCTTCATTGCAAGCATCACAACGTTGACAATCAACATTACAAGCAAGAAGTAAAGTGTCCAAGCAGATCCCCAAGTGATGGTTGCAAGTGGTGCCCAACCAACGTCAGTGATGTTCAATTGAATACCAGTATTTTCAACGAATTTCGCAAGTGATGCTGAGAAAGCTCCGTTGAGCATACCGATGATGGCACCGATACCTGTAAGGGCGATAGCAAGCTTGATACCACCTTCAAGCGCTTTGGAGAATTTCACTCCAAAAAGTAGAGCCAATACTGTCAAGATGATCAGCATGATAATAGGACCACCCATTTCCAAGACTGGCTTGAAAATCTTATTGGCTAGTTCGATAATGACATCCATAATAGTTCCTCCCGTTTTTTTAGTTATATGAATGTTAACAAGATAAAGAATAAATTAGCTTAGTCCGTGTTCTTTGATAGCTGCTTCAATATTGTCAAATACTGGAGCACTCATCGCTGGAATACGGAACAAGATTGGTCCAGCTTCAATTACTGGAATACCTGGTTCAAAACCAAGGTCAGTTGCAGCGATTGGTGTAAAGATATCGTAGCCCTTGATAAGGTCTTCGTTTACATCTTTCACCATGACGGCATCACAGTGAACATCATAACCACGGTTTGAAAGTTCTTCTTCTAGAGCACTTTTAATTTGGTGACTTGAGTTAACACCTGCACCGCAGGCAGCAAGAATTTTAATCATTTGGATTTCCTCCGATTTTATTATTTAATAGACAAGATTAAGCGGTTGCTTCAGCAATGTAAGCATAAAGTTTTTCTGGTTCGGAAATTTTTGATAGATCTTCCAGATGTCCATTTCCAGTGAAAAAGTCCATCAACTGAGCCAGAATATTTGTTTGACTTGAACTTGAGTTGTTAATGATAAAGAAGAGTAGGGATACTTCTACTTCCTTATCAGGAGCTATCATATTGTGAAAAGTTACTGGTTTTTCTAATCGAACAACCACTACTTTCTCAGCTAGATTATGAACAATATCTGTATGAGGAATCGCTACATTTGGCAAGTCCTTACCTAGAAATTCCATATCTAAGCCAGTTGGAAATGACTTTTCACGCGTGATCAAGGCTTCACGATAAGTTGGAGTGACAATTTCTCGTTCTTCCAACAAGCTTGCTACCTGATCAAAGAGTTGTTCTTGATTATCCGCTTCTAAGCAAAACACCAGGTTTTTGTCAAAGAAATGATCTAATCCCATAACATTTTCCCTTCTTTCAATTATCTTTTATGCTATAAGTATAACACTATATGAAATCGTTGTCAATAATTTTTGTTTTATTTTGTTCATTTTTTTGTAATTTTTGTTTCATTTAAAGAATACAATCAATATCAAACAATCTTGTTATAAAATCCACAAAAAAAGAAGGCCCAAGCCTTCTTCTATTTCCTTACTCAATAGTAGATAAAATCTCTTCTAATTTATGGTAATCTTTTACACTATCAATTTCATAGATGCTATTTCCTTCTAATTCTTCGACATAGACATCTAATTCTTTGATATTATCCTTAACCATGTTGTCCCAGTAGAGATCAACAAATTCACCACTTTCGTAAGCTTTGTCAATAAAGCCAACAATCTTCTCAGCAGTTGGTGCATCCCAGAATGAAACTCCGCTCAGAATGCGACCAGCTTTACTGTCAACAATAATGTCTTGAACCTTATAGTCATCACCGTAAACCAAGAACCACTCGTTCGTACAGTCTTCACGATAAACGCTAAAATAGGTAGAACGTTTAAGATCGTTTCGAAACATATTTTTGAAAAGATAGTTATCTGCATCGATGACGTAGCTGTTTGCCAAATCTTCTTTTACTAGATAAAGTGAGTAAAAGTTATTGTAATCAGCATACTTGTCGTTAAAGACTAAACGAACACCATATTTTTCTTTTAGGTAGTCAAATTGTTCTTTGAGGTAACCGACAACGATGATAATCTCATCAATTCCTCTCTCTTTCAAAAACTCGATTTGGTATTCTACCAAGGGTTTTTGATTAACCTTAACCAAAGCTTTTGGGGTATTTTCAGTCATAGGGCGCAGACGAGTTCCTAAGCCCGCTGCTAAAATAATCGCTTTCACACGAATCTCCTTTATTCTTTAATAATAATATAAACACCAGCCATAACAATAAGTGAAGTGATGATTGTCAGCATATCTAGCGGTGCACCCAAGAAAATAACTGCAAATAAGACAGTCCAAACTACATAGCTCACATTCAAACCTGTCGCTTTCGCAGGTTGCAAACGATTAATGGCGATATAATAAGCTAAGTAGGAAATCATATTAAAGGCCGCAAAGACAATCAAGAGACCGAATAATTGCCCATCTGCCACTTCTGCAAATGAATGGTGAGAAAAGAGCACAATCACTAGATAGGACAAGAATGAGGTTACTTGTCGAATTAACAAGGCTTCAATTTCACTTAAATCACTTTCCATAGCATAGGAGCTGAGAACACTTTCACTCCCCCAGGCAATGGCACAGATAAGGGCACAAAGAATCCCAATGTAAAACGAGTTTACTTGTTCAACCTTGTAGGTTTGAGCAATGATAGCTGCAATAATCAAGAAAACACCAAATACCGTATTCTTTGAAACCTTGTGTTTCAAAATGAAGAAGGCGAGTAAAACTGAAACTGCTGGGTAAATAGCTGATACAGATGAAGCTAGAGAACTACCAATATATTTAACCGCATAAAGATTGGCTTGCATACCAATTGGTCCAGCTAACAAAGCACCGATTATAACACTCACATTTCGAATATTTAAGAAAATAGAGAGGCGAACTTTTCCTTCTTTTACCAAAAGAAAAGCTAACAAGATAAAGATACTCAAGAAATCGTGAGCGGCAGCCACAACAAAAGGTGAAAGATTTGTAAAAATTGAAAAGATATAAGCACTAATCGTTAGACCTAATCCCCAGAATATACCAGAGAGCAGACCAAAAGAAACACCATTTTTATTCTTCATCCTAACCTCCATAATAAGTCAAACCTTCGACAGCTCTTTGGTAACGATTGACACCGTAATCTCCAAAGTCAGCTCCTTGAGCTTCTTTGTACACTGTCCACAAACTCCAGATAGCATCTTGCAAGATTTTATAGATACGAATTTTCTCACGTGATACAGGCGTTTTGTCACTTTCATAGTAGGAAAGGAAATCATCTTCCTCTTGCTTTGTAAATTCAGACTCTAAGAAAAGAGCTGCCAAATCCCACATCGGGTCATTCATAGAAGAGTATTCCCAGTCAATCAAATACAAACGACCTTGTGGTGACTCGATAAAGTTTTCTGGTACCAAATCGATGTGACAGGACTTTCTATCAACACCCAAATCAGCCAATCTCTTTTCTAGTGAAAATACATCTTTTCTTACAGCTTCATAGTTTTCATAAGGGATAGGTCCCTCAATCAAGGATTCATATTTGCTGATTTCCTCAAAAGGAGCAAATTCTCCTCTTAATTCTTTCCCTGAAGCGTGGATGGTTTGTAAAATTGGTGCAATCTTTTCAAACTTGGACTTAATTGATGTTGAATCAAGAGTTACTGCTGATTCGATGTATTCATTTACTTTGATCCCTGACTCAATATCAAAGAGATAATTTTTAACATCTAAATCTAAATCCTCTAAAAGTTCAAGATTATACTTTTCATTTTGACGATTGATGAGTTTTTCAGTCCCTTTACCAAAAAATTTCACAATATACTGTTTGTTGGTTGTTTTAACCAAATAGTTTTGGTTGGTCATGCCTCCCAGCTGTTCGACACTGAGTACTTCCTCTTCATTAGATAGTAAAGAAGAAATTTTTTCTTTGATGAGTTTTTCCACAATTAACCTCCATCTCCTACACTTCCCACTTGAATACTGTTTTAAAAGCAGTATTCAGGTCTGTAGCAAAGACACGGTGAATGTCCTTGATTTCTCTCACAGGCTCTTCAACATAAAGGATATTCTTCAGACGATTCGCAAACTTTTTAACTTCCATCATTTGAATGGCCTTTTCAAAATCGACGCGTCCTGAACGAGACGATCCCACTAATAACAATCCTTTTTCCAAAGCGTCTCGTGTATTGATATTAACCTTGTATTCGCTCACTCCCATCATGAGAACCGTTCCCTGTGGGCGAATATAACGAATCAAGTCATTGATAGCTGGGCCTGTACCATCCCCACCACAGCACTCAAATCCATGATCATAGGTTAAATCTTCTGGTATATTATCAGTAATGTAGCACTCTTTAGCAAAAGAGAAGAGCTCTAGTTTTTCCCAATGGCGACCAATGACGATAATCTCTGCTTCTGGCAAGGTATAATTGATAATATTTGCAACCACAAAGGCCAAACTACCATCTCCGATAACAGCAATGCGCTCTCGTTTGCTATGAGCAAGATGTAGGAATCGATCCATAGCATGCATACCCACACTTACAAACTCGGTAATGGCGGCAACTGTGTCCTCGATGTCATTATAAGACACAACACGATCTTTTGGAAGAGAGACAAATTCTCTCATAAAGCCATCATAACCACTTGATAGGAAGTAGGTTCCGGTCATGTAGTTCTCGTAGAACTCCTTGTCACTCTGCATAGGCGGTTGATTGGGAATCATAACTACCTTTTGACCGACTTCATAAGTCCCAGTCGGATCTGAAATAACAGTTCCACAAGACTCATGAATCATGGCCATAGGAAGTTTATTAGCCAATATCTTTGGATCACGCTTCCCTTGATAGTAACGTTGATCCGCATGACAAACCGCCATATAATTTGGACGAATCAGGATATGATTCTCCTGATCAATATCCTCTTCTTGATATTTTACATTGATAAACTTTGGTTTGGTCAGTTGATAAATTTGATTAATCATAGCCTTAGTCTTTCTCAATCATGCTTTTCGCGATTTTCAAGTCTGTCACCGTTGTGATTTTAAGGTTTGAATATTCCCCTTTAGCTAGAGCAACATCCTTTCCTTTGATAACAAAAATTTTACATGCATCCGTCAGGATTTCCTTTTCTTGATCAGATAGGGAACCATACAAATCCATGAAATCCTTGCAACGGAATGTCTGAGGTGTTTGACCTTGATAGAGGTGAGCACGATTTGGAATATCCGTGATAAACTGACCATTTGTACTTTCAACAATGGTATCAACCGCTTCTACTACTGTGTCAACCGCATCATGATCTTGAGCAAGTTTGATATTGTCCTGAATCATGCGAAGTGTGATAAAAGGACGAACAGAGTCGTGGGTAACCACGATATCTTCTAGAGTGATTGGACGATAGGCATTAATGGCTTCTATAATCTTCTCGATACTGGTATTGCGATCAGCCCCACCTTTGGTAATGATGATGCGATCCTTGTGGAGAGAAAGATACTTGTCAACTAGGTCCTCAGCGTGTGACACCCAGTCTCCATGAACTCCAACTACAATTTTTTCAATACTTGGTTCTAAGACGAATTTTTCAATTGTGTGGATCAAAATAGGTCGATCACCCAACTCCAAGAATTGTTTTGGTAAATTACTGATTCCCATGCGTGTGCCAGTTCCTCCGGCTAGGATTCCTGCATAGATCATTTATATTCTCCTTTAGTTTATTCTAAAAAACTCATTACTATCTATTATATCACAATCTGCCTCCATCATGAAAAAAAGACAGAGCGTCATTTAGTCTAATCAACACACCATTAAAGGTAAAAAGTGAACAATGTGTTACTAAATCTGGAAAGACTATAACAAATTAAGAAATAAAATTAGGTTATCCTCTATATTTTCTGCTTAACGTTCGGTTAACATAGAGTTCTCTAGAATATAATAGAATCCTTAAAGAAAACTTAAATGAAATTTATTTGTTTCGCAAAGAATACCAGGTGTGCATAGTAAATTTCTTAAAAGTTGTTTAAGGGACTCATTATAAAAGTTCATATATCTAATGAATTAAACAAATAATAGACTTTTGCACCTAAAATTGATAAAATAAAAAGGAAAATAATAGAAAAAGGAAACTGTAAACCGCCATGATGAACATGCAAAACATGATGCGCCAAGCACAAAAACTTCAAAAACAAATGGAACAGAGCCAAGCAGAACTCGCTGCCATGGAATTTGTTGGAAAATCAGCTCAGGACCTTGTCCAAGCAACCCTAACTGGAGACAAAAAAGTTGTCAGCATTGACTTCAACCCAGCAGTTGTAGATCCAGAAGATCTCGAAACCCTTTCTGACATGACTGCGCAAGCAATTAACACTGCACTTGAACAAATTGATGAAACGACTAAGAAGAAACTAGGAGCTTTCGCTGGAAAATTGCCTTTCTAATCCACAAAAAAAGAGAAACAGATGTTTCTCTTTTTTTATTAGAAGTCAAAGAATTCCATTGCTTTCTTTAAGAGTAATTCCGTATATTCCGGATCGTCTTGAGCCATTGTGACTTGTGACTGGACCATTTCAAGATCATCAGTAATCATGCCATCTGCGCCGAGACGAACTGCTTTATCAAATGCCTCCGAACCATTTACGGTCCAAACATAGAGTCTCTGATCAGTTGTCCAGAGTTTATTGACAAAGTATTCATCCAAAGTTGAGTACTCCATAGTGTAACCCGTTGCCTTGGTTCTTGGGAAGATACTGTTATAGGGAAGAATAAAGTAAACTGGAATTTCAGAATCATAAGTCAACACTTTATCAATCACATGATAGTCTAGTGATTGCATCTGATGCCCATATTTCTTGATAGTCGCCCCATACTTTTCGAGGAAATGGTCCATCATTTGCGGACTATCTTTTTTACTGGTTTTAATCTCAATCAGCAATTTTTGGTTTAAAGCATTTGCACGCTCTAAATAGGCATCAAAGCTTGAAATCTTTGTTTGATAACCATTCTCGTAAATATCTGTATTTGTTAATTCATCCAGAGTCAAATCTTGTGGTGTAGCGTTAATACCTGTTAAATTTTTGAGGTTGGCATCGTGCATCATCACGAACTGACCGTCTTTCGTTTCCTGCACATCCATTTCGATGAGATCAGGTTTTAGTTGAGCTGTTTTTTCTAAAGACTGCACAGTATTTTGAACACCGTTTTTATTACTTACTCCTCTGTGCGAAATCACTAAAGGTGTATTGGTATCCGGAGATTCCAGATAAACGTAGCCTTCTATGGCAAAGAAGATGCTTGCACACCCCATGACACCCCATCTCATCAGATGGTCTTTCTTTCGCCTTGGCATGATCTCCAACTCTTCTCCTGTCAGGAAGGAAACAAACTTCACTAAGAAGTAAGTCAGGGTCATGTAATGGAAATTTTTAATCAAGACAAAATTAATCACACCGAGAATCAAGGATTCTTTTTGAGTGAGATTATCCATCACTGCTTGCGCAAAAAGCAAAGGAATTAATAAACCAAAGAAGAAAAGATAGGTTTTAATGATAATGAGTAAGAGATGCCAAGAGTAGAAAAGGACATTTTTCTTTGTCTTTTTGAGACTATATTTCACGCTTTCTCTTACCGTCTTTCTTTCAAAGAGAATCTTAGGAAGGGCAAACATAAATCGGACAGAGATGTAGAGAAAGATCCAAGCGGATGCTATGATCATCAGACCTACCAGCCAATGCTTACCTTCCCAATAATTCACAATAAAATCAGGAATAATAATCTTGTTGAGGTAGTAGATTTTTAAAATCTTACGGATGAACGGGAAAAGCAAAGCAATGTAAAAAAAGACAAAGGCCATCTTACAAAAGCTCAATCGCTTAACGAATAGAAAGCTCTGGTGAAATACTTTTCTACTGTACTCAATTAAAGTTCTCTTTTCATGATAGAGAAGGTGGCGAGCCCCAATAAATAAAAGACAAATCTGGAAATAGGCAACTAGGAGATTGATTGCAATTAAGATGAGAAAGGCTAAACTGATAAAAGGTGAGCCTTGTATAATCGCCCAAAAGTTATTGTAGGAGATAAACAAGTAACCTGTTTGTCTCAGAAGGATTCCAGCAATCCATGAATTCAATGGTAGCCAGACAAACTCAACCATCATAAATATCAAGAAAAATAGAAATAAAATCTTATCTAGGTTATAGTATATCTTCCTAAAACCTAGCTTCTTAGGTTTTTCAGGTTTCATAGGCACTCCTAGTCTAAAAATTGGGATAAATCTAAGCCACCGAAAGGATTATTCATCGAAAAACTACTCTGGTCTTCTATTAATAGCTTTCCTTCATCCGATTCCAAAAAAGCTTCGTAAACACGCGCCGTCATACGAGCATCCTCTATACTGTTATGAGACTTCCCGTGAAAGCCTAAAAAATTTGCAACAGTTTGCAATTTAAGATTGGCTATGCCGTGTAGATCAGAACTACGGCGTTCAAAAGCCTCGTCATATAGATCAACCTTATACTGGTCACGATAATCAATGCCATGCTCCAAGAGAATAGGCAAATCACTCTTAGCTGCATTGTAACCAACAATAGGTAAGTCGCCAACAAATGCTTGAAAGTTCTTTAAAACTTGCTCTACTTTTGGCGCATCTTTTAAGGTTTCAGCTGTGATTCCAGTCAAACCATTGATAAAGCTCTTCAACGGGGCTGTAGTATGAACATAAGAATCAAAAGCAGCACTTTCTTGTCCATCTTGAAAGCGAACTGCTGATACTTGAATTAAATGGGTAACCCCCTCGTGTTGATTGAATTCCAAATCAAAGGCAATATAATCTCTTAATTTTTCCATTATTTCCCTCAATTACTACTCAAAATAAACTATAAATAATAAAAGAAGCCACTAGGTTAGTGAGTAACCCAAACAGCTTCTTTATTTTCCTCCAAAAAGGCGAGCAAAAAAGCCTTTTTTGGTTGCTTGGACTTCTTCTTTTGCTTGGTCCAACTCGAGTTTCAAGGTTTCTTGATCCTTCATGGCTTGAAGAGTTAACTGTTGCTGTTGGTCCAACTGTTTGTCCTTTTCAGCAATCTGTCGGTCTTTGATTCGCATCTGTTCATCTTTTTCTGATAACTGGCGGTCTTTGGCCTTGAGCTGCTCGTACAAGCGAAGAATTTCAGCGTTTTTCTCATCGACCAAGATTTCCATCAGTTCACGTTGTTTGACATCATCACTGACTGGTTCATCTTCAAAAATCGTTTTTTTGTAGATTTCTTCTAGCTTGATCAAGCCACTTCGAGTAACTACAGTTACACCTTTGTCATTTTTTTTCGTGTCCTCTTCAGGAAGTTCTTTGACACGATTATTGATTGCTTGACGAGATAGTCCTAAGACCTCTGCAATCTCACTGACGGTCATTTCAATACTCATAATATCCTCTGAAACGTTTTCTAGCTTTTCTTTATTTAAATCTTATCATAAGCTAGATAAACTGTCAAATTTCCGCTTAATCTAAGGCTTTTAAAAAGGCTAGTAAGACTTGGGCAGAACGACGTCCAGCTTCGATAATAAACTCATCAAAAGAGATAGAGGCTTCATGATTGGCATTGTCACTCATAGCACGAATGACTAGGAACGGTAAATTAAGAGACTGAGCCGCTTGTGCAATAGCAGCCCCTTCCATTTCAACTGCTAAAACATCAGGGAAGTGGGATTTGATACTAGCAATCTTATCATCTCCAGCTATAAAACTGTCCCCTGTAGCAATCAAGCCTAGGTGCCATGTCTGCTCTAACTGAAATAAGTTTTCTTTAATCCTAGCGATAAATTTCTTATCTGATTCAAAGTAAAGAGGTTGACCAGCCATTTGGCCATAAGCATAACCAAAAGCAGTCACATCCACATCATGGTAAGCTAGTCTATCTGCAATCACGACATCACCAACAGCAATCCCTTCGGCAAGAGCACCTGCTGATCCTGTATTGATGATAGCTTCTACCTGAAAATGGTCAGCTAGAATAGCTACACTCATAGCCGACATGACCTTTCCAATCCCACTCTGAACTAGAACTACTTCAGTATTGCAAACAGAGCCAGTGTAGTAGGTATTTCCTAAGACTTGGACTTCTTGAGGTTTATCCAAATTCTGAGTCAAATATACGAGTTCTTCTGGCATGGCAGCAATGATTCCAATTTTCATTTCAAGTCCTTTCAATTACAAGAGTTTCATTGCCAACACTAACAAAATCAAAAGTAAAATTACAGCAAATAAGATGCGATTGAGTTTCGAATTAAAAACATTTCTCTTGGTGTTCTCAATACGACGGCTCTTATGAATCGTTGGCTCTACTTCGATTGTAAGTGTATCTTGACTAAAACCGTGGTCTCTAGAACGTGAATAACCAAAATGTTGTGAAGACGTTGGTAGGATCTTTGTTTCCTCATCATCTTGAAGAGGTGGTCCTGAGATTTTCTCACCTCGGTTGGCACGTTCAATCATTTCGTCTGTTAATAAAGGTTTTCCCATGGGTTTCTCCTCTATTTCTTTTGTAGTTCCCAGTACTGGATCGCCATAATGGTCTTGGCATCACAGATATGACCTGACTGGATCAGGTTCTTGGCATCCTCTAGACTCACTTCTAGAACTTCCAAAGTTTCATCATCGTCTTGAGGGCGAGGATTTTCCACCTTGACCAAATCACTAGCAAGGTAGAGTTTTAGTTTTTCATTACAAAATCCAATCGCAGAATAGAAATCGTATATCAGCTCTAACTTAGCCATGTAGGCAACTTCTTCTTCCAATTCACGAAGTGCCGCTGCCATTGGATCAGCATTTTCACCAAGTTCTAGTTTACCTGCAGGAATCTCATAAGAAACCGCCTCGATAGCCTTTCGGTATTGCTTAACGAGAACGATTTTGTCTTCGGCTGTCACAGCTAGTACACAAACAGCTCCATTGTGAAAAATCAAGTCACGTTGGGCAGTCCCCTTTCCTTCTGGTAGTTCCACCTGGTCTTGTACTAGTTTGAAAATAGGACCTTGATAGATTTCCTTCCGACTGATCGTTTTTTCTTCAAATTCCATGACAAACTCCTACTGGTTCTTAGGATGATGAGGTAAGCGTGTTGCGTACTCATCTTTGTTAACTTGTCGTCCACGGCCGATAGCAATGGCATCAGCAGGAACATTCTTGGTAATGGTTGAACCCGCTCCAACCAGAGAATTATCCCCAAGTTCTACAGGAGCAATAATAGTTGAGTTTGAGCCAACAAAGACATTATTGCCAATGACAGTTTTGTATTTATTTTTGCCATCGTAGTTGACTGTAATAGTTCCTGCACCAAAATTAACGTTGCTACCCACTTCACAGTTTCCAATATAAGTCAAATGACCCGCCTTGGTATTTTCACCGATTGAAGAGCCTTTTACTTCAACAAAATTTCCAATGTGAACTTGAGCAGCCAGACTTGAACCTGGACGAATATGGGCATACGGGCCAACAGTCACGCCGTCTGCAACTGTACTTTCCTCAATCATAGAGTTGGTAATCACAGCTCCAGCTCCGATAGTGCTATCCACTACGTAAGTACCGTTTGTCAAAACAGTCTCAGCACCAATCTTCGTTTGACCTTTCAAGGTAACATTAGCTTCGATTTGGACTTCGGGAGCAATCTCAACATCAATGTCGATGTAAGTTGCTTCAGGATTGACAAAACTAACACCATTAACCATATGCTTTTGGTTGATACGGCGACGCATCACTGCTTCTGCAGTCGCAAGAGCTACACGGTCATTTACGCCAAGACTTTCATCAAAATCCTTGAGAGTATAGGCCCCAACCTTTTCACCCGCATTACGGAAAATACCAATCACGTCAGTAATATAGTACTCACCTTGGGCATTGTTGGTGTTGATGTTTTTAAGGGCTTCAAAAAGACGCTCATTGTCAAATACATAAGTTCCTGTATTGATTTCCTTAATTTGCTTTTCAAAGTCTGTGGCATCTTTCTGCTCAACAATACGAAGAACTTCAGCATTATCGTTACGGACGATACGACCGTATCCGAAAGGATTTGCCGCTTCAGCTGTTAAAATCGTCGCCACATTTTTGTGATTGATATGGAAATCCAAGAGGTTTTTCAAGCTTTCACCTGTAATCAGAGGAGTATCCCCAGCAATAACCAAGGTATGGCCAGTACGATTTTGGAGAATAGGCTCTGCCATCATGACAGCATGCCCAGTTCCTAGTTGTTCTGTTTGGGTAACAAAGTCTGTCTGACCAGCTAATACTTGCTCAACTAGCTCAGCCTTGTGACCAACTACAGTAACTGTTTTTTCAGGTTGAATAGCACCAACACTACGAAAAACATGTTCCAACATCGAAATTCCAGCTACTTTGTGAAGTACCTTTGGAAGATCTGATTTCATGCGAGTACCTTTACCCGCTGCTAAAATAATGGCATAATTTGACATAATCTTCTCTTTTCTCTAGAAATTCCCTTATATTATACCATAATTTAGTTTCTTAGGAGTAAACAAACAGAGAAATAGGGAAAAGACGCTCATATATTCACTTTTTCCGATGTTTTCTTTGATTTTTTTATCTATTTACGTTAAACTATTTAAATATGAGAAAAAAGATTCATCCAGCTATTATTTTTACTTTATTTACTATATTTATAGCTATTTTGATCCTCAATAGACCAACTTATGAAGACCATCCTGTCAAGTCAAAACCCAATGCAGTCCAGGTTGAAAATCAGGCCTTGCATAATCTTGACAAACCTATTATTGACGTCTCTGGCTGGCAAAGACCTGAGGAAATCAACTACGATACCTTGTCTCAAAATATTTCAGGTGTTATTGTTCGCGTCCACAATGGGGCTCAACATACTGAAAAAAATGATGCGGCTTATGCCAATGGTATTGATAAAGCCTATAAAAGTCATATTACAGAATTTCAAAAGCGTAATGTCCCAGTTGGAGTCTATGCCTATCTAGCTAGCCCCAGCAAGGAAGAAATGGAAAAAGCTGCTGAGGTTTTCTACAACGCTGCTTCTCCTTACAACCCTAGTTACTACTGGCTTGATGTTGAAGAAAAAACAATGTCTGATATGAACGAAGGGGTCGAAGCGTTTCGTGCCAAACTGGAATCTTTAGGTGCTAAAAATATCGGAATTTACATCGGTGTTTATTTCATGCAAGAGCATAGTATCAATACAGACAAGTTCTCTGCTGTTTGGATTCCATCTTATGGAACGGATTCAGGTTACTTTGAAACCACGCCTAATACTGATTTAGACTATGACCTCCATCAGTATACTTCAAAAGGAAGAATTGCTGGATTTGAGCATCATTTAGATATTAATCTCATTTCTACCTTGAAGGAAAAAGAAGAAACCTTCAGAAAACTATTTTTAAGACCATAAGACAAGTGAAAATTGCTCTCTTTTTCACTTGTTTTTTCATTTTCTTCTCGTCTGTGTTATAATTGATAGAATAGAGAAAGAATTTTATGAAATTGAGGATTTTATGATGTTTTCATGGATTGCAAGAGTTATTAAGGGAATAGTCATCGCCTTAGGATTTATCTTACCAGGAATTTCTGGTGGTGTTCTGGCAGCTATTTTGGGAATCTACGAGCGAATGATTAGCTTTCTGGCTCATCCTTTTAAGGATTTTAAAGCGAATGTCCTATACTTTATCCCAGTAGCAATCGGGATGTTGCTAGGCATTGGTTTGTTTTCTTATCCAATCGAGTATCTGCTAGAAAATTATCAAGTCTATGTTTTGTGGAGCTTTGCGGGAGCCATCATCGGTACAGTTCCTAGCCTCCTTAAAGAATCTACTCGAGAATCTGATCGTGACAAGATCGACCTAGTCTGGTTCTGGACCACCTTTATCCTTTCAGGCCTAGGGCTCTACGCGCTAAACTTTGTTGTTGGTTCTCTCAGTGCTAGTTTCGCTAGTTTCATCTTAGCGGGTGCTCTTTTAGCTCTAGGTGTCTTGGTGCCTGGTTTAAGTCCGTCAAATCTACTCTTGATTTTAGGGCTGTACGCTCCAATGCTAACTGGTTTTAAGACCTTTGATTTATTCGGAACTTTCCTTCCTATTGGGATTGGTGCAGGAGCAACTCTTATTATCTTTTCAAAATTAATGGACCATGCCTTAAACAACTACCACTCCCGTGTTTATCACTTTATCATTGGAATTGTTCTTTCAAGTACCCTCTTAATTTTGATTCCAAATGCTGGAAGTGCTGAAAGTATCCAATACACTGGACTTTCTATCGTGAGTTATGTTCTCATCGCCTTCTTCTTTGCACTTGGTATTTGGCTTGGTATCTGGATGAGTCAATTGGAGGATAAGTATAAATAATGGCAAAGAAAGTTAAGATTAAGAAAACCTTGGTCGAACAAATCTTGACCAAGGCGGGTATTAACCATACTGGTATTCATATCAACGCGCTTGAGGGTGAACTTCCTTCGGAATATGATCGAACACATATCTTTAAAACCTTGGCTCTGCTGGGTGATAAGACGGGGCCAATCATCGGAATCGTTCCCATAACAGAACACCTCGCTGAGAAAAAACTAGCAAAGGTTTCTGGTAATAAAAAAGTGAGCATGATTCCTCAAAAAGATCTGGAAAAAACGACAGGCTATATTCATGGGGCTAATAACCCCGTCGGCATTCGCCAAAAACACAATTATCCCATTTTTATTGATCAGACTGCTTTGGATTTAGACAAAATGATTGTCTCTGCTGGAGAAGTCGGGCACAGTATCATCATCCGACCTCAAGACTTAGCCAGCTTTGTAAAAGCGGACTTCGCTGATATCTTGGAGGAAAACAACTGATGAAACTCTACTTTGTCCGTCATGGTCGCACCCTCTGGAATCTTGAAGGACGTTTTCAAGGTGCTAGCGGTGACTCTCCCCTTCTTCCAGAGTCCATTGACATCCTAAAACAACTGGGTCAACATCTCAAGGAAATTCCTTTTGATACGATTTATTCTAGTGATTTACCCAGAGCAGTTAAGTCTGCTGAAATTATCCAAAGTCAACTCCAGTCCCCTTGTCCTTTAAAAAGCATTCCTGAACTACGTGAATGGCAACTTGGCAAACTAGAGGGATTAAAAATCGCTACGCTCAATGCCATCTATCCACAACAAATCAAGGCCTTTCGCTCTAATCTGGCTCAGTTTGATACGAGGATGTTTGAAGCCGAATCTCTCTACTCTACGACTCAGCGAACCATTCAGTTTATCAAATCTCTGAAAGAAAGTCCGGCTGAAAGAATTCTGATTGTCGGGCATGGGGCAAATCTCACTGCTAGCCTTCGTACACTTTTAGGCTATAAAGAAGCTCACCTCCGCAAAGATGGAGGCTTGGCCAATGCTAGTCTGACAGTTTTAGAGACCGATGATTTTGAAACCTTCACTCTGGAAAGATGGAATGACACTTCCTATCAAGAAAAATAATGGAACTTGATCTTAATAGTCAAGTTCTTTTTAGTTTTCAAAGAATATCCGTGAATTTCTCTGCTATTTATGATAAAATGGGAGTATCGCAAAAAATGACTCATCGTATCAAATTTTGAGTAAAATTAGGAGGAACCCATGTCTACAGAACATATGGAAGAACTAAATGACCAGCAGATCGTTCGCCGTGAAAAAATGGCTGCGCTCCGTGAACAAGGAATCGATCCCTTCGGAAAACGTTTTGAACGTACTGCTAACTCTCAAGAACTAAAAGACAAATTCGCGGAACTTGATAAAGAACAATTACATGAATTAAACGAAACTGCTACTATCGCTGGACGCTTAGTAACTAAACGTGGAAAAGGAAAAGTTGGCTTTGCCCATCTCCAAGACCGTGAAGGTCAAATCCAAATCTACGTTCGTAAAGATGAAGTCGGTGAAGAAAACTACGAAATTTTCAAAAAGGCTGACCTCGGTGACTTCCTCGGTGTCGAAGGTGAAGTCATGCGTACGGATATGGGTGAACTCTCTATCAAGGCAACTCATATCACTCACTTGTCTAAAGCACTTCGCCCACTTCCTGAGAAATTCCACGGTTTGACAGACGTTGAAACCATCTATCGTAAACGTTACCTTGACTTGATTTCTAATCGTGAAAGCTTTGAACGTTTTGTTACTCGTTCAAAAATCATCTCTGAAATCCGTCGTTACCTTGACCAAAAAGGTTTCCTTGAAGTGGAAACACCTGTTCTCCACAACGAAGCTGGGGGCGCTGCTGCTCGTCCATTTATCACTCACCACAATGCACAGAACATTGACATGGTGCTTCGTATCGCGACCGAGCTTCACTTGAAACGTCTTATCGTTGGGGGTATGGAACGTGTCTATGAAATTGGCCGTATCTTCCGTAACGAAGGAATGGACGCTACTCATAACCCTGAGTTTACTTCTATCGAAGTTTACCAAGCTTATGCAGATTTCCAAGATATCATGGACTTGACGGAAGGTATTATTCAACACGCTGCTAAGGCAGTTAAGGGTGATGGTCCAGTTAACTACCAAGGAACTGAAATCAGAATCAACGAACCATTTAAACGTGTTCACATGGTAGATGCTATCAATGAAATTACTGGTGTAGACTTCTGGCAAGACATGACTTTCGAGGAAGCTAAAGCTATCGCTGCTGAGAAGAAAGTTCCAGTTGAAAAACATTACACTGAAGTTGGTCACATCATCAATGCCTTCTTTGAAGAATTTGTCGAAGAAACCTTAATCCAACCAACTTTTGTCTACGGACATCCAGTAGCTGTGTCTCCACTCGCTAAGAAAAATCCTGAAGACGACCGCTTTACTGACCGTTTCGAACTCTTCATCATGACCAAAGAATACGGTAATGCCTTTACCGAGTTGAACGACCCAATCGATCAGCTTAGCCGTTTTGAAGCTCAAGCGAAAGCTAAAGAGCTTGGTGATGATGAAGCAACTGGTATTGACTACGACTACATTGAAGCCCTTGAATACGGTATGCCTCCAACAGGTGGTTTGGGAATCGGTATCGACCGTCTCTGCATGCTCCTCACTGATACAACTACTATCCGTGATGTATTGCTTTTCCCAACAATGAAATAATACTCTTCGAAAATCTCTTCAAACCACGTCAGCATTTCCTTGCCGTAGATATATGTTCCTGACTTTGTCAGTCTTATCTACAACCTCAAAACAGTGTTTTGAGTAGCCTGCGGCTAGCTTCGTAGTTTGCTCTTTGATTTTCATTGAGTATAAACCCTTATCCTCTGGTACTTGCCAGAGGATTTTTCGATACAAAAAGAGACTGATAAAAAACTCAATCTCTTTTCTTATTCTTGATTTTTAACTTGACTGGTGGCTACATCTTCCCCAAACCATTTCTGGCTGATTTCCTGGAATTTTCCTTCTTGGTATAGTGAGATAAAGGCTTGGTTCAATGCATCTAGCAAAGTTTTATCAGCAGGTCTAACACCCACTGCAAAAGCTTCACTTTCAAATCCAGCTGAAAAGACACTGTAGTCATTTAATATTCCTTCAGACTGGAGATAATAATTGGCATATACCCGGTCAATCAACAAGGCATCAATCCGGTCATTTTTCAAATCAATTAAGGCTTCATTGAAACTTTGGTATTGATTGGCCTTCTGATCTTTCACTCGATTCTTGAGTAGTTCTGGTTGTCCTTCAAAATTCAAATAGCCAGAAGATCCTGCCTGGGCCCCTAAAACTTTGTCAGTCATATCCTGAATTGAGTGGATATTTTGAGACTTTTTAGAGACCAAAACTTGTTGATTTTCCATGTAAGGAATGGTAAAAGCAACCTTCTCTTTCCGTTCATCTGTAGCTGTATAGCCATTCCAGATGGCATCAATGGTACCATTTTGTAGTTCGGTTTCTTTCATATCCCAGTCGATGGGTTGAAATTTAATCTGAATTCCTAGCTTTTCAGAGACAGCTTGGGCTAGGTCAATATCAAAACCTGCATACTGGCCATTCTTTTCCTCAAATCCCATGGGAACAAAGGTATTGTCAAAGCCAATGGTAATGCTTCCCTGTTTTTGATATTTGGCCCAATTATCCTGATTTGGATCACTTGCCTTCTGAGTACAAGCCGTCAGGAAGAAGCTAAAGAACAGAGCAAGTACAAGGGCAATTTTCTTTCTCTTCATAGGCACCTCCTAGTCCTACTTTGGATCAACCTTAAGGATCTGATCAGCAATGTTTTCTGCAAACTGAAGATCGTGGGTCACAACAATCTGAGTCATCCCACGCTCTTTATTTTGAAGGATAAGTTTTTCTACTTCTAATCGCAATTCTGGATCTAAAGCTGATGTAGGCTCATCATATCCAATAATTTCTGGGTTTATCATCATAGCGCGTGCTAAGGCCACCCGTTGTTTTTGCCCACCTGAAAGTGAGAATGGAAAGGCATCTGCATGCCCAGCTAACCCAAGTTGTTCTAATAAACCACGCGCCTTCTTCTCAGCAACTTCCTTCTCCATGCTCATTGTTTTTATAGGCGACAGAGTTAAGTTATCTAGAACTGACAAATGCGGAAAGAGTTGAAAATCTTGGAAAACAAATCCCAGAAGATTGCGCTTTTCTAGTTCGTCTATAGCTAGCGATTCGCCGTTATAGTAGATTTCCCCCGAATCGATGGTTTCCAGTCCAGCTAGCATACGTAATAGGGTTGTCTTTCCGCCTCCTGATGGACCTACGATTGCAAGGATTTGCTTTTCAGGAATTGATAGGCTGAAATTGGTTAAGATTTGTTTGCCACCAAAGGCCTTGTTAATGTTTCGTAATTCTAACATAGCAATCCTCCTATCTGTAATAACTGTACTTCTTCTCAAGTTTTTTCGCTACAATGGTTACAAGACCAATCATAATCAAATAAATCGCTCCAGCTAAAAACATAGGAACAAGACTGGCATCTCGATTGGCTGCTGTCCGACTTGCCAAAATCAAATCTGAAATCCCAAGGGCATAAACCAATGAAGTATCCTTGACCAAACTCATAATTTCATTAAAGACGCTCGGTAAGACAATCTTTGTAACCTGAGGCAAAATAATATAGCGCACTGTGTCAAATGGTCTAAACTTCAAGACCTTAGCAGCCTCGTACTGCCCCTTTGGAATGGTTTCAATCCCTCCACGAAAAATTTCAGCAAAGTAGGCAGCATAGTTCAATACAAAAGCGATCACAGCAGCAGGCAAACGATCTAAACGTATCCCAATGCTAGGGAGAACATAGTAAATAAAGATTAATTGCAAGAGCAAGGGAGTCCCTCGCATCACCCAAATATAAAGGTCAATGAGATAATGGAGGGGTTTCCAGCGAACTTGCAAAGCAAAGGCAACGACAATACCTAAAGGAATTGAAAATATCAAGACCAGAGCAAAGACTTGAAGTGTCATACTTGCACCGTTCAATAAACTTGGTAATATCTCAAACATATAAGACATACTGCACCTCCTAAAAATTATTGTTCCTATTATAGCATAAATAAACAATTTAGCAAGGGTTTTTGTAAAAAAATTCTATAATTATTGAACTATACACCTTTATCTAAGAAATCAGAGCGAAATATCATCTTACAGAATTCGAAGAATTATAAGGATTCTAGACGAGAATATAGGTTTAACTTCTAATTCTGAGAGAACAATAATCAAAATATTTTTATCAAATATCTATAAAGATTTCAATGATATAGAACTCTATTTACTCTCATTCACTTCATACCTCTAGAGATATAAAAAAGAACCACTTTATAAGAATAGTATCATTTCTACTATCCATACAAGTGGCTCTTTGATGATGCCATAGCAAGGGCATCAAAATTTTTCAACTAGATTATTTAACTTTTTTGAAACGGAATAAGAGAATGGAACCAAATGCAAGTACTACTCCTACAACAGTAAGCAAGATAGTCATTTCAGAAGTACCAGTATTTGGTAGTTCTTTAGTTTCTCCTGGTTGTTTAGGTTTGTCATCAGAAGATCCTGGAGTCTCAGCAGCATAAGTATTTGTGATGGTTGGATTATTGCCTGTAACTTTTGCTACAAGTTTACCTTGACCATTGTCTGCAACTTTTACTGTTACTGTATAAGCATTTTTATCATAAGTTACACCAGCTTCACCACCATCTTTTTCAGTGATAGTATACGTGTGAGTTCCTGCAGTAGTGTATTCAATTGCTGGGAAAGCAACTGTTCCGTCTGCAGCATTCTTAGCTGTAGCTACAAGTTTGTCGCCTTCTTTCAATTCAAATTCATATTTATCTGCCTCAAGAGTTTTACCATTTAGGACTTTTTTAGCAGTAATTGAAGTTGTTGCAGATTTAGCAGAATACGAATTTACAAAAACTTTATTGTCATATTTAACACTTGCAAACTTCTCACCATAAACATCTGTTACAGTAACTTCTGCGTTAATAGTCTTATCATCGTAAGCAAAACCTGGTTTTTGATCATTAACTTCTTTGATCTGATACTTATAAGTACCCACTGTAGAGAATTTAACGGCTTTAAATTTCACTTTGCCATCTTTATCATTCTTAACAGTTTCCACAACTGATCCGTTTGGATCAAGTAGTTGGAAGCTAAATTCTTCAGCAGCTAAGTCTTTTCCTTTTAACTGCTTAGAAACCTCAAATGAAACTTCTGTAGAACGTGAACCTGAACTAATACCTTCAGTTGTGGTTAATGGTGCAAAACCTTCTACATCAAAGTTTTCAGTCGAAGTCGTAATTTTAACGTTATTGAAAGCTTTCTTTGTTGTATTATCAACTGGAGCTGTGATACGAGTCTTATAAACTACATACAAACCTTGGTTGATTAGATCACCATTACCATTTGGAGTAATAGTGAAGCGATTAGAATCTTGAACAACAATGTGACTTGGATTCAAAAGAGGATGATGCTCATCTTTACCCCATTCAGTAAAGTAGTAACCTGTAATCTCACTAGCTAATACTTGTCCTTCAGGGATTGTATCTTGAATCGAAACACCTTCATAAGGATTGGCATATTTGTTTACGCGAATATACCAATTAATATAATTTGGATCGTTCGTATCTTGAACTCCCCATTTAGTGAATCCTGTTGGATCCTCATCTGGAACAATACGAGTCAAATTGTAAACTCCTGCTCCAGGAATGTCGATTGGATACGATTTATTGAGTTCAACATTATCAGCCCATACAACTGTAAATAAGGCCGAAATTTGTTTCTCTTCAGGTAAGTTAGCAAAATAATCTTCGTTACTTACCGTTACAGTCGCTGTATTTGCAGACTTATTTGTCGTTAATTCAGCAACCTTAGTGACTCCATCGTTACCAAAGATTTCAGTAGTTGAATCTGATTCAATTTTGAATTCATTTGGAACTTTATAAACCATAAAGTCACCATTCTTCAACGTTGTTGAGTTGTCGAATTTGTAAGTGGTTTGAAGGTAAAATTTCCCTTCACCATACTCTGCACCGTCAACTAACTTATTATTGTTAATTGTCGGTACTGTCGTTAGCGTATAGCTACTAGATGGTAGTTCAGCAGCTTTAACCACATTGCTAGTTCTTAGTACTGGGATAAATACTGAAGCTACTAACAATAGCGCCATGAATGCATGAGAAAGTTTTTTATTAATCTTTTTCACAACATTTGCCTCCTTTATTTTTGGGGATAGATTCCCCTATTTATTATTATATATTCTTATATAAATTTGTCAAGTATTTCATAGTAGTTCGATGTTCAAATCATACCTTTAAACTCTTATTTTATAGGGTGTAGCAGGCTTTCATCGTTCAAAACTTCATCTAAATTGGCTATAAGAAATTCTAACATTTATATTATATTAGTAAAAAAGAAAAGACCTCTGAGGTCTTTCAAATCATTCATTTAAAGTCATTCGTTTCTGTTAATAAAATTTTACAAAAAATAGAAATAATTAAAGTGTCTCTAAGAGTTCTTGCATCTGAACATCATCTGGAATGAGTTTTAAATAAGCTTCAGCTTGCACTTTGGCTTCTTCAAAATACCCCAATTCACGCAAAAGATAAGTATACTGCTCCAGAAACTCAGGATTATCCTTAAGGTCAGACGATAGTTCCCGATAGAGCTCATAGGCCTTATCTAAATCCTCGATTTCCTGGTAAGAACGGGCAATCATCCACTTGGTCAGGAGATTTTCAGGTTCTTGACTTTGGAGAGCGATAATATCTTCGTACCGTTCTTGTTCCATATAAATGGTTGCAAGGCGAAGGAAAATTTCTTCTGTATCCTCTGCATCTTCTTTGGCAGTAAGGAGAAACTGCTCAGCACTACTAGGATCATGCAATTCATACGAAAACTGAGAAGCAGCTAGTAAGAGCCGAGTTTCAAATGGATTTTTCTCCAAACCTTGTTTAACGATACGAAGGGCCTCTTCCACCTGATGTTCCTTGTGCAATGCTTGACTGTAGCCATACTCATATCCTTCAAAATCAGGTGAAATGGTATCAATCTGCTTAAAGTAAATAACAGATTTTTGATACTCTTCTTGGTCAAAATAAAGACTAGCCAGTTCAAAGGCAGTTTGGTCATCGTATTCTAATTCTAAAGCTTTTTCTAAGAATTCAGTTGCAGCTTCAAACTTACCTAACTGGGCATAAGCGAAACCAATTCGTTGATAGGTTGAGACACCCGTTTGCTCATAGATGGAGCGATTGTCTAATTGAGCATAACCCTGAATAGCTTCCTGATAATTCCCTAACTCGCTATCCAACTCAGCCAAACCAAAAACTAATAAGGGATTGTCTGAGTAGTTTAGGGCTTCCAGTAACTTTTCACGCGCTACATCTGTCAATCCTTCCAACTGATAGAGGTCGGCCTTCAAGGCCAAGGCCGATACATACCAGTCACTTTCGGGTGTGATTTCCTCAAGGTAAGCAAAGGCTTCCTCAACATTGCCATCCTCACTAGCAATGCTTGCTAAATTCAGATTCACTTCTGGGAATTCTGTAACGATATGTTGGTAAATTTCTTTTGCTTGAGGATAAAAACCAATTCCCTCTAGATAACTTGCTAGTTCATAAAGAACTTCACTTGAATCTGTTTCGAGGGCTTTGTGAAAATACTGATCCGCTTTGGTTAAATCCTGTTCATCCAAAGCCTGGAGCATGCGTTGACTATTGTTCACTCTTGATTTCCTCCCCTTCTTCTTCATACAGACCGCTGACTTTTTTATACCAGTTAAAGATAGCTGAGATAACAACCTTGGCAGAAGCATAGACGGGAATTCCCAGCAAGACTCCCCAAATACCAAACATAGACCCTGAAGTTAGGAGAACAAAGAGGACATTAATCGGATGGATGTTTAGCTGACTACCTAAAATAAGCGGAGAAACGAAGCGACCTTCAATCGTTTGTTCAACAATAAAGACAACGATTACTTTCAAAAGCATCACAGGTCCTGCTATTAAACCTAAAACCAGAGCAGGCAACATGGCGAGGAAACTACCTAGATAAGGGACTAGATTTAGAATACCAGCCGTTACACCTAGAGTGACAGCGTAGCGCAAACCGATAAACTTAAAGAAGATAATAAACATGATAGCTACAATAATAGCTACTGTAACTTGTCCTCTAACATAGTTTGACAGCTGTTTATTGACATCTGATAGGATTTCACCCACAGGTTCTTTTAACTTGTTTGGGATGAATTTAGTCAGGTAATCTCGCAAGCCTTTCCCATCTCTCAAAAGATAAAAGAGCATGAAGGGTACGATAATAACCGCTACAATGACTTGGGAAACACTACTGATAAAGGCGCTAACCCAGTTAACAGCTTGAGAAGAGATTTTGCTCGCCCACATGGTCGCCTCACTAGAAACATTGGCAAGAACCTGCTCCAACTGTGGTCTAAAATCATCTGGCAAGCGTTTGGTTACAAGGTCATTGATCACCTTATCAGCATCTTCCAGGTATGTCGGCACATTCTTCGCAAAATTTAAGACTTGACGTTGCAGATTAGGAATTGCGACTGCCAATCCCCAAATGATAAAGAGTCCGATAATGACAAAAACAATACTAATGGCAAGGACACGATTGATCTTGTGTTTCTCCATCCAGTCCACAATCGGATTGAGGAGGTAATAAAGTAAACCAGATAAAATAACTGGCAACATGACAACCCCTAGAAAATCCAAAACTGGTAAAAAGATAAAACTAATCTTACTTAGAATAAAAATGTTTAGCCCCAGTAACAAGGTTACTAAAAATACAGTGATGGCTTTATTATCTAAAAACCACTTAAAAAACCAAGATAGGCTAAAATGTTTCTCTTTATGTTCCATAAATACATCCTTTCTGTCATTCTCTCATTATACCATTTTTAGACTAAAATAACTCTTTTTTAAAGTGCTTACATGGATGAATCTAGTGCTTCATGACTGCCATTTTGTGGTATAATGAACATATCATTATTAAGAGGTATGGACATGAAAGAAATTGTTTATTTTGGAACTTACACTCGTCGCTTATCTAAAGGGATTTACAAGGCAGATTTTGATACAGAAACAGGCCAGCTTGCAAATCTTGAGCTCTTTGCTGCTGAACCAAGTCCAACCTACCTTGCCTTTGATCAACAGCAACACTTATACACTGTAGGGAGCCAGGATGGCTTAGGTGGAATCGCTGCTTACAAGACAGATGGCGCTTTGCTAAATCATGTGGTTGAAGAAGGCGCTCCTCACTGCTACGTTGCAGTGGATGAAAAGCGTGGTCTCGTTTATGGGGCCAACTATCATAAGGGTCAAGTTCTGATTTATAAACGTCAAACGGATGGTAGCCTCATCCAAACAGATCTAGATCAGCATAGTGGACAAGGTCCTCATGAAAACCAAACTTCCCCACATGTACACTTTACGGATCTAACACCTGATCAGTACCTTGTCACATGTGATTTAGGAACAGATGAGGTAACAACCTATGATGTTAGTCAAGAAGGAAAACTAAATAAACTATACACTTATCACAGCCAAGCTGGAGCAGGTGCACGCCACATCGTTTTCCATCATCATTATAAGATTGCCTATCTCATCTGCGAACTTAATAGCACGATAGAGGTCTTGATTTATGATGGAGTTGGTGAATTTGAACGCATGCAAGTTATTTCAACCTTACCAGATGGATATGAGGGATTTAATGCTACTGCTGCCATTCGTCTTTCAAAAGATGGTAAATACCTCTATGCATCCAACCGAGGTCATGATTCCATTGCAGTCTATACAATCCTCGCTGATGGTAGCTTGGAATTATTAGAGATTGTTCCAAGTCATGGTAAAAATCCACGTGATTTCGACCTAACTCCTGATCAAGAGTTTCTCATTGCTGTTCATCAAGATTCTGATAACGCAACCGTCTTTAAGCGCAATCCTAAAAGTGGTCGTCTTGCAGAGCTTTCTAACGACTTCCATGTCCCTGAAGCAGTCTGCATCAACTTCTTACATTAAAAAAAATGAACTTGAGTTTCAAGTTCATTTTTTTTATAGTCTATTTCCGACATTGATACGGTTGATAGCACGTTGCAATGCGATTTTTGCGCGACGTTCTTGGTCAATCAAATGCTTATCATGGGCTTCTTCGATTTCTCGTTCAGCGCGAAGTTTCGCACGTTCTGCACGACTGATATCGATATCACGAGCACGCTCTGCTGAGTCTGCTACAATGGTAATGATATCATTAGCAATCTCGATAATTCCTCCGTTCACTGCAATCCAGTTCACATGAGTATCATCATCGATACGTTTTACCTTTACTTCATCAACCGCTAAAACCGCAATCATATTTTCATGTCGTGGCAAGATCCCCATCTCACCATCCAGAGTTCGTACCGATACAAAGCTGGCATGGTGATCATAGACGAGGCCATCTGGTGTCACGATCTGGACAGTTAAATGAGCCATAGATCACCTCTTAAAATCCCATTTTTTCTGCCTTAGCAATGACGTCTTCGATTGAACCGACACCACGGAAGGCATCTTCTGGTAGCTGGTCATGTTTTCCTTCAAGGATTTCCTTAAAGCCACGAACTGTTTCCGCTACTGGCACATAAGAACCAGGTTGACCAGTAAATTGTTCGGCAACGTTAAAGTTTTGAGACAAGAAGAACTGGATACGACGGGCACGTGCAACCAAGGTCTTTTCTTCATCAGAAAGTTCATCCATACCAAGGATAGCAATGATATCTTGCAATTCATGGTAACGTTGAAGGACACGTTTAACCTCAGCAGCAACTGCGTAGTGCTCCTCACCAACAATCTCAGGTGCCAAGGCACGAGAGCTTGAAGCCAACGGATCAACGGCTGGGTAGATACCCAACTGTACCAACTTACGTTCCAAGTTTGTAGTTGAATCCAAGTGAGCAAAGGCTGTTGCTGGCGCCGGGTCAGTATAGTCATCGGCTGGCACATAGATAGCCTGGATAGAGGTTACAGAGCCCTTCTTGGTTGATGTGATACGCTCTTGCAATTGACCCATTTCTGTAGCAAGTGTTGGTTGGTAACCAACGGCTGAAGGCATACGACCCAAAAGGGCAGATACTTCTGAACCAGCTTGAGTGAAACGGAAGATATTATCGATAAAGAGAAGCACATCTTGGCCTTCTACATCACGGAAGTATTCAGCAATTGTCAAACCAGTAAGGGCAACACGCATACGTGCTCCTGGTGGCTCATTCATCTGACCAAATACCATGGCTGTTTTCTCGATAACGCCTGATTCTTTCATTTCCCAGTAAAGGTCGTTCCCTTCACGAGTACGTTCCCCAACACCGGTAAATACTGAAATACCACCGTGTTCTTGGGCAATGTTGTGAATCAATTCTTGGATCAAGACAGTTTTACCAACTCCGGCACCACCGAAAAGTCCAACTTTACCACCTTTTAGGTAAGGGGCAAGAAGGTCGATAACCTTGATCCCTGTTTCTAAGATTTCAGATGAGGTAGACAATTCATCAAAAGTTGGAGCTTTCTTATGAATTGGCTGACGCTCAGCGTCTTCAGCGAAAGGAGCATCCAAGTCAATCGTATCCCCCAAAACGTTGAAGACACGTCCCAAAGTTTCTTTACCTACTGGCACGGAGATTGGACGGCCTGTGTCCAAAACTTCCATTCCACGAGTCAAACCATCTGTTGATTCCATGGCGATCGTACGGACCATACCATCACCCAACTCCAAGGCTACTTCAAGGACGATTTTTGTTTTTCTTTCGTCATTTTTGTAGACGACAAGTGCATTATTAATCTCAGGAAGTGTTTCCCCTGCTGCAAACAAGACGTCTACAACGGGTCCGATAACCTGAGCAATTTTACCTGAACTCATCTCCTTCTCCTATTCTATATAAGATACTGTCGGTTCCTAGCTCAACTAGGTCCTAAGTTCATTTTGATACGAGGGAGGCAAAGCCTTATTCTAAGGCACTAGCCCCCGCTACGATTTCTGTAATTTCTTGTGTAATCGCCGCCTGTCTAGCACGGTTATACTGGATTGTCAAATCATTGATGACCTTTTTGGCATTATCGGTCGCCGTTTGCATGGCGGTCATACCTGCAGCATTTTCAGCTGTCTTGGCATCGATAATAGCCCCGTAAATCATACTTTCGGCATACTGTGGCAACAACTGCTCTAGAATCTCATCACGGCTCGTTTCTAACTCAAAGGTCAAGCTATACTCTTCATCCGCTTCATTTGGATCCAAGTCAACAATCGGAAGCATTTGTTCCACACGCATTTGACTTGTGAGAGTATTGACATGATGGTTGTAGCAGACGTACAATTCATCAAAAAGTTCGTTTTGGTACATCTCAATCGTTTTTGAAATAATTTTACGAACTTCATCAAAACTAGGTTGATCTGCCAAGCCACGTAGTTCATAGATTGGCTGAATACCACGAGCCTTAAAGAAATCAGCTCCCATACCACCGATACAGATTATCTCAAAATCTTTACCATCTGGATGGTATTCTTCTTTCAACTCCATAACGGCTTTAAGGATGGAAGCATTATAACCTCCAACCAAGCCACGGTCTGAAGTGATAACGATATAGCCTGTTTTCTTAACTGGGCGACTGATGAGCATCGGATTGGTTGAACCACCAGATCCGTTACCATGCAGAATATCCGTCAAAAGCTTACGAACTTTCTGAGCGTAAACTTGGAAGTTGCGCGCTGCTTCTTCAGAGCGACCTAACTTGGCAGCCGATACCATTTGCATGGCATTAGTGATTTGACTCGTATTTTTGGTTGAGGCGATTTTTGTTTTAATATCATTTAGAGATACTGCCATCTGACACCTCTATTCTTATTGGAAGCTGGATTGATTGAGAAACTCTGTAATCGCAGCATCCAAGACTGCTTCTTCTGGCAAGTCTTTTGTTTCACGAATGGTTTCCAAAATCTCTGGATAATGAGCATCAAAGAAAGCATGGAACTCTTCCTCAAAACGAACAATGTCATCTACAGGAATCGTATCCAAGAAACCATGTGTCAAAGCATAGAGAACGGTTACTTGTTTCTCAACAGGTAGTGGTTTATGGACAGGTTGTTTCAATACTTCCACAGTACGACGGCCACGATTTAACTTAGCCTGTGTTGCTGCATCCAAATCAGAACCAAACTTGGTGAAGGCTTCCAACTCACGGTATGAAGCAAGGTCGATACGGAGTGTACCAGCTACTTTCTTCATAGCTTTAATCTGTGCCGACCCCCCTACACGGGATACAGATGAACCCGCATCAATGGCTGGACGAATACCCGCATTGAAGAGACCATCACCAAGGAAGATTTGTCCGTCAGTGATAGAAATCACGTTGGTTGCGATATAGGCAGAGATATCTCCTGCTTGTGTCTCGATAAATGGTAGGGCTGTAATAGATCCACCACCAAGTTCATCAGAAACTTTAGCTGAGCGCTCAAGCAAACGGCTGTGAAGGTAGAAAACATCCCCTGGGAAGGCTTCACGACCTGGTGGACGACGAAGCAAGAGGGAAAGCTCACGATAAGCGACCGCTTGTTTTGAAAGATCATCATAAACAATCAAAACATGCTTGCCTTGGTACATAAATTCTTCTGCCATAGCAACTCCAGCATAAGGAGCTAGGAAGAGCAATGGAGATGGTTGTGAAGCAGAGGCTGTCACAACGATTGTGTAGTCCAAGGCACCGTACTGACGAAGTGTTTCTACTTGCGTACGGACTGTTGATTCTTTTTGTCCAATTGCTACGTAGATACAGATCATATCTTGACCTTTTTGGTTCAAGATTGTATCAATCGCAATAGTTGTTTTCCCTGTCTGACGGTCACCAATAATCAACTCACGTTGACCACGACCAATCGGTACTAGGGCGTCAATAGCTTTCAAACCTGTTTGCAATGGTTCTGATACAGACTTACGTTGCATAACGCCAGGAGCTGGCGCTTCTACTGGACGAGTCTTGTCAGTATGGATGTCACCAAGACCATCAACTGGACGACCAAGTGGGTCGACAACACGTCCGATTAGGCTGTCCCCCACAGGTACTTCCATAATTTTACCTGTACGGCGAATGGTATCACCTTCACGAATATCTGTAAAGTCTCCAAGGATGATAATCCCAACGTCTGTAGACTCCAAGTTTTGCGCCATCCCATAAGAGCCGTTTTCAAAGATCAACAACTCTCCACTCATGGCATTTTCAAGACCGTGAGCACGCGCAATTCCGTCCCCGATATAGGTTACAACACCTGTTTCAGACACATCAAAATTGGGTTTGAAATTTTCAATTTGTTGCTTAATTAAAGCGCTGATTTCTTGTGCGTTAATTGCCAAAAGAACACCACTTTCTATTTCAAATTTTCTTTAACAACTCGAAGTTGTTGTTTAATACTCACATCAATTGTCTTGTGATTAGCAAAAATGACAAAACCACCAATGAGCCCTTCATCAATTTGTTCTTTAATACTCCGTACTTTCAGAGACATTTTTTTCTCTATCAAGGGAAGCAAACGTTCCTTCTGTTCATCTGTTAAAGAATGAGCTGAAGAAATCGTGACTATAAACTGATTGGTTTCTCTTTCAAGACGATTCAAACAATCAACAATGATATCATAAAAAAGATTTGCTCTGTGATTGTAAATCAGAACCTGAATAAAGTTTTGCATTAAAGGTGAGACAGAGTCTTGAAAGAAACCAACTGTTTTTTCCTTATCAGACTCATCAACTGCCACCTGAGCTAAAAAAGAAGGTAAGCCCGTTTCTTCTGCGACTTGCTTGATTTGATCCAAGTCTGAAAAAATCCGGTCCTCTTCTCCTTTTTCAATCACTAATTGGACAAAAGGCATGCTGTATTTTTCAATTACCTTTGCTGTTTTCTTGTCCATTAGGCTTCTCCTAGCTGATCGATATACTGATCAATGAGTTCCTTATGAGCATGACTGTCAAGGTTTTTTGAGATGATTTTACCAGCGAGACTAACGGTCAAATCTGCCACCTCGCCCTTAACACTTTGCAAAGCCTCAGCTTTATTCTGAGCAATTTCTTGATTCGCCTTCTCTTTTAAGCGACCTGCTTCTACTTTAGCATCTGCCAGAATATCTGCTTTACTCTTTTCTGCAGTCTCTTTAGCATTTTCAATGATTGTTTTGGCCTCGTTGCGACTTCCAGCCAATTCATCTTCACGTTTTTGAGCAAGAGTTTCTGCTTTTTGACGAGCTTGTTCAGCTCCATCAATATCAGCAGCAATTTTATTTGCCCTTTCTTCGAAGACACTTGTCAAGTTTGACCACGCATATTTCTTAACTAAGACAATCAAAAGGATAAAAGAGCCAGCGATTAAAATAAAGTTACCAATTAATTCACCTACTGTTACGTGCATCTGTTACTCCTTTCTACTCTTCTCCATCATTTATCTTATTTCCTAAGTACATAGAAGACAACATGGTAAACACATAGGCTTGGATGCAGGAAATAAAGACAGAAAAGGCTGTCCAAGCCAAGTTAGCACCAAAAGCAACTGGATACCAATATAGAGCTTGATGAGATAGAGTGATTAGCAAACTAGCCATCACTTCTCCAGCAAAGATATTTCCGAACACCCGCAAGGCAAGTGATAAAAAGTTGGTAAACTCTTCTAAGATATTCATGGGAGTCATAAAGCCAGGTGTGATATAGGCTTTTAGATATTTTTTAATCCCACGGCGACGAATCCCTTCAATATGGGTCATCAGGATAATTCCAAATGACAAGGCCAAGTCAAACTGGAGATTTGCAGTTGGCGATGTCCAAAGGTTTGTCCCATCTGTAGTTTGAAGTTTGGCCATCAAACCGAGGTTATTTGCCAGTACCATAAATAGAAATAGACAAAGGAAAAAGAGCGAGTAGTCTTTCATGTAGCTTTTACCAATGTTAGGTTCTGTAAATCCAATAACGAAGTCATAGAAATACTCAAGTACATTTTGCTTTCCTTTGGGTTTCAAAGTCATATTGCGACTTGCCCAATAGATAAAGCCAAAAACAACTCCCACAATCAACAAGGTCATGGCTAACATGGTTAAATCAAAGGTAACAGGACCAATATTGATGGTTGGATTGATACTTTCTTCCATCTAGAATCCTCCCTTTTCTTCTCGTTCCATTTGTCTATTTGATGACGAATGAAAAGACGAGGGTAACCAAGAACGTTCCTTCAATAAAGGCAATCCCCATGATCATTAAGCTACGTAATTGTGGGATGATGTCTGGTTGGCGAGCTGCTGATTTGAACAAACCGTTCATCAACATACCTTCTGCAAGAGATACACCCATACAGGCAAGACAAAGACCGAAAAATGTTAAATTCATGATGAATTCTCCTTTTATTTAAAATTTACTTACTTAGTTTAGTCCTAAAATTTTGATTTGTCAACTTTTTACTTACGTTGAAAGCGTTTCAGATAATATATTTCTATTTTTGCTATTTTTACACCATTCTATAGAAAGTTTTTCCATTTTAGATTGCGAGTTTTTCTTGATTTTACTATATTTTCTGAAATAAACTGAAAAATACAAGTTTGAAACTTGTATTTTTCAGTTTATTTAAAATAGTAGGAATAGTGTTGTTTACACCCTGGATTAAATGGAGATTTGCAATAAGGGCAGGCTATTTGTTTTTGATATTCTTGAAATGTTATTGTCCTCTTACAAGCCCCACATAAAATCGGTCGATCCTCCGCAAGCGTCAAGGGGTAAGGTGAAAACAAATGCGTTTCTATAGCATTGTGGCACTGATAGCAAGCATAGTATTTTTTACACTCATAGCACTGGAGGGAAATAATATCCTTTTCACCATGATAGTGAACACATCTGCTTTCATTATCTACCAACAATCCTTGCACTTGAATCATTCACTTTTCCTTATCTAGGCACGAACTGTGACACTTGTCCCGTCTTCCTTATAGAGATTGATAAGACCTTCTTTGAGAGCTCGAACCATATCCCCAGCTTGCACAGGTTGAGGAACCTTAATGGTCAAGAGTTCCATTGGATTTGGAGCACGGTCGATTTTATTGCCTTTAGAATCGTGAAGATTTTCGATATAGGTTTCAAAATGACGGAAACCTGGTCCATAAAACTCAACTTGATCTCCTTCATTGATAACATTCCGTTGACGAATGGTTGCTGTCTGGGTTGCATCATCATAAGAAACCACCTCAGCGACAAACTTGTATTCAGGGATTTTACGACGTGCACCAAACAACTGTTCATTTTCTGTAGGTGTGCTATAGTAGAAACCTGTTGCCAATTCACGTTGGGCAACTTTCCACATCTCATCTACCAGGTCTTGTTTAATAGCTTCAAATTTTTCTGGGCTTTCAAGGTAAGCATCCACAGCCGCCTTGTAACAGTTGGTCACAGTTGAAACATAGTGGATTGACTTCATACGACCTTCAATTTTTAGACTATCTACACCATTTTCAATCATATCTGGAATATGATCAATCATAGACATGTCAACGGCTGACATTGAAAATTCTTCTGGAATTTCACCTTTAAGACTCTTACGTTCTTGACCAAAAGGCATGTCGTAAAGGTCGTATTTCCAACGGCAAGACTGCGAACAACCACCACGGTTGGCATCGCGCATACTCATGTGGTTTGAAAGCGTACAGCGACCTGAGTAGGAAATACACATCGCTCCATGTACAAAGGCTTCAATCTCTACGTCTGTGCGTTTGCGAATCTCTGCCAATTCTTCCATTGAGACCTCACGCGCCAAAACGACACGAGTCAAGCCCAGTTCTTTCCAAAATTCAAGCGTTTCATAGTTCGTCGCACTGGCTTGAGTAGAGAGGTGGATTTCAAGACCTGGTGCTTCTGTTGCTGCAATCATAATCAAGGCCGGATCTGACACGATAACTGCCGCAATCCCAATGTCACGCAACTTACGGAACCACTCACCAGCCCCAGCTTCATTTCCTTCGTGCATAACCATGTTGGCAGCTACATAGACCTTGGCACCATACTTGGCAGCGAACTGCACGCCTTCTTCCATCTGTTCAAAGGTGAAGTTTCCTGCACGGCTACGAAGACCATAAGCTTGTCCACCTATAAAAACAGCATCAGCTCCATACCGAACAGCCACTTTTAGCTTCTCTAAAGTCCCTGCAGGCGATAAAACCTCAGGACGTTTTAATGTTTTTGTCATTTTTTCTCCTATTTGCAATATAAAAGTTTGACGTTTTTCCTTCTCATTTTATAGTAAATAAAGGATAAAATCAAGCCTAGACAGATTGTTTTGACAATTCTAATCTTTTAAGAAAACAAAAAACTAGCCTTTCTAAACTAGTTATTTTCAAGATAAAATTCAAAGCGTTCACCCACGTATTGACTCTTTACATATTCAAAAGCTGTCCCATCTTCAAGATAAGAAACCTGAGTCAAGGCTAAAATCGCATGCCCCTTTTCGACTTCCAGATAGTCAGCAATCTTTTCCTTAGCCAATCTCGCATAAATGGTCTGTTGGGATTTGCCAATCCGGTAGCCATACTGCTGCAAAGTTTGAAAGAAGTGACTGGTGATTTCTTCTTTTTTGAAATCCTTAATAAATTTCTCAGGAATGGATGCGACTTCATAGACTAGTGGAACTTGGTCAGCATAACGCACCCGTTCCATGCGGATAATATTCTCTGTTGGAGTAATCCCCAGCTTTGCGACCTCTTGCTCATTTGGAATGGTTCTTCTGTAAGAAATGAGTTGGCTGGAAGGTACTTTCCCTTGAGATTTGACAATCTCCGTAAAACTGGTTGTTCCTCGCATTGTTTCTTGGACACGAGTGCTAGAGACAAAGGTTCCACTTCCTACACGACGCTCCAAAACTCCTTCCTCGACCAAGAGAGAGAGAGCTTGGCGTAATGTCATCCGGCTAACTTGAAACTGTTCAGCTAAATCTCGCTCACTTGGAAGCCTCTCTCCGATTTTCCAATGATGCTCATCTATATCCTTCTTGATCTGATCGTGGATTTTCATATAAGCTGGTAACATGATTCTCTCTTCTTTTCTTTATTTTCTCCATTGTACCGTATTTGCTAAGAAAAAGTCAAACTTTGCCTTGTTTAGTTGGTAATTCGCCCCTATTTGTGATAGAATATTGAAAAAGATATTTCTTTTGAGAAAGGAAAAAGATGAGCAACATTTCAACTGATTTGCAAGATGTCGAAAAAATCATCGTGCTGGACTATGGTAGCCAATACAACCAGCTGATTTCACGCCGTATTCGTGAAATTGGTGTTTTTTCAGAGCTAAAAAGTCACAAAATCTCAGCTGCAGAGGTTCGTGCCATTAACCCTGTAGGGATCATCCTCTCTGGTGGACCAAACTCTGTATACGAAGATGGTTCATTTGATATTGATCCAGAAATTTTTGAACTTGGCATTCCAATTTTGGGAATCTGCTATGGTATGCAACTTTTAACTCATAAACTTGGAGGAAAAGTTGTTCCTGCAGGTGATGCTGGTAACCGCGAGTATGGCCAATCACCACTTACTCATACCACTTCTGCCCTCTTTGAAGGGACTCCTGAAGAACAGATTGTTTTGATGAGCCATGGTGATGCTGTAACAGAAATTCCAGCTGATTTTGTTCGTACTGGAACTTCTGCTGACTGTCCTTATGCAGCTATTGAAAACCCAGAAAAGCACATCTATGGTATCCAATTCCACCCAGAAGTTCGCCATTCTGTATACGGGAATGATATCCTTCGCAACTTTGCCCTTAACATCTGTAAGGCTAAAGGCGACTGGTCAATGGACAACTTTATCGATATGCAGATCAAGAAAATCCGTGAAACTGTAGGTGACAAGCGTGTTCTTCTCGGCCTATCAGGTGGTGTTGACTCTTCTGTTGTTGGAGTTCTTCTTCAAAAAGCGATCGGTGATCAATTAATCTGTATCTTTGTAGACCACGGTCTTCTCCGTAAGGGAGAGGCTGACCAAGTTATGGACATGCTTGGTGGTAAGTTTGGTTTGAATATCGTCAAAGCAGACGCTGCAAAACGCTTCCTTGATAAACTTGCAGGTGTATCTGATCCTGAACAAAAACGGAAGATTATTGGTAACGAGTTTGTTTATGTCTTTGATGACGAAGCAAGCAAGCTCAAAGATGTGAAATTCCTTGCTCAGGGGACGCTTTACACTGACGTGATTGAGTCTGGTACTGACACAGCTCAAACCATCAAATCACACCACAACGTTGGTGGTCTTCCAGAAGATATGCAGTTTGAATTGATTGAACCATTGAACACTCTTTACAAGGACGAAGTTCGTGCCCTTGGTACAGAGCTTGGTATGCCAGATCACATCGTATGGCGCCAACCATTCCCAGGACCAGGACTTGCTATCCGTGTCATGGGCGAAATCACTGAAGAAAAACTAGAAACTGTCCGTGAGTCTGATGCTATCCTTCGTGAAGAAATCGCTAAAGCTGGTCTTGACCGCGATATCTGGCAATACTTCACTGTCAACACAGGCGTTCGTTCAGTAGGTGTTATGGGTGACGGTCGTACATATGACTACACCATTGCCATTCGCGCTATCACTTCTATCGATGGTATGACAGCTGACTTTGCCAAAATTCCTTGGGATATCCTTCAAAAGATTTCTGTACGTATCGTAAATGAAGTGGATCACGTTAACCGTATCGTCTACGATATTACAAGTAAACCACCAGCAACCGTTGAGTGGGAATGATTTATAAACATGATTTGAAGTGAAATGGTTGATTTAACAGCATTTTCAGTTGTTATAAAAGGTTAAAAATAAATCAAAATTGATTGGTTCCCCACCAAAAATCCCACCAGAAATATTCTGATGGGATTTTTTTATATTAAATTTTATTTTTCTATTATTTGATGCTTTACAAGCTTTCTTAAGACCTAGTTGGAAACATTTTTATTTGAATAAGTTTCAATATCCGCTTAAAATCAATGTTTTCCCACATTTACAGAAAACAGAATTTCATCTAATTTGAATCAATTTCAGTTGAATGATGTGAATTTTACCCTAAAAATACACGAATTGAGCTAGATTTTACCATAAAGTTCACACCATTGGTTCAATTATTTTTTGTTACGTACATTATTCTTAGATGATAGACTTCCTAATTTATTTCTTATAGCATTTGAGCAAACCTCCGTTAAAGGTTCTCCTATTGCCTCCTTGTAATTAAATCCTAATAATTGCATAGTCTTTAAAGTATCTTTATTAAGTAAAGCAACCAATTGTTTCATTGAATCTTCTTTCCCATCTTCAACATTAGTAAATGAAGATAGAAGAGAAATAACCCGTTCTAAAGTGTTGTGCAAATACTCAATATCTTTATCATCAATATGTACTTTTTCATATTCTTCTTTATATGCCTGAGCAATTCTGATTGCCTGTTCTCGTTCCGAAAGTAACTCATTTACAATTTCATCATAAGTATTTCGTAATTTATCGGCGTTACGTTCTTCCTTTAATGATTGAATTTTACTATTCACTAGTGTTGTTGTTCCCTTAAATGTTAGAGTTCCCAATTCAATCCCTGCTTTTACTAAAGCTTCTGTAATATATGGCTCCATGCTATACCTCTGTTATTTCTTTTTATAATAAAACTATTTTATCATAAATCTACATTAAACATACTATGTTTTTTAGTCTCTATCCCTTTAGGTAAAAATACCGATTTTATGGTATAATAAAGGTAACGTTATATAAGGAGGTGTGCCATGACTCTTGATGTAAATAAAGAAGAATTAACAATTTTAGGGATTCCCTTTGATAATTTTTCAGATTTCGATACCGTCTGGTATGCTATTGGATCATCAATGATTGAAAATTATGAACCTACTGTTCAAGATGTGATTGATTTAAAAACTTATGTTGTCAATAGACGAAAGGAATTGAATATTGGTTAAAAATCAATACGAAGGCTATAAGTACATTGACCCTAATCACCAATATACCTATCCAAATTCCACAGTTTTAATCAACAAACAAAATGTTACAAATATTGAAGAAGCCTACCGAAATGAACACTTATTCGTTACTAAAAGACTTGCAGACTTGCGCTTGAAAGCCATTGAAGTCTATTCCATGAGTAATATTTTAGCCATTCATAACTATTTGTTTCAAGATGTTTATGCCTGGTCAGGACAATATCGCAAGGTGAATATCTCTAAAAGTGGTAATCCTTTTATGTCGATACAGTCGTTTAATGCTGCAGAAACTTATATAAATCATCTCATTCATTCCTATCATCAAACTGCCAACTCAAAAGATGAAATCATTAAACATTTAGCAAAAATTCTTGATAATCTTAATTATTTCCATCCCTTTCGAGAAGGAAATGGACGAACTCAACGAGAAGTTATTCGTTCCTTAGCACTATTAAAAGGGTATTCTGCACAAATACGAGTGGAACAAGATGATGAAGTTTACAACCTTTATATGGACGGAACTGTCTATGGAGACTTAGGGAAGCTAGAAGAATTATTTGGTAAAATATTAAAAGAAATATAGATTGTAATACTTGATAATTACAGAAGTGAAGTAAGCATTCAATACGAATCAATACATAAGAAAAACGCTGATTTCAAGCGTTTTTTCTTTTTTCAATTTCAATACATTTCACTATATTTCAGTCCAAACTCTACCTTTTTTAGATAAATATATCATCTGGATATTGAAGTTAAGCCCTGCTATCATTTCGATGGCAGGGCTTTTTAATATTTGGTACACTAACTTCTTATCTATATTTTGGTGGATTTTAAGTTGACATCTACAAAGTTTAATGTTAGAATACATTCAAAAATATATTTGAATGAGGTATTTTATGATTCAAAATGTTGTTACTTCAATAATCCTGTATTCTGGGACAGCCGTAGACTTACTTATTATTCTAATGTTATTTTTTGCCAAAAGAAAAAGCAGAAAAGACATCATTAACATCTATTTAGGACAGTTTCTAGGCTCTGTTAGTCTAATACTGCTAAGTTTACTTTTTGCATTTGTCTTAAATTATATTCCTAGTAAAGAGATTTTAGGCTTGCTCGGTTTGATTCCAATTTTCCTAGGACTCAAAGTTTTGCTTTTAGGAGATTCTGATGGAGAAGCTATTGCAAAAGATGGTTTGCGCAAAGATAATAAAAACCTGATTTTTCTAGTCGCTATGATTACTTTTGCAAGTTGTGGTGCTGACAATATTGGTGTTTTTGTCCCATATTTTATTACCTTAAATTTAGCGAATTTGATAGTGGCTTTACTTACCTTTCTAGTCATGATTTATCTCTTGGTTTTTTCTGCCCAAAAATTGGCACAAGTCCCTTCTGTTGGAGAAACTTTGGAAAAATATAGCAGATGGTTTATTACCGTTGTTTATTTAGGATTGGGGATGTATATCCTGATTGAAAACAACAGCTTTGACATGCTAAGGACTGTGTTCGGCTAGGAGAAAAAAATATGAAAAAAGATAGTATATGCCAGGTGAATATTATAAATCAACAAAATGTTACAACCGCAACGAACTACCTTGAAAAGGAAAAAGTCCAAAAATCACTTCGTATTTTATCAAAGTTTACCGATAATAAACAGATAAATATCATCTTTTATCTCCTTGCTGTTGAAGAACTCTGTGTCTGTGATATAGCCTTTTTACTAGATCTCAGTATGGCATCTGCATCCCACCATCTTCGTAAACTAGCCAATCAAAACATTTTGGATACTAGAAGAGAGGGGAAAATTATATATTATTTTATAAAAGATGAGGAAATCAGAGATTTTTTTAATCAACTAGGATAACAACTATTTTTACTACTTTACCATTCACTCTACCTTTTATTATGTAGCATTCTAAAAACATTGATGTACCAACGTTTCTAACAGCTAAAATAGAAATTATTTAATCTTTTTATAGAAGTGAAGTGATTAGATATATTAAAAGCCTATGAAATCAGCATTTCAAAGGCTTTTTTCTTTTAATTTTAGCAAAACAACTGAATTTTAACTGATTATATCACTTTAGGAGAGCAATAACAGATATAATGGTAGCAATAATGGAGACTATCGTAGCAACGATAGAACTTATGGTATTTGCCTTTGTGTAATTTATCTCTGTAAGCATATTCAAATAGGAATAATTTTCTTTAATTACATTTCGATAATATGACAGATTTTTATGAAATAAATTTTCTAGTTGAACTTCGTCATTTGATACAAATATAGTCCAAGAATCTTCAAAGTCTTTTTTAAAATTAGAAATATCTATTCTGTTTTCTGACTCCGATAGGCTTTGTATCTTTTTCAAAAGGTTTAAAAAATTTTTATTAAACATTATGTTCTTTCTTCCTGATACATATTTCGAAAAATCTCTTTCAAAAATGTGAAGTTCTCGCTCTCCAAATAATAAGTAATAGAGCTCGTTCCCATATTGCGATATAGACCCTAAAATACTAAATCCAGGAATGAAATTATTTCCTGAGTATAGAACATAATTGCTATCATTAAAACTATTTGAAATATAGTAATTACCTTTCTTATTATATAGACTATAACTAATATCCCCGAAGTATATTTTATCTATATCAACTTTTTCTTTTCGAAAAGCAACTGCTAGATTAATTAATTTGTTCATTTTCCCATTTTCGCTATATAAAAACGTAGTTATGTAATGTTGATATATCAAAGAAGGAAGTTCATTTGTCATCTGATCAATAGCTAGATAATTAAGTTTATCGTCCTTATCATCCAGAATATACCAATTAATGTAATCTTTTTTACTCAAGTTATTGATATTATCAGAAATAAATAATTGAAGATTAGACTCTGTCAATACTTGTTTAAAATGAAATCTATATTGAAAAATAGCATAATAATTATTTACCGTCGCCCAACTTATTTCAATATTGCTGAAAAATTTATCTCCAATTATCTCAATTTCAGCAAAAATTCCGACTCCATGCCTTAAATATTCTAAATGGACATAGTCGTATTTTTTAAATATAGTAGGTTTTTTATAATAATTTTTCACTTTAAATTTCGACTTTGGCAACGAATATAAACGCTTCGTTAATTTATTAACACCCTCATTTGAAAGTGTATCTAAAATAATAAACTCGCCAATTGAGAATTCATCAAAATAGTCTGTCCGTGTCCTCCATTCGGGATGTTTTTCTTCAATGCACTTTTTATGAAATTCTAATCCTTCCTGCTCATGTCTTTGATAATAAGATTGATATTCTTCTGTTGCAACTATTTTTAAATAATAATCAAAAAACTTCTTAGCTTGTCTATTTATCATACCTACACCTAATTGATACTTTATATCACTATCATATCATTTTTTTAATGAAACTGAATCAATAACCACAACTATTACTCATTTTATGATTTTAGCTAAATCTATCATGGCTTGTTCAATTTTATGTTTTCCTTTTTGCATGACATGAAGATAGATTTTTTCTATATCTCTACTATCTTCTGAATGTCCTACAAACTCTCTAATAACGTTTAGGCTTACAATCTTATCAGCCATGACTGAAACAAAACTATGTCGGAACATATGGGGAACTATGTGAACAGGTCTATCAAAATCGACTAGATCGTCAATATCCTTATAGGATTTTCTACTTTTCTTATTATACTTAGCGGACTGACTAGTTCCACCTCTTAAGAACATTGAAATTTCTATATGATACAATGCTCTGCCCTGTTTGTTATTTATAGAAGTAAAATAGGGATTCACTACACGTCACTAGACGGTATAGACCTTGATTCAAAGCGATTTCTGAAATTCTAAATTTCACTACATTGCAATATAAATCAACCGAATCACTACCTTATTTGAAATAAAAATGATGATTCGGATTTTTAAAGGAAGAGGGACTGAAATACACCCCAAAAGTTAGTTTTTTCTGTCTAACTTTTGGGGTGCAGTTTGCTTGGTCCCAGTATGTTTATTTCATTTTGGATAACTTCATCAATAAACTTAAGCGTTCATCATTTTTGAGCTCTGATAACAAGCAAATCAACCGCTCATATCCAAGTTGTTTCTTCTGCTTGATTAATGAATTCATCACAGCCACCAAATCTTCTGGCGTAAAATTCCTTAAGTAAAGTGTAATATAACTTCCACTATTAGAAAATAGGCTAACATGAATTGCATTATGTTCTTTTTGTCTAATTTTCATTCCTCCTGTAGACTCCCTGATATGGAACTCATACACTGTCTTTTTGGGGTAGCAATCAAATGAGTTTTCGAATTCTCTGCGATTTTTATAGAGAATATAGTTAATGAGTGAATAATATTTTAGAAACATAGTGGTTTCCTCCGTAAGTATTATTATAATTTTAGTATGCCATAAATTCCAAAATAAAAAAAAATAATTAAGAAAAAACGATACATAAGTTGTTTCTCTTATTAATTTTTTTTGTAGTTTTTCCTCTTTCTCTCATCCCTCAATTTTTTTGCGATTCTGATTTTTCTGTGTGTTTAGCGTTGACAGGAACGTATGTGTAAGTCACGCTAAACACTCAGTACTAGGTAAAAGTGAATAACGTAAAAAAATCTTATCCTAATTTTTTTATTTTAAAATTTATGGCATACTAATAATATCTAGATAATTGATTGAGTAGAGACGTAACTAATATAGCTACGTTTTTTATGTTTGAAAGGAGGTAGCTATCGTGGAAACAGTAGGTTTAAGCTGGGTTAGGCAAGAACCAGTTTTGTATTTCATTAACTAAAAAAAAATAAATGTATAGATAATAAAAGAGATGTCAATAGCATTTTAAAAAAAATTTTGATCGTAACAAAGTAAAGAATAAAAGTAAAAAACGAAAGTAAATAACAGGAACCAATTTTTGTATTTCATTTACTAATAAAAAATAAATGTATAGATAACAAAAGAAATGTCAATGGCAGTTAAAAAAATTTTTTGATCATAACAAAGTAAAAAATCAAAGTATAAAAACTAAAGTAAATAACAGGAACCAATTTTTGTATTTCATTTACCAATAAAAAATAAATGTATAGATAATAAAAATAATGTCAACAGCAGTTTAAAAAAATTTTTTGATCATAACAAAGTAAAAAATCAAAGTATAAAAACTAAAGTAAATAACAAAAGTCTAAAAATCAAATACAAAAACTAGCTTAGCTCAGTCGCTAAATTCAGAGCATTTAAACCTGAAAAAGACTAACAAGAAAAAACAACAGATCTTTATCTGCAAGATGGAACTCTACATCTTATTTGAATTGAGTCAACTTGTCATGTTGTAAAATGACTTGGTTATCTTCTTAGCCATCAATTAAGAAGCGCCCTCAGCAAAGGGAAGATACTACATCAGTGAATATAAGCTTAAGTCACTGCACTACTTCAACTTGAATTAAAAAAGACCTTAAGAATTTTCTTAAGACCTTCTTTAAAAGCACATTATCTACTATAGAAAGGAAAGAACTATGGCAAAGAAGAAACGTAGTCGTGCTGATCGACGAAAAGCTAAAGAGAAAGCTAAGAAACAACAGATGGATTCTCTAACAACTTTCGAAGGCCGTAAACAATTCGTCCAATCAAAAGGACTAACTAATCTAGTCACGCGCTTTAAAAAAGGAAAGGGTATCAAGCGAAATGAATCTAAAAAAACGGGAGAAGACATTCATTTAATCCATACAGACCGAACTCTTCATAACTACGCTGGTTCCTGGAGCAGATTCGCTTCCTTTGTTGCCTCAATAACTACTGCCGAAGAGTTAGAAGCTCTTGATAAATCTAACGATATTGAGGGATGGATTGACTTAGTAAATCAATACTTAGAACGTTGTAAGAAATTAGGACTTTCTGCTCCAACCCAGTCAACCTATAAAGCAGCATTAGCCAAAGTCTTAGGTGTATCTTCTACTGCTTTTGTTGCAACAGATATTCGATATCGAGCCGCCAAAAAGAATAATCGTTTGAAGTCTAATGACGACAGGATGTCTGAAGAAACAAATAATCGCTGGTTTTCAATTGTATCGGCCACTGGGCTACGTAAAAACGAATTAAAAGCTATTACAGGTGATTCTCTACATCAACGTGAAGATGGTCGATACTATCTTAAAATTATTGGTAAAAAGCATAAATCCAAAGGAGCACGAGACCGATGGGTTCCGATTATTACACGAGACAAAGAAGAATTAGAGAGGCTTGTTGAAGAATTTAAACTAGCTGGTAAAAAGCGTGTGTTTCAAGTTCCATCTGCTTTAAAACCTCATAAATATCGTGCTGAATATGCAAAACGTCTTTATCTTCTTGTCGCCCGAGATCCTAAAGACATCAAGGATAAAAAGGAAAAAATTTATCTAAGAGGGGAATTAAAAGGCGTTGTCCTTGATAGGAAGGCTTGTTTAATTGTATCGCGTGCTCTCGGACACAATCGACCTGAAGAGTTTCAAAAATCCTATGCATATAAGTTAATCGCACAAGCAAACTAAATAACTTTTCCCAAACATTATAATATCTCTCATTAAAATAAAAAATTCAACTCAATAAAAATCGTACTGAAATTATTGAACTTTTTCTCAGCATATTAAGTCTAAATGAAAAATAAAAAATAAAAAAACATCAAAAACTAAAAAAATTTTATAAAAATTTTTTTGTAGGAAAGAACCTACTTTTTTTCAAAACCTTGTCACTACGCGTTTTTTAAAGCACTCAAAACTGAGTGTTTTTTTTATTTTTAAAAATTTTTTTCATTTTTTAATTTGTTTTTACTAAAAATAGGCGTTTTTTGAAAGATTTGTGGCATACTAACTAATGTAAAAAAATAAGGAGGTAAATAAATGGAAACTTAATAAAATAAACTAACCTTTAGAAAAAGATGTTGATCTTAGCCCAAACAACATACTTTATCAAAATACTATGTGAAAGGAACTTAATAGAATGGCCAGAAGAAAATTAACACCGGAAGAAAAGCAAAGACGTTTAGAAGAAAAAATCAATAATGAAAATAGTATATTAGAGGTTTTCTCATCAAAGTCTTGTTTTGCTGGAATAGATAAATGTAAAGTATCCCTACAGGATTTTTCTGTAGAGCGTGTAGAAATTAAGAATTTAAAGCAGGATAGTTCATGTAATCTAAAAACCTCTATAGATGGAGAGTTACTTGGTTTAGATATTAAATCAGAATTTTTTGGGAATATCACTATTTCTTTTGATACATCAGATTTTAAAACACCCTACTGTTACATTGAATTAATTCACGGAGGTTTAAATTTCGAAACTGTTGGTATTGAGGGGATTAAAAAAAGATTAGCAAACGCAATCGATTTTATTAAAAATAATTACGGTGTTATCATTACATACTCGACTGCCCTCTTTCTCGAAATTGAGCTCGCTTATACTATTGCCTTTGATAAAACTCCAAACCTACAGCTCAGAAGTTTTCTACACAAATGTCTTTCATCAGGATACCCTCCAAATTTTGGAAATGAAAAAAGTAAAAAGAACAACTATGACTATCCAATTTTGAGTTGTAAGATTAGTAATGAAGAATTAACTGTTACTTACGATAAAATTGAAAAAGCAAAAAGAAAAAGACAAATCAGAAGAAATGGTTCAAAACTAGATAATATTAATGTCCAAAGATTTGAACTAGTATTAAAGAAAAATAAAATAGAAAAATTTTTGGGAACCAATTCCTTAGATTTACTGAATGATGCACAATTGATAGAATATTTGGAATCAAAACTGCATTCAACAATAAACGTGTACATAAAGTTAATTGAAGAATCAAGTAATGAAACTAAAAGAGTACTTGAAGATGTGTATAGAAAATACGGTCCCCAAAGATATATTAAAGAATTTTTAATTCAAGTAAATAACTACTCTCTTAACAAATTGTCCCCTTTGGTGTTAGATGAAGAAATTTTAGCATTAATAAATATTGGTTTTAGCAAAAATAAAGGTAGAACCAAAAGAGCAATAATAGAATATTTTCAAAATAGTGAAAAATATTATTCTAAAAAAAACGAGACTGGATTAATGATTACTTGGCACGTTCGAGATATATTTAAACTATTTTATAAATCACTAGATATTGCTAGAGAAAAAGGGTTAGGATGTCATAAGGATACTACATCGACTCATACATATAAACACATTTTAAAAGATTATCCATTAGGTTATAGGAATAATATTTTCGACGAAATTATAAAATCTAATACTCGAAATCAAAAAAATAAAATTAGAAATCATGTTTTAAAAGAATTCCCTGATAAATATTTAGATATCAATAAAAATAATAAAAAGAATAAAAAAATAAAGCAAATTAAATAATAACTTTTTTATATTTATGGTTGTATACCTTGATACAACAACGAACATATATTTATATGTAAACAGTTTGAGTTTAATATTTGAGAAAGGAAATAGATATGTGCAAATTTTTTAGAACAAAAAAAGAGCTTGTTTCCAAACTTTGGTCGGTGTCAGAAACAAACTCAAAATATACTAGTAATAATATCTATTACCTACTACTATTATCGCAATAAAATTTAGAAATTTCAAGAGGATTATTAATTATGAAACAAACAATGAACAAAGAAGATTTAATTAAAATGGGTTACAATCCCTATACTGCCATTTCAATTATTAGACAAGCTAAGCAAATTATGGTACAAAAGGGATATGCCTTTTATAATAATCGACGTTTAGGGCATGTTCCTATCGTTGCTGTTGAAGAAATTCTGGGTGTTTCACTTCATAAGGAGTAAAAATGCCACAAAATCAACAGAGAACTAAATTTCCTGGAGTCTATACTGACAAAGACGGAAAATATTTTATTCAAACCGAATTTGGTAGAGATAGAGTAACCGGGAAACGTGTACGAAAGAAATCAAGGGTAGATCAACACGGAAATCCATTTAACTCGGCAGCAGATGCAAATAAGGAATTAACCCGACTGAAGCATGAATATCATCAAGCTCAAGGTTATTCTAACTACCGTATGAAATATAGGCAATTTATGGAAGAACATTATATTCCATATTACAGAACAACAGTTGAGCATAGCACATTTTCAGTTAGAGAGAAAAATCTTTTACAGCTTTGTGAGCGTTTTGGTGACACCACACTCCGTTCTATAACACTTGAACAAGTCCAGATGTTTCGTACATGGTTACTGACTAGTCAAGATGAGGGTGGTGCCGGGTATTCGCAAGGATATTCTAGCCTCATCTTTGGCATGTTTAGGAAATCATTAGACTATGCTTTGCAAATGGGATATGTGGAAAAAAATATTTCTAAGCAATCTAATGCCATTCCTAAAGGGAAAAGTAATATCCCATATTGGACAAAAAGCGAATTTGAAGCTGTTATTTCGCAAATTTACATTGAAGATGTATATGAACATTTAAACTTCGTGATGATTTGGGTATATTTCATGACTGGCGTACGTGTAAATGAAGGCTGTGCCCTTCAATGGAATGATGTTGACTTTGATAAGCAACGCCTACGAGTTCATCATATGCTTATTGTTAAAAACAAAAAAGAATGGACTCGTAATTCCTACACAAAAACCAATGACGGGAAAAGGATGATTAGTTTAGATAAAGATACAATTGATGTGTTAAAAAAATGGCGTGAAGCTCAAAAAAAGATTGGACTAGGACACGAGAACGATTTTATCTTTTCATACGATGGCTTACCTATGCTGAAGTCTACAATCTCAAGGATTATTAAAAGGTACGCCAAGATTGCTCACGTAAAACCTATCCAAGCAAAGGGTCTCCGCCACAGCCATGCCTCACTGTTAATTAATGAATTAAATGTTTCTGTACTTATTCTATCAAAACGTTTAGGACACTCTTCTCCTGAAATCACCTTGAAACACTACTCACATCTATGGGATGGTGCTGATGAAGTTATCACTAATGAAATGGTAGGAATTATTAATGTTTCTTTTCCATCTTCTAGCTTAGTACATTTCAACGGGAACCAATCAATTTTAAAATAACATTCCCACCAAAAACCCCACCAAAGAATTACTAACTCCTTAAAAAGCCTATTATATAGCGATTCTCAAGGAGTCTGCAACCGTTGAGTGGGAATAAACCAATCAAACACAAAAGAACTCTGAATCGAATTCAGAGTTCTTTTTATTAATAAGGAAAGCACTTCTGCTTTCCTTTTTTATTTGCGTTTCTTCTTCGCTTTTTTCATTTTGTTGGCCATGCGTTTCATAGACTGTTTCATGGCAAATTCACCGATTTTACCTTTGAGTCCGCCACCAAACATCTGGCTCATATCTGGCATGCCTGCTCCTCCGAGACCTGACATATCCGGCATTCCACCTTGTCCCATCATGCCTTCAAGGGCAGACATATCCATCCCTCCCATATTTGGCATATTTTTTGGAAGGTTATTTGGATTGATTCCCATTTGCTTCATCATCTTGTTCATATCGCCAGACATGACACCTTGCATGAGCTGTTTGGCCTGATTAAAGTCCTTGATAAATTTATTGACTTCGACAAAGGTATTTCCAGAACCAGCAGCTATACGACGGCGACGACTTGGATTTAACAAATCGGGATTTTCACGCTCTTCGGGTGTCATGGAAGATACAATGGCACGTTTACGCGCAATCTGACGCTCGTCCACCTTCATGTTTTGAAGGGCTGGATTGTTGGCCATACCTGGAATCATCTTGAGCAAGTCTTCCATTGGTCCCATATTTTGCACCTGATCCAATTGATCAATGAAATCATTGAAATCAAAGGTGTTTTCGCGCATCTTCTCAGCCATTTCAAGAGCTTTTTGCTCATCGTATTCTTGAGAGGCTTTCTCGATCAAGGTCAGCATATCCCCCATACCAAGGATACGGCTTGACATACGATCTGGGTGGAAGGTTTCGATATCTGTTATCTTTTCACCCGTACCAGTGAACTTGATAGGTTTTCCAGTGATGTGACGAACAGACAAAGCTGCACCACCACGAGTATCCCCATCAATCTTGGTAAGAATAACCCCAGTCACTTCTAACTGAGCATTGAATTCGCGAGCAACATTGGCCGCTTCCTGACCAATCATGGCATCAATGACGAGGAGGATTTCATTTGGTTGAGCCAGTGCTTTAACATCACGAAGCTCATTCATGAGAAGTTCATCGATTTGTAAACGCCCTGCCGTATCGATCAAGACATAGTCGTTGTGATTGGCTTGCGCTTGCTCCAAACCTTGACGGACAATCTCATCAGCTGGTACTTCTGTTCCAAGTGCAAAGACAGGAACATCGATTTGTTGTCCAAGTGTTTTCAGCTGATCGATGGCTGCTGGACGATAAATATCTGCCGCAATCATCAAAGGACGTGCATTTTCTTCCTTCTTGAGTTTATTAGCCAGCTTACCAGCAAAGGTCGTTTTACCAGCCCCCTGCAAACCGACCATCATGATAATGGTTGGAATTTTTGGTGACTTGATAATTTCTGCCGTATCGGAACCTAAAACAGCTGTGAGTTCCTCATCAACGATTTTGATAATCTGTTGGGCCGGATTGAGGGTATCAATGACCTCGTGTCCGACTGCACGTTCACGAACCTTCTTGATAAAGTCCTTTACAACAGGCAAAGCAACGTCGGCTTCCAGCAAAGCCAAACGAATCTCTTTGGTTGCTTCCTGGACATCAGCCTCAGATATTTTTCCTTTTTTACGTAGATTTTTAAAGACGTTCTGTAAACGTTCTGTTAAACTTTCAAATGCCATTTTTCTTCCTCTTATTCTCTATTATCAATGCTTGTTAAAATTTCTATCTGCTCCAGCAGAAAGTTATCCTTGGGATAACGCTCCAAGATCTGGTCAAAAATCTGACTGCGGACAATGTAGTCCGAATACATGTGCAATTTCATCTCATAATCTTCTAGAATCTTTTCCGTCCGCTTGATATTATCATAGACAGCCTGACGACTGACACCGAACTCTTCAGCAATCTCAGCAAGACTATAATCATCAGCATAATAGAGTTCAATATAGTTCATCTGCTTGTCTGTCAAAAGCGCCGCATAAAATTCAAAAAGGGCGTTCATACGATTGGTTTTTTCGATTTCCATAACTTTTATTATACCAAAAAAACGATTATACTGCTAGAGTAGAAGCACTTCAAATAGAATAAGAAAAAAAAGAACCTTGCAAGGCAAGATTCTTTTAGTGTCTGACTTAAATAATTGTTCTTCTGGGAACTTAATCGAATTAAGCTTCGATTTCTGTAACCATACCTGAACCAACAGTACGTCCACCCTCACGGATAGAGAATGTAGTACCTTGTTCTACGGCGATTGGGTGGATCAACTCAACGTCGATAGTCACGTTATCACCAGGCATTACCATTTCAGTACCTGCTGGAAGTTCGATTGAACCTGTAACGTCAGTAGTACGGAAGTAGAATTGTGGACGGTAGTTGTTGAAGAATGGAGTGTGACGTCCACCTTCTTCTTTAGTAAGGATGTAGACTTCACCTTTAAATTTAGTGTGTGGGTTGATTGAACCTGGTTTAGCGATAACTTGTCCACGTTCGATTTCGTCACGTTGAACACCACGAAGAAGGACACCTACGTTATCTCCGGCAAGACCTTCGTCAAGTTGTTTACGGAACATTTCAACACCAGTAACAACTGCTTTTTGAGTTTCTTCTTTGATACCAACGATTTCGATTTCGTCGTTGACACGAACAGTACCACGGTCGATACGTCCTGAAGCAACTGTACCACGTCCAGTGATTGAGAATACGTCCTCGACTGGAAGAAGCAATGGTTTTTCAGTGTCACGTTCTGGTTCTGGGATGTACTCATCAACAGTGTTCATCAATTCCATGATGATGTCTTCGTATTTAGAGTCACCTTCAAGAGCTTTAAGAGCTGAACCTTGGATAACTGGAAGATCGTCACCTGGGAAGTCGTATTCTGACAAGAGGTCACGGATTTCCATTTCAACCAATTCAAGCAATTCTTCGTCGTCTACCAAGTCAATTTTGTTCATGAAGACGATAAGGTGTTTAACACCAACCTGACGTGAAAGAAGGATGTGCTCACGAGTTTGTGGCATTGGTCCGTCAGTTGAAGCTACTACAAGGATAGCTCCGTCCATTTGAGCGGCACCAGTGATCATGTTTTTAACGTAGTCCGCGTGTCCTGGAGCGTCGATATGAGCGTAGTGACGTTTTTCAGTTTCGTACTCAACGTGCGCAGTGTTGATAGTGATACCGCGTTCGCGTTCTTCTGGAGCAGCATCGATAGACGCATAGTCTTTAGGTTGGTTAACTGCTGAAGGCAAGCGACGTGCCAATACAGTTGTGATAGCTGCAGTCAAAGTAGTTTTACCGTGGTCAACGTGTCCGATAGTACCAATGTTAACGTGTGGTTTACTACGATCGTATTTTTCTTTTGCCATTTGAGTAAAAGCCTCCAATAAAATATATTTTATAGATAGACAGTAGGCAATACAGTCTAACTTTCCTTACTATTTTATCAAATTTCTGCTAAATTGCAAGTGTTTTACACATATTTTGTCAATTAATCTAAATCTTATCAAATCCTGTTCTTCTGCTTCTTTATGGCAATATGAATTCAAACTTATTTTGTTTGAGCGATAGTCTTTTCATCAAAAAAATCAGGTTTCCCTGATTTTAATTTGATTCTGTTTTTTCCAGTTCCTTAGCTTCTTTATGAGCTTCTTTATGGTTTTCATATAATTTCGCTAGGAACTTAGTGATTTCTTTAAAAATGGAGTAAGTAGGTACTGCTACGACCATTCCTATGACACCGTAGATATTACTTGACAGTAAAAGGAGCACCAAGATCGTAATCGGATGCACTTTCATAACCCCTCCAACGATACGTGGATAGAGAACATTTCCGTCAATCTGCTGAATAATAAGCATATAAGCAACCGCAATCAACATACGATGAGGATCCGTGAACACATTGGCAATCACCATTGGAATTAAGCCAATACTTGGACCAACATAAGGAATCAAATTTGCGATTCCAGAGAAAATAGCAAAAACTAGGGCGTACTTTAATCCGATAAAGCTATAGCCAATATAGGCTAAACATCCAATAATAACCGCATCAATCGCAATTCCACTAATATAGCGTGCTATGGTTGTATTGAGATTGGTTAAAAGGCTAGAAAGATTCAATTTGTCATGTTTTAAGACGGTACGTTCCAACATTGGCAGCAACTTATGACCATCCAACAAGAAATAAATCAAGAATACAGGTGTCATAATGAGAATCAGAACTGTACTAAACAAGGCTGAAAGAACGCTTCCTAAACTGTTGCTGACGCTATTCAGGATATTCTGGAGGATATCCACATAGGAGAGATTCAGTTGTTGAATTGTTTGTTGAATATCAATATTTTGGAAGACTGGATTCATGGACAAATCGATGATCAAATCTTGTAGTCTACTATAGATGTTTTGACTAGAAATAATCAAGCTAGTCAACTGATTAATCAAAATCGGCAAGAGATAAACGACCCCTACAACGATAGCACCAATCAAGGCACAAAGAGTGACCAAGACACCTATTAGACGATTGATCTTACATCTCTTTTCTAAGAAAGTAACGACTGGATTTGTAATGTAGTAAAAAAATCCACCAAGCAAAAATGGAATCATGATGGTATTCACAACCGTTACGAAGGGAGTAATGATGGCTCCCATTTCTCGCCAAAGATAGAAAATCAGTGTTAATAATAAAATTTCAGCTGTCCAAAAAAATAATTTGTTTCTACGGAACATAGGTATCCTCCTTCTCTCTATTTTACCATATTTCTGAAAAAGATAAGTTGGCTTTAGTAAAAAAGCGAGAATATTTTTTTTCTTTATGATAAAATAAAGCTAATATGAAAAAAATAATTTTATCTTTTATGACACTTTTAGTTTTTGGAACAGCTTCTACTGTTTCTGCTCAGGAGTTTGATGTTGCTGCTAAACATGCTATTGCTGTCGAGGCTACAACTGGAAAAATCCTCTATGAAAAAGATGCAAATCAGCCTGTAGAAATTGCTTCTATTACAAAACTGGTTACAGTTTATCTGGTCTATGAAGCTCTGGAACAAGGAACTATCAGCCTATCTACACCTGTTGATATTTCGGACTATCCTTACAAACTTACAACTAATTCTGAGGCGAGTAACGTCCCTATGGAAGCTCGAAATTATACTGTTGAACAGCTATTAGAGGCTACAATGGTATCCAGTGCAAACAGCGCTGCCATTGCGCTAGCAGAAAAGATTGCTGGTTCTGAGAAAGACTTTGTAGACAAGATGAGGGCTAAACTTCTTGAATGGGGAATTCAAGATGCAACTATTGTAAACACTACTGGTTTAAATAATGAGACCCTTGGCGATAATATCTATCCTGGTTCTAAAAAAGACGATGAAAACAAGTTGAGTGCCTACGATGTTGCAATCGTCGCTCGTAACCTCATCCGAGATTATCCTCAAGTTTTGGAAATCACAAAAAAACCAACTTCTACCTTTGCAGGACTTGAAATCCACTCAACCAACTATATGTTGGAGGGAATGCCTGCCTATCGTGGTGGTATTGATGGACTAAAGACAGGTACTACTGATAAAGCTGGTGCTTCATTCGTGGGAACAACTGTTGAGAAAGGGATGCGTATTATTACGGTTGTTTTGAATGCAGATCAACAAGATACCAACCCTTATGCACGTTTTACTGCTACTTCTGCACTTTTAGATTATATTTCTGCAAACTTTGCCTTAAAAACTGTCGTTCAGAAAGGTGAAGCTTACAACGATAGTAAAGTAACAGTTCTGGATGGTAAAGAAGATAATGTGACAGCTGTCGCTAAGTCAGATATTTCCATCGTCCAACGCATCGGAAGCGGTACTACACCAGCCCTCCAATTCACACCGAAATCAACATCAGAAATGGCTCCATTGGAAGAAGGCAAGGTTGTTGGTACTCTGACCTATGATGATCAGGATTTGGTCGGCCAGGGCTATCTCACTTCCGACAAACCATCTTTTGAAATGGTTTCTGAAAAGAAAGTAGAAAAAGCCTTCTTTTTGAAGGTTTGGTGGAATCAATTTATCCGCTTTATCAATGAAAAACTATAAAAAAATCGCGAATAATCGCGATTTTTTCTTTATTTCATTTCTTTAAAAGCCGCTTCTGCATCAGCGTTGCTAATAGCACCAAATTGGATTTTTCCGATTTTACCTTGACTGTCAATCAAGTATTCCGTTGGAATACTACGAATTTGGTAGGCTTGGAAGGTAGTTGCTTGCGTATCATATAGAACTGGAATATCCTTGTAGCCTTGTTCTTGGTACCATTTTGGAAAGTCTTGAACTGTTTTTTCACCTTGTAGACCTGGTGCAATGACACTCAAGATTTCAAAGTCTCGATCTTGTTTGGCAGCTAATTCCATTAACTCAGGCATGCTTTTTTTACATGGTCCGCACCAAGAGGCCCAGAATTTCAAATAGACCTTTTTCCCTTTAAAGTCTGATAACTTCACTTCTTTGCCATCCATAGACTGCAAGGTGAAGTCTGGCGCATCCTTACCGACTGCGATTTGTTGTACAGCGGGTTGTTTTGGACTGCTTGTCTGTTTGGTTTCTTTTTCACCACAGGCAATCAACAAGAATAGAGACATGAGGCTCAATCCAGCAAAAATAACTTTTTTCATTTTCTTCTCCTTTTATCCAAGAATTCCTGATAAGGCATTTAACTGCCCTAGCATTAATAACAATCCCATCAAAATAATCAAGGCTCCCCCAATTTTCTTTAGTAGGATCATATGGGGTTTTAATTTACTAAAGTAGGGCATAATCCAGCCCGAAGCCAAGGCCAAAACAATGAAAGGAAGGGCCATTCCCAATGTGTATACTAAGGTTAGTAAGGCTCCTTGCCAAGCACCATTGCCACCTGAAGCTGCTAGGGCCAAGACTGAACTTAAGACTGGTCCGATACAAGGGGTCCAACCAAAACTAAAGGTTATCCCAAGTAAAAAGGCTGACAGATAGTGATTAGACTTGGATTGTTTGAAGGTGACTGTCTTTTGAACCTCCAGTTTATTGAAATGCAAGATTTCCATCTGATGAAGTCCTAAAAAAATAATGACTATTCCCATAGCATAACGAAACCAGTCTGCATAGAGCATGTGCCCTAGGAATCCAGCTCCAAATCCTAAAATAAAGAAAATGAGGGAGATTCCTGCAATAAAGCACAAGGTCCGAATTAAGCCCGACCATGCAACGTCTCTTCCAAAAAAGCGAAAGCTTTTCGAATTTCCCTGATCATCCAGTAAAATACCAGCATAGACAGGTAGCAAAGGAAAGATACAGGGTGAAAAGAAGGACAGAATACCTGCTAAAAAAACGGATACTAGAAATATAATCGACTCCAACGAATTACCTACTTTCTCAAAATTCTAATCCTATTTTACTACAAAAGAATAAATTTGTAAGAAGTCTGCTACGCTTATTTATTTTGACTAAATTTGACACAAAAAAAGGAGCTAAGCTCCTTTCATTTTAATACGTTCCTTCTTCACCTTGACTAGTCAAGATAACAGGTCCATCTTTGGTAATCACGAACTGGTGTTCATATTGGCAAGACAGGCCGCCATCTATAGTCTTATGAGCCCAGCCAGTCTTCATATCTGTATCAATTTCCCAGTCACCAGTATTAATCATGGGTTCAATGGTTAGTACCATTCCTTCACGGAGACGGAGTCCACGGCCTGCAATACCGTAGTTAGGAACCATTGGCTCTTCGTGCATAGTTGGACCAACACCATGACCAACCAAATCACGAACGACACCGTAACCGCGACTTTCAGCGTATTCTTGAATGGCTGCACCAATATCACCGATACGATTGCCGACAACTGCTTGCTCGATCCCTTTATACATAGCTTCCTTGGTCACGTCCATCAAGTTCTTCACTTCTTCAGACGGTGTACCGACCGCATAAGCCCAACATGAGTCAGCTAAACCGCCAGTATAACTTTGGGTGTATTTTTTCATTTGCTCAACATTATTAAAGTTGAGTTTAGACACATTGAGGTCTGATTTGGCAATCGGACCACCCAGTACCATGTCAACCTTGAGCAAATCGCCATCTTTCAAGATGTAATGACGTGGAAAAGCGTGAGCTACTTCGTCGTTGAGAGAGCAACAAGTGGCATAGGGGTAATCCATGACTGCGCCATCCACACCAATCTGTAAAGGAAGGAAATTCTCCTCTTTACAACGTCGACGAACGTACTCTTCAACTTCCCACATATCCACGCCTGGCTTAATCAAATCACGTAAGCCGATATGGATACTTGCTAGGAAATCACCAGCCTTGTCCATGGCTTCGATTTCACGTGCTGATTTTAAAGTTATCATTTTTTCTCCTAGATTCTAATTAATTTTAACCGTAACATTTGCTTTTGAAACAATCTGATGCCCATGATAAATATCATAATCAATAATAGCTGAACGTCTCGTGTGGTGAATAATCCGAGCCTGAATCCGCAAAGTATCATCTATCTGCACAGCCTGCAAGAAATAAATCAACATCTGTTCAATGATGAGATTACGTCCACTATTGACAACGAGGTCTTGGGTCATATGGTTGAGGATTTCAGCCAAGACTCCATTAGCAAGGACCCCATTTTTCTCCAGCATGAAGGGCTCAACAGTAATAACGACTTCATCATGATGATAAGACAGTTTTTGCCCGATTTGCTCTGAGAAGGTCGGCAAAGCTGAAACCTGAGAACGACTCATCTTTTCCATGACATCTCGTCGTGTTACGACACCGAGCAAGGTTTGGTTACTTCTGACAACGGGAACCATCTCAAAGTCTTCTGCGATCATCCGTTGACTAACATTGGCAATATTGGTCGCTAAGCCTGTTACAAAGATACTACGTGTCATCACCTTGTCAATAGTTGTGCTGGGGGATTTATCTCCTGCGTCACGCATAGTAACAACCCCAACAACCACTTGGTGTTGGTTAATGACTGGGAAACGACTACTTCTGTTCTTACGGACCAAGTCTAGATAGTCTTTTACTGTATCCGTTTCTCTCAAAAAACCATACTCATGACTGGGACGATAGAGCTTCTCGACTGTCAGAATATCGGTTTTGATTTGAACATTTGAGAGGGCTTTGTTAATCATGGTCGCTACTGTAAAAGTGTCATGCTTACTTCTCAGAACTGGAATCCCTTTTTTATTAGCCAACTCAAGAACATCGTCCTGCACATGAAAACCACCTGTCACAAGGACCGCATTTTCATTTTCCAAGGCTAAAAGTTGAATGCGAGTGCGGTCACCTACAATCAAAAGACCGCCATCATGGAGATAGGACAGAATATTTTGCTCTGTCATAGCCCCAATGGAGAATTTACTAAACTCTCTCTCCAGCCCTTCCTGACCAGCTAAAACTTCAGAGGAGGTGACTTCAGCAATCTCAGCATAGGTTAGCCTCTCAATAGCCACTTTCTGGGACTTGACTCGTATGGTTCCACTGCGGGGGCGAGTTTCAACGATTCCTCGATTTTCAGCTTCTTTGATAGCCCGATAGGCGGTTCCATCACTAACACCTAGATGATTTGAAATACTTCGAACACTAACTCTCTTCCCAATTGGTAACTCTTCCAGATAAGACAAAATTTCCTGGTGTTTACTCATTGAAATCTCCTTTTACGTAACGAAATTCAAGATAGTCCCTCATTTTTCGTGTATAGCGATCGCTCCCCTTAAACTGTCGGACGAGGCTAAAGCCCGATTTTAAGGCTACTTTTTGACTAGCTTGATTCTCCAAATGAGTGATGATGGATAATTGTTTTAAACCAAATTCTTCAAAGGAAAGCTGACATAGCTTGATAACCACTTCTGTCATATAACCTTGTGCCCAAGAATCTTTTTTTAAGAAGTAACCAATTTCTGCTTCTTTTTTGATTTCATCGACTTTTTCAAATTTAATTGAGCCAATCATTTCCTGATTTCCTTGGAGACAAATTGCCCAAACTCCTAGAGGATTCTTCATAAAATAGTTAGCAAGGGCGTACTGACTTTCTTCCAAACTTGCTTGACTGGGAAAAATAAACTGTAAATTCTCAGGGTTTGAAGCAATCTCGAAAAACGCTTGACTGTCACTAAAAAAGAAAGGACGCAAATACAAGCGCTCCGTTTCAAAAAAAGAAAACATTGCTAATTTGGTCCAAATATTCATAATCACCTCAACGTCTTAGTCTTCAACGAGTGTAATATCCGCTCCAAGACTACGCAATTTTTCAATAATATCTGAGTAGCCACGAAGGATAAACTCAATATTCGTAATTTCAGTCTGGCCTTGAGCCATCAAGCCAGCGATGACAAGTGCTGCACCAGCTCGCAAGTCTGTAGCTTTTACACTTGCCCCGTGTAAGTTACGACCACCGTTGTAAATAATGTGATCGTTTGTAGTCATAATATCCGCATCCATTTTCACTAATTCAAAGACATGATTAACACGTTTCTCATAAATCGTATCAATAATGGTTCCACGACCTTGAGCAGTTAGTAAAAGTGGCGTGATAGGCTGTTGCAAATCAGTTGCAAACCCAGGATAAGGTGCAGTTTTGATATTGATGGCTCTCAAATCGGACTGTTCTTCAACGAAGATGCTGTCTTCTGAGACCGTCATACGAACGCCCATTTCCTCTAGTTTAGCGATAAAGCCTTCTAAGTGTTCATAGAGAACATTGTTAATGCGAATTCCTTTTCCTACCGCTGCAGCAAGTGAAATATAGGTTCCAGCTTCGATACGGTCTGGGATTACTTGGTGACGCGTTCCATGAAGTTTCTCGACACCATCAATAATGATAATATCAGTCCCAGCACCACGAATATGGGCCCCCATGTTGTTCAAAAGGGTAGCAACATCGATAATTTCCGGTTCACGAGCCGCATTTTCAATGACAGTGCGTCCCTTAGCTTTAACCGCAGCAATCATAGTGTTAATCGTTGCGCCAACGCTGACGGTATCCATGTAAATACTTGCGCCATGAAGTCCCTTACCTTGGGCAGATAAATTCATATTATCTCCCTCATAGCTGACCTTAGCACCCATGGCTTCAAAGGCTTTTAAGTGGAGGTCAATCGGACGAGGCCCAAGATCACATCCGCCAGGAAGGCCAACTGTAGCTTCACCAAAGCGACCTAAAAGACTTCCGTAGAAATAATAAGAAGCACGCAAGCTATTAATCTTGCCATAAGGCATAGGAATGTTTTGAACACCTCTTGGATCAATCTCCAAGACATCCTCATAACGCTTAACAGTCGCCCCCATAATTTCCATGATTTCGACAAGACTAGCAACGTCTGAAATATCTGGAACACAATCTAAAGTGACAATATCATCTGATAAGATAATAGCTGGAATAAGCGCTACAACACTATTTTTAGCACCACTAATGGTGATCTCACCTTGCAATGGACGTCCACCATTGATGACAATTTTTCTCATGTTTTACTCTTTCAAAATTTACTAAAAAGGTCTTTTCATTCTATTATACCATAATTTTCAGTTTTTTCCCATTCCTATTTACTAAATACCATCTCATTTTGATAAAAAAAGACCTATCACTCAAGCTTTTCAGCCTGAAATGATAGGTTTTTGTGTTAGATTAACGTACTGTACGGATACGCATTGTGTTTGTACGAACAGCTTCACCAAGTGGCACACCAGCAACGATAACGATATCATCACCAGATTCAACCAAGCCTTGTTCAACTGCAATCTTTTCAGCAAGATCAAACATATCGTCAGTATTTGAAGGACGTTCAGTTGTTACTGGAATGACACCCCAGTTCAGCATAAGACCGCGTTGAGTCAATTCGTCAAAAGTGATAGCCAAGATATCAGCATTTGGACGGTATTTAGAAATCAAGCGAGCTGTGTGACCAGTTTTAGTAAGGGTAACTACCAACTTGATATTCATTGAGTTAGTTGCATCTTTAACAGCTGATGCCATAACTTCAGTCTTAGAATTACGTGCCAAGTTAACTGATGACAAACGACCGTATTCATTAAGAAGAGTTTGTGCATTCTTGTCAATCGTAGCCATTGTTGTTACTGATTCAAGTGGATATTTACCGTTCGCAGACTCACCTGAAAGCATTGTTGCGTCAGTTCCGTCGATAACAGCGTTAAATACGTCTGATACTTCTGAACGAGTTGCACGTGGTTTTTCAGTCATTGTTTCAAGCATGTTTGTTGCTGTGATAACAACTTTACCTGCTGCGTTCACTTTAGTGATGATCATTTTTTGATAAACTGGAACCATTTCGAATGGTACTTCGATACCCATGTCACCACGAGCGATCATGATACCGTCAGCAGCTTCAATGATTTCATCCAAGTTATCGATACCTTGTTGGTTTTCGATTTTTGCAAACAATTGAACGTGACCATTACCAGTTTCTTCACAGATTGCACGAACTTCGTCGACGTCTTTTGCAGTACGTACGAATGAAATCGCGATGAAGTTGATACCTTGTTCCAAACCGAAACGGATATCATCGTTATCACGTTCAGCAAGTGCTGGGAAAGGAATTTTAGTGTTAGGAATGTTTACACCTTTCTGCTTAGCAATGATACCGTCATTTTCAACGACTACTTCAAATTCACGAGTTGCATCGTCTTTTGCGAAAACACGAAGACCCAATTTACCATCGTCAACCAAAACTTGGTGACCAACTTCAACATCATCGTAGATATCAAGGGCACCAGCAACGTTCAAAGCAATCACATCACGAGTTGATTTGATTCCTTGTTTAGTTGCAACACGGATTTTTTCACCAGTTTTGTATGAGTACTCTTTTGCGTCACCTTCAAACAATTCTGTACGGATTTCAGGTCCTTTAGTATCAAGAAGGAAACCAACTTTTTTACCTGCAAGTTTTTCAGCAAGTTTAACAGTTGCCATACGCTCACCTTGTTCTTGGTGGTCACCGTGTGAGAAGTTGAAACGGAAAGTGTTTGCTCCTGCTTCAATCAATTTAGCAATATTTTGAGCTGAAGCTTCAACGTCAAGTTTTTCACCCCAGTATCCGTCTTCACCGAATTTTTTACCACCACGGATTTCAACCGCAGGACCTAAAGTTGCAACGATTTTTACACGTTTGTTCATGATTTTTGTGACTCCTTTATATAATTCGACCTTTTATGGTCATGTTACCAAATTAATGAAAGTTGATTAGGACAAGCTCTTGTTCAAAGCAGAAAGTTCAAGATCAGCTTTATGAGGGTTGTTAACAATAATCTTACCTTCTGCAGTTAAGCTAAACAAAGCTCCTTCTTCTGCTGTACCAAGGATTGGATTCTCAACCATTTTTTCGTTACGGATACCAACAGCGACACCACCGATTCCTTGTTTAAGGAGTTTAACAGCGTGTGCCCCCATACGTGATGCCAATACACGGTCACGCGCAGTTGGTGATCCACCACGTTGGATGTGACCAAGTTCTGTTACACGAAGGTCACTAGTGTCTCCTGCTTCTTTTAGTTTTTGACCAAATTCAGCTGCTGACATAACACCTTCTGCCAAAACGATAATGTTGTGTTTTTTACCGTGCTCATAACCAGCTTTGATACTAGCTACGATATCTTCCATCTTGAAGCCTTCCTCAGGGATGATAATTTCATCAGCACCAGTTGCGATACCAGCCCAAAGAGCGATATCACCAGCGTTACGTCCCATTACTTCAACAACGAAAGTACGACGGTGACTTGATGATGTATCACGAATCTTATCAATCGCATCCATTGCAGTCGTAACTGCAGTATCAAATCCGATTGTAAAGTCAGTCCCTACGATATCGTTATCGATTGTACCTGGAAGTCCAATAGCAGGGAACCCATGTTCCGTCAAGCGCATAGCTCCGTGATAAGAACCGTCTCCACCGATAACTACGACTCCTTCGATACCGTGTTTTTTCAATTGCTCAATCCCTTTAAGTTGGCCTTCAAGTTGTGCAAACTCAGGGTAACGAGCAGAGTGAAGGAAAGTACCACCACGAGAAATGATGTCTCCTACTGAAGCAGCATCAAGTGGATAAATTTCACCGGCAACCATACCAGCGTACCCATCATAGATACCAAAAACTTCCATTCCTTCTGAGATTGCTTGGCGAACTACTGCACGGATGGCAGCATTCATACCAGGGGCGTCTCCACCACTGGTCAAAACAGCAATACGTTTCATTTGGTTTATGCTCCTTTTTCTTTTAACATTCTTACTGATTATACCACATTTAAATCGAAAATTCTTCTATTTTCCGTATTTTTAGCGATAAATCGTTTTCATAGCAATTCCCTCTAATTTTTCCTCTAGAGCAGAATCTTTTCTTACAAAATGTTGAGTAGAAACAACTGTTTTTTGTTCCTCTTCATACCTGATAATGACAGGAATTGGGCCTTTGTATTGTTCTAGGATATTTGAAATCTCTTTATCGTATTCATGATTTTTAACTTGAATCCAGAATCGTTCCGCCACTGCTTCTTTCAAATCTTGTGCAATCATTTGCAGACGACCATCTCGAGATTGAACTTTGCCATTGATGTAGTAGAATTTCCCTTCGGATAAAATGGAAGCATATTTTCTATATTGGTCTGAAAATACAGTTACATCCATCCGAGACTTACTATCATGAACCTGTAGAAAAGCCATACTCTCGCCTTTCTTGGTTCGAATCACTTTAATCTTTTGCACTTCAACTAAGAGAGTGGCTTGAGTTCCCTCGGTTAGATTAGCGATTGGCGTCGTCGGATATAGGGCTTGTTTGGCAAGAGTTTGGAGAGGATGGGCACTGATACCTACCCCGACTAGTTCCTGCTCCTTGTAAAATTTCTCTGCTTCCGTAAAATCATCCGCCTCAGTCCAGCTATAGCTTGCATCTGCAAAGAGACCACCCAACTCCTCAACAAAAACAAATAAGTTTGGTAGGTTTACTAAGATTTTCTGGCGATTCTTGTCAAATTCATCAAAAAGCCCTAGTTCAACCAAAGGCGTCAAAAGCGACAGTTTCTTGTAATTCTTGGGAAGACGTGTGACAAAATCTTCAATGCTTGAGAAAGGACGATTTTCAATAATCCAGTAAGACAAATCTCTTGGCATTCCCTTAATGGCTTTTAGACCAAGATAGATTTTCTTCTGAGAAATTTTATCATGATAGGGAATGCTGTTGATTCCTAAGGGAGCTACTTCAAAGCCCATCTGCAATGCATCTACAATGTAATCGCTACTGGAATAATTCAACATAACTTGAAAGAAAATAGCAGGATAGTGTGTCTTGAAATAAGCTAGTTGGAAAGCCAGGGCTGAGTAGGCATAAGCGTGGGATCGGTTAAATCCATAGCCGGCAAACTTTTCCATCACTGCAAAAACTTGATTAGCCTTTTCTTCTGTATGCCCCAATTTCATAGCTCCTGTGATAAAATCTTCCTTCATCAAATGCATCTCTTTAGCATTTTTCTTACCCATGGCTCGTCTGAGAATGTCGGCTTTACCAAGACTGAATCCTCCGAAACGCTGAGCAACCTGCATGACCTGCTCTTGATAGAGCATAATACCATAGGTTGATGACAGAATGTCCTCCAAGGCAGGGTCTAACACCGTCACCTTTTCTTTCCCGTGCTTACGAGCGACAAAGTTATCAATATAATCACTAGCACCTGGTCTGTTGAGGGATGTCGTTGCTACTACCTCTTCAAAGACTTGCGGCTGAACTCGTTTCAAGAGTCGAATGGCGCCAGGTTGTTCAAATTGGAAAATCCCCTTGGTATTTCCAGCAGCAAAGAGAGCCAGAGTTTCTTTGTCTTCCAAGTCAATCTCTTCGATTTTCAGATTAATACCTTCTGACTCAGCCAGTAATTCCTGCATTTTTTGGACAAAAGTTAGGTTACGTAGACCTAGGAAATCCATTTTTAAAAGGCCATTAGCTTCGACACCATGAGCATCATACTGGGTAATCAGCATATCCTCACCATATTTTAGAGGAATATAGTCCGTCAAGTCTTGGTCACTCATAACGACTCCGGCCGCATGGATAGAGGTCTGACGAGGATACCCTTCAATCTTTCGAGCAATCTCAAAAGCTTTTTGGTATTCAATCTTGCTATTGATGACCTGTTTAAATTGCAAATTCTTTTCATAGGCCGTCGTTAGCGTATCTCGGAAACTGATTTTTTTCGTAATATTTGTTAATTCGTACTCTGGAACGCCATAGCGTTTGAAAACATCACGAATTGCCTGTTTTGCTCCAAAGGTCGAATAAGTGACAATCTGTGCCACATGTTGACTGCCATAGCGATCACGAACATAGCGAATGAACTCCGGCCTATAGAGGTCAGGAATGTCGATATCGATATCAGGCATGGTATAGCGCTCACGATTTAAAAAGCGCTCGAAAATCAGGTTCTTTTCAACCGGATCAATCCCTGTGATATCCAGTGAGTAAGCCACCAGACTACCAACCGCAGAACCACGCCCCATTCCCATATAATATCCTTGGGAACGTCCAAAACGGAGCAAATCCCAAACTACAAGGAAATAATCGTCAAAGCCCATATCATGAATCACAGCTAATTCTTCATTTAGTCGCTCACGATAGAGAGCTGAGGTTAGCCCCTTGTCACTCAAGCCTTGCTCAGCTCTCTCTCTAAGTTCTTCGACCGCTGGTCTTTCAGGATTAAAGCGAGGGAGTTTTAAACTTGGGTCGATTTGATAGCTTACATTCTCTATCAGACCTTGGAGATTGGCAAGCGCCTGAGGGAAGCGATTTTTAAACCCTGCTTCCAAGTCTGAGGCAGGCAAAAAAATCCCTTGTTGTGAATGTAGATCCACTTCTCTCAGGCTGACATTGTCCTTGACTGCTGATAAGATTTGTAAAACTTGAATATCTTCTTTTTCAAAAGAGTTGACCTGATAGAGTGGAAGAATAGGTCTGGTAAAGACTTCTTGAGGAGTATCTGGACTGACACCGATAAAATAATCGTGCCCCAAATCTAACTGTTCGATTCCCTCAAAATAGGGAACAATAATGGCCACATCTTCGAGGTGGGAGGTGAAGTCAGACCAATTTTTCCGTCCAGTCATTTTTAAAGTGGATAACTTCATCAACTCTTGATAACCTTTAGTGGATAGGGCTAGAAAACGAAGAGAAATATTTTCCTCATCTTTGACCAAGGTCATTTCTAGACCAATTAAAGGTCGAATACCATGCTTACGAGTTGCTTCTAGAAAATGATAGGCTCCATAGAGATTATCCACATCCATGATAGCAAGGTGAGAATAGCCGTATTCTTTAGCCATTTGTACGTATTTTTCAATCGAAACCACACTTTCCATAAAACTGTAAACAGTCTTGGTATCGAGCTGTGCAATCATTTCTTCTCCTCCTTGCTTTCGTTTTACTACTATTATACCATTTTAAGTTGGATATTGAAGTAACTCTGCACTTTCTTTTCACTATCATCAGTTACAAACTTCTTCTCTTCTTACTGTTAAGTTCTTCATTTCTCAGAGGAAAGAAATAAAAAATTAATATTATATGATAGTTTTAAATGTAAATTTAGATATATTTATACCAAACGAAGAATAATAAAGATAGGAGTTATATGCAGTTTTACATATAAAAATCTCTAGAAAAAGGCTTACTTCTATGGTATTTATTCAGCATTTTATAATAACTTACCAAATAGATATGCTGGTTTAAGAAATTTATTTCATTTAAGTTTATTTATTCCATTTTTCCCTCTTTTTTGATATAATAAATCCAGTCTGTTTTCAAAGGAGAGAAACATGCGTTTTAATCAATTCAGCTACCAACCAACCACTAGTTCTCAACGATTTGAGGAATTAGAAGGTCTTGGTCTAAAGCTGTCACCCCAACTGTCCTTAAAAAGACAGTTTGAAGACTTCATTCGTTGGAGTTTTTTCACTTATTCTAACACGGATTATGCCTTGTCGACTTTGGCTGCGGATAAAGAAACAGATTTAGTAACCTTTTTCCAGTCAGACCGTGAGTTAACTGCGGAGATTTTCTACACAGTAGTTTTTCAACTTTTAGGATTTAGCTATCTTGTTGACTTTGAGGATGCCGAACAGTTTCGTAAAGAAACTGGTTTTCCTATTGTTTATGGGGATCTCATTGAAAATCTTTATCAGTTACTCAATACACGAACGAAAAAAGGAAATACGCTCATCGATCAGCTTGTTAGTGATGGACTCATTTCAGAAGATAATCACTACCACTACTTTAACGGTAAGAGCTTGGCAACCTTCTCTACTCACAATGTCATTCGTGAAGTCGTGTATGTCGAGAGCCGTGTGGATACTGATAACGACGGTCTCCCTGACTTAGTCAAGGTCAGCATTATTCGCCCGCGTTATGATGGTCAAGTACCTGCTCTTATGACTGCCAGCCCTTATCACCAAGGGACTAACGACAAAGCCAGTGACAAGGCTCTCTACAAAATGGAGGGAGAGCTTGAGGTCAAACTGCCCCACACCATTGAACTTGAGGAGCCTAAGCTAAATTTAGTCGAACCTCATGGTCAAGCAGAAGTTGTCACAGAAGCTGAAGAAAAGCTATCTCATATCAATAGCTCATATACTCTAAATGACTACTTCCTCCCACGTGGATTTGCCAATCTCTATGTATCGGGTGTTGGTACCAGGGATTCCCAAGGGCTCATGACCAATGGGGACTACCAGCAGATTGAGGCATATAAAAATGTCATTGATTGGCTCAATGGTCGTTGTCGTGCTTTCACGGACCACACGCGCAAGCACCAAATCAAGGCTGACTGGTCAAACGGCAAAGTCGCAACAACAGGTATTTCCTATCTAGGTACCATGTCTAATGGTCTCTCCACCACTGGTGTTGATGGCTTGGAAGTGATTATTGCGGAAGCAGGTATTTCCTCTTGGTACAACTACTATCGGGAAAATGGTCTAGTGACCAGCCCAGGGGGCTATCCAGGTGAGGATTTTGACTCACTTGCTGAATTGACCTACTCTCGCAACCTCCAAGCTGGTGACTATATTCGTGGCAATGAAGCTCATCAAGCAGACTTAGAAAAGGTTAAAGAGAAACTCGATCGCAAGACTGGTGACTACAATCAGTTTTGGCATGACCGCAACTATCTGCTCAATGCTCACAATGTTCAAGCTGAGGTCGTCTTTACGCATGGTTCCCAGGATTGGAACGTCAAACCTCTTCATGTTTACCAGATGTTTCATGCCCTACCTAGCCATATCAATAAGCACCTCTTTTTCCATCATGGTGCCCATGTCTATATGAACAACTGGCAGTCGATCGACTTCCGCGAGTCCATGAATGCCTTGTTAAGTAAGAAATTGTTAGGACTTGACTCAGGCTATCAACTTCCGACTGTTATCTGGCAGGACAATATCGCATCGCAAAGATGGCAGGTGCTTGGTAACTTTGGCAAGCAGGACGAACTGCATACCTTCTCTCTTGGTAATGAGGAAAAAGTGATTCAAAACCAGTATGATCAAAAAGATTTTGATCGTTATGGTAAGACTTACCAGACCTTCAACACTGAACTTTACCAAGGAAAAGCCAATCAGATCACCATTGACCTTCCAGTAAGTCAAGACATTCACTTAAATGGGCGAGTGGAACTGAAACTTCGTGTCAAATCGAGTACGAACAAGGGCTTATTATCAGCCCAACTGTTAGAACTTGGACAAAAGAAATATCTGCAGCCTTATCCAGCTGTTTTAAGTGCTAGAACCATTGATAATGGTCGTTACCACATGTTAGAAAATCTCTGTGAACTACCATTCAACCCAAGTGCCCAACGTGTCATCACCAAAGGCTACCTTAATCTTCAAAATCGAACCAATCTCTTGAGGATTGAAGAAATCCAACCAAATGAATGGATGGACTTCCAGCTAGAGCTTCAACCAACTATCTACAAACTTAAAGAAGGAGATACTCTCCGTTTGGTTCTCTACACCACAGACTTTGAGATTACAATTCGAGATAATACAGACTATCAGTTGACTGTTGATTTAGCACAGTCTAGTCTTATCCTACCTTGTCAAAAGGTATAATCTACCAGACTTTCAATATGGGAGGATTCAAAGGAAAAGTCAATGAATTTGACCATTGAACTTCCTATAAGCAAGGCTTTCCACTTGAACAGTCGAATCAAACATAAACTTCGTATCAAATCCAGTTCATCTGAAAGCATTTTAGAACCCCTAGATAGAACTTGGACAAAAGATACTCCCTCTAACCAACATGTGTAACCATTTATCATACACGCTACCAGACCACATGTTGGAAATCTCTGTGAATTACATTTAGAGTAAATTCACAAAACGCCGTGACAAAAAGCTACCCAAATTGAATGATTCACTGTCATTAAAGAACATCAATGTAGATGAACGGATTGCTACCCAGTTTATCTGCACCCAACTAGTGACAAGTTAAAAGAAGGAGAATCTCTCCATCTAGTTCTTTATCTTACTGACTTTAAAATCATCATACATGACAATACCGCCTACCACCCGACTGACATTTTCGTTCAGTCCACGCTGCTGTACCTTGTAAAAGGAGTACTTACTTTATGAACAAATCAGAACACAGACACCAACTTATCCGCGCCCTCGTTTCAAAAAACAAAATCCATACACAAGCTGAATTACAAGCCTTGTTAGCGGAAAATGATATCCAAGTTACACAGGCTACCTTATCACGCGATATCAAAACCATGAACCTTTCAAAAGTGCGCGAAGAGGATAATTCTTATTATGTGCTAAATACAGGCTCTATCTCCAAATGGGAAAAACGACTTGAAAATTATATGGAAGACGCTCTTGTTATGCTGCGTCCTGTGCAACACCAGGTTATTTTGAAAACTTTACCCGGTTTAGCCCAATCATTTGGATCTGTAATTGATTCCTTGGCCTTTCCTGATGTCGTTGCAACCCTTTGTGGAGACGATGTCTGCATGATTATCTGTGAAGATGCTGCAAAAGCGCAGGCTTGTTTTGAGAGTCTTAAAAAATATGCGCCGCCATTTTTCTTTAGTGAATAAAACAAATCCCGTGATTAAAAGATCACGGGAATTTTTTATTTCTTTGACTGTGTTTCTTCTTTCTTTGTACGTGCCAATCGAAGAGCACGTTTTGGATTGAGACGATTAAACAATTCTTCTAGTTTCTTTTCATTCCACACATCTGCTGCAGAAACAAAATTTCCATCTGCATCTCGGAATGATATCGGTTTATCTCCCATATCAATCTCCTAATCTACAAATTCAAATTCAAATTTACCGATGCGAACCAAGTCGCCATCTTTAGCTCCGCGCGCACGAAGTGCTTCGTCAACCCCCATACCACGAAGCTGACGGGCAAACTTCATGACCGATTCGTCACGGTCAAAGTTGGTCATGTTAAAGAGTTTCATGAGTTTTTCACCAGAAAGTACCCATGTCGCATCATCATCACGACTAATCTCAAAGGCTTTTTCTTCCTCGTCAAAGCCATAGTACGCCTCTTCTTCCATATCGGATTCATCATAAATCGGGAATTCTGGAGTCTTGTCTAACAACTCGGCTGTCGCGTCCAAAAGTGTAGCCAACCCTTGCTTGGTCAATCCAGAAATAGGGAAGATAGCTGGAAGTTCCTCAAACTCGTCGTAGTTTGCTGCCAACTTTTCCTTGAAAGTTTTCAGATTTTCCTGACTTTCAGGCATATCCATCTTATTGGCTACGATGATCTGCGGACGTTCCATGAGACGAAGGTTGTAGGATTCTAATTCCTTATTGATAGCAAGGTAATCCTCATAAGGATCACGTCCTTCGCTAGCTGACATATCGATGACATGGAGGATAACTCGAGTACGTTCGATATGACGAAGAAACTGGGTTCCAAGACCAACCCCTTGACTAGCCCCTTCAATCAAACCTGGAAGGTCAGCTACTGCAAAAGATTCACCTGACTGCGTACGGACCATACCTAAATTAGGGACAATCGTCGTAAAGTGGTAAGCACCGATTTTTGGCTTAGCTGAAGTGATGACACTAAGCAAAGTTGACTTGCCGACAGATGGGAAACCGACTAGACCAACATCTGCTAAGATTTTCAATTCCAGTTGCAACTCACGTTCTTGCCCTGGTTCTCCATTCTCAGAGATTTCAGGTGCAGGATTTTTGGGAGTGGCAAAACGGATATTTCCACGACCACCTCGACCGCCATGAGCCACGATAAATTCCTGACCATGTTCAATCAAGTCTGTAATGACTTTTCCTGTTCCCGCATCACGTACAGTAGTCCCCTGTGGTACGCGAACACGAAGATCTTCTGCACCACGTCCGTGCATTCCTTTGGTCATTCCTTTTTCACCGGAATCAGCCTTGAAATGACGGTTATAGCGGAAATCCATCAAGGTACGTAAGCCTTCGTCTACCACGAAAACAACGTTACCTCCACGTCCACCATCACCACCCCAAGGACCGCCATTAGGGACATATTTTTCACGGCGAAAGGCAACCATGCCGTCGCCACCATTACCAGCCTTGACCTTAATCTTGGCTGTATCTAAAAACATACTCATATTTTCTTCTCACTTTAAAAAGGCTGGGGAGAACCCAGTCATTAGTTATTGTTTCTATCCTCGTAGCTTGCTTAGAATCTACTAAAAGCTCCAAGCGCAGTTGCAAAGATACCAGCTAGGGTTACAAACAACATGATGAGCACGACAACAAGCGTCACCTTTTCAAACAAAGTTTTTTTACGTTTTCCGTTATCTCCAAAAGCCATAACTTCTCCTTTTTCTATATAATTTTAATTTAATATTCTGTTGAAACTGGTGCAATCAACCATAAAATGATATAAGCAAGGACTCCTGTCCCATAACAAAATGCAAGAACCGCCCAAATGACACGAACAATTGTTGGATCGATATCAAAATAATGAGCAACTCCTGCGCATACTCCCCCAATTTTTTGATCTTTCCCACTTCTCATTAATTTTTTCATTTTTTCTTCCTCTTATTCTATTATTTGAATTCGTCTCTCCAATAATCTCTGATGCTAGACAATTGTTTTCGAGACGCTCTTAAAATACGCTTGGATTCTTTTACTGGGCTTGTAACAGCCTGTTGAGGTAGATAGAGAATCGTTTTTAAGAATCGCTGACTGACAGGTTGACCATCATGTAACTCATGTTCAAAGTTATTTGAGATAATGGCATCAAGGTAAAACTCATGAACTCGTTTCCCAAAATTTTCAGCCGAAATCTCATACAACTTATCCGCCAACTTTTGTTCAGACATATCAGGAGTAGCAATCAAGGCTTCAAGAATAGCTCCTGCAAGCTCTCGTTCTCCATAGTAGAGGGTCCCAAACATTTTATCATTGATCAGGTTTTCAAGATAGGGGTTGCCATGAGCGATAACAGGCGTTCCACTGGCTAGACTCTCTAGATAAGTCAATCCTTGGGTTTCACTAGTAGAAGCAGAAATAAAGAAATCTGCTGCCTTATAGTACAAGGCTGTTTCACTTGGAGCAATCATACCTGTAAAAATCACATGTTTTTGTATGTTTAATTTCTCTGCTTGTTCTTTCAGACTATCCAGATAAGGTCCGTCTCCAGCAACAACCAACTTCACCTTGTCTTCTTCTTTCAAAACCTGCGCAAAGGCAGCTAAGACTGCTTGGATATTCTTCTCAAAGGAGATACGCGAAAGGCTCAGTAGCATTTTCTCACCTTCCTGAATACCTAACTTCGAACGAAGCTCTAGTAAGTTTTCCTCTTTTATCTCAGGTCGTTCAAACTTAGCCAGCTCAATTCCAGTTGGGATGACACGCTTTTCAACCTTGACTTTGTATTTAGATAAAAGGTCACGAACAATCTCACTAGGGCAAATCACACCATCTACATCATGAAGGAAGCCACGCACCAAATATTTTACCATACTCGGACGAATTAGCATGCCCTTAGCAATGTAATGCACATAGTCTTCATACTGGGTATGGTAGGTATGAATAACTGGAATTTTCAATTCTCTCGCAATCCAAAACCCTAACAAACCAAGTGAAAATTCTGTCTGGGTATGAATGATATCGAGTTGATACTGCTTGGCAATTTCGAGCGCCTTTGTAAAACCTCGGTAGGCAAATCGTCGATCCTTAAATGCAAAGAAAGGGACACTCGGAATGCGAATAATTTGCCAATCCTCGTATCGATTCACATCTTTATCAGTTGTTGTAAAGATAAAAACTGCATGTCCTTGCTTTTCAAGCTCCGTCTTCAAGGTCCGAATACTAGTCGCGACCCCAGAAACTTGAGGGAAATAGGTATCTGTAAATAAACCAATTCGCATAAATTACCTCACTTTTTGCCCAAAGCGGCCTGTTCTCGATAAAATTTTAACCAGATTTCCAACAAATGCTCCTCAGAGTACTCTTTGGAGATCTCGCGAGCTTTTTCTTTCAAGTCTTTTAAGGCTTCAGGATCATTCTTGTATTCTAAGATTGCTTCTCTCATCTCGGAAACATCACTTGTAGCACGATAATTCCCATCAAGAATAACCTTATACAGGTCCAAATCTCTCAACATAATCGGAGCTTCACAACTAGCGGCCTCTAAGATGGTCATAGGGAATAATTCATTATAACTTGGTAGCAAGAACAGATCCGCCATAGCGTAAAGTTCCCGCATCCGTTCTGGTGACACAATTCCAGGGAAAATAAGATTTTTTGGTGGATTGTCCATAATCTTCTTGTAGCGTTCATAACCATCTGTCATCCCACCAAATGAAAAACCACCTGCCCAGATAAATGTAATTTCTGGCAATTCTTCAGCAAGACGAATAAAATCATCAATTCCTTTACGTTTCTGAACCTGACCCGCACCGATTACGACAAACTGATCTTCCGCGAGATCCATTTCCTTCCGGAGTTGAGCAACTTGTTCAGCTGGCAATGGATGCCATTTTTCTTTGTTTACAAAATTTGGAATATAAGTTACTTTTTCACGCGGAATACCAGCAACCACTAAATCCTCGATAAACATGGGATTGACCACCACCAAGTGTTCCATTCGGTTGTAAAAGGAAAAAACATAGCGTTTGACAATTCCTTTTAGGAAAAATGGAATCTTCAAACTCCCCTCAAGCGTATCAGGCAAAAAATGCACATAGCCAATTTTTCTCCCAGAGCGTTTCTTTTGGAAAGTAGATAAATAATAGGGGAAATCAATGGTATGAAAGTGAGTTACATCCGCTTCTACAGGAAGATTCTCTGTAACAATCAACTGGTCTTTGGCATCACGGTGAAGGAGACTAACCAATTCTCGATAAGCTCCTGACACTCCTTGACCAGCTACTTTTTCACTTGAACTCAGCATATTAATACGCAATTTTTCGTTTTCCATACCTTTCATTATACCATTTTATTTCCAGAAAATCAGCAAAAGAAAGAAGAGACGATTGGAAAAAGGATAAAATTATCCTATTTTCCAATCGTCTCTCGCATTTTTCTTAGTCTTTATTTAATTCCTAGAGCGATACGTGCATATCGGCTCATTTTTTCAACTGTCCAAGCTGGATACCAGACCAATTTTACCTCGGTATTAGTTACCTCAGGCACATCTGTCATCGCATCATGTATCTGGTCTGTCAAAAGGTCAGCCAGTGGGCAGCCCATAGTTGTCAAGGTCATATCAATTTCAGTGTGACCTGTTTCACCATCAAAACGAATTTCATAAATCAAACCTAGGTTGACAATATCAATCCCCAACTCAGGGTCGATGACTTCTTCCAAGGCACTTAAAATGCGTGTTTTGATCGTTTCAATTTGCTCTTCTGTATAAGCCATGTTAATCCTCACTCTTAGTCTTCAATAAAATCACGAAGGGGTTTGCTGCGACTTGGTTGACGCAATTTTCTCAAAGCCTTGGCCTCAATCTGACGGATACGCTCACGAGTCACGTTAAAGACTTTCCCAACATCTTCAAGAGTACGCATTTTCCCATCGTCCAAACCGAAGCGCAAGCGCAAGACGTTTTCTTCACGGTCTGTGAGAGTATCCAAGACTTCATCCAACTGCTCACGCAAAACGATACGAGTTGTGTAGTCTACTGGATTTTCAATCACTTCGTCTTCGATAAAGTCCCCAAGATGGCTATCGTCCTCTTCACCAATCGGTGTTTCAAGCGATACTGGCTCTTGAGCGATTTTTAGGATTTCACGGACCTTGTCAGGTGTCATATCCATACGCTCAGCAATTTGTTCAGGAGTCGGATCTTGCCCCAATTCTTGAAGGAGATTCCGCTGTTCACGGACAAGCTTGTTGATGGTTTCAACCATGTGGACAGGGATACGAATAGTGCGGGCCTGGTCAGCGATGGCACGAGTGATTGCCTGACGAATCCACCAAGTTGCGTAAGTTGAAAACTTAAATCCTTTTGAATAGTCAAACTTGTCAACAGCCTTCATCAAGCCCATGTTTCCTTCTTGGATCAAATCCAGAAACTGCATGCCACGCCCTACGTAGCGCTTAGCGATAGAAACCACCAAACGAAGGTTGGCTTCTGCAAGACGTTGTTTGGCTTCGATATCACCAGCCTCAACTGCTAGAGCCAATTCTTTTTCCTCTTCGTTGGTCAAGAGAGGAACGACCCCGATTTCCTTCAAATACATACGGACTGGGTCATTAACCTTGGCAGAAGTTGAGCCAATCAAGTCCTCATCACTCAGTTCTGGTTCTTCTTCTGCACTAAGCACACGCGCACTTGGATTTCCTTCGTTATCTGTGATAGAAATTCCAGCATCCTGAATCCGTTGCAAAAGGTCTTCAATGCCGTCTGCATCGAGGGTGAAAGGAATAACCAGACTTGAATTGATTTCGTCATCTGTTGCTGTTCCTGTTTTTTTGTGGTTACGGATAAAGTCTGCTACTTGCACATCAAATGTGGTTACTTCTTTTTGTTTTGTTGCCATTATTACTCCATTCTTCTCTTTTGGGAAATCAATCGTTGCAATTCTTCCAAGGCTGTGTCTGTATCTCCTACATGACTAGCTTCCTGCACTTTCTTTTTAATTCTTAAGTTGTCCTTGCTGAGGAGGGCACGGTTTCGAGTCGCTTCGACTTCCTTTAGCTCTTGAGGCGACATCTCAACTGGCAAATCCAAGCTAAGCACGTGGTACCAAGCATTTTCAACCTCAGGCGTCTGATGAGAAAGCTCCTCTGAGCCGATTTCTCCCTGCTCACTTAATAATTCGTAAAGAATCTGAAATTCTGGGGTATCAAAGAAAAAATCTTCCCTTAATCGGTAGTCATTTAGAACAACTGGATTCTCAGCCATCCTATAAAGGAGATGAGCCTCTGCTCTCATGACTGCTGTCAGTTGTCGCGTTACAGGTAAACTAATCGCTGCTGGAGGTTGCTCCTCTTTGACTCTTTCCTGCCTTTGAACAATTCGATTTTCATTTACTATCTGTTCCACCTGCTGGTAATCAAAAGAAGGTAGATTATCCGCCAGAATGTGGATATAAGAATTCTGGGCAGTGATAGACTTTTCCTTGGCGATTAGGGGCGCAATCTTTTCAATGAACTCGATTTGCGCCTGCAAATTATCACTATTTTCCGGCTTGAGATGGTGAATATAGAACTCTATAGGACTAATCCGAGTCTTGGTTAAAAGGTAAGCCAGGTCCTCAGCAGAATTCTTTTGTAAATATTCATCTGGGTCCATGGCATCAGGTACTCGAACAACCTCCACTGAAAAGTCTTTTAACTCCTCTAAAGCCTTGGCTGTTGCTGCCTGCCCTGCCTTGTCGCCATCATAGCTGAGAACAATTTTTTTGGTAAAGCGTTTGAGGTGGTCAACATGCTCCTTGCTTAAGGCTGTTCCCATGGAAGCTACAGCATTTTCTATACCAGCACGGTAGGCTGCGATCACATCCATGAAGCCTTCCATCAGATAGAGCTCTGTAATCTTACCTGTTCCCTTTTTTGCCTTGTCCAAATGATACAATTCGTAACTCTTGTTAAAAATTGCAGTCGAGCGACTATTTTTATATTTGGCAGTCTGACTATCCGTTTCTTGCCAGATACGACCTGAAAAGGCAATGACCTGTCCCTTGTCATTGGTCAAAGGAAAGATGATCCGTCCAAAGAAAGTATCATAAAATTGATTACCATCTGACAGGTAAAACAGGCCAGAATCCAATAAATCCTTTTCCTCAAACTTGTCAGATAAACGTTGGTAGAGATAAGTTCTCTCTGCTGGAGCTAGTCCAATCTGGAAGTGCTTCAGAACACCATCTGTCAATCCGCGTTTGTAGAGATAAGCCCTTGCTTCTTCTCCCATCTTTGTCGTCATGAGGATGGCATGGTAAAAGCGTGCAGCTTCTTCATGTATATCATATAGAGCTTGATGAGGGGAAGCTTGTTGGGGACGAGACTGGACAGGCATAGCTAGTTGAATACCGACGCGCTCTCCTAAGAGCTGAACGGCTTCCATAAAGGACACACCTTGGTATTCTTCGATGAACTTAAAGACATCTCCTGAGCGCCCACAGCCAAAACAGTGATAAAACTGCTTGTCTTCCACAACGTTGAAAGAGGGGGTCTTTTCACCATGAAAAGGACAGAGCCCTAAATAGTTCCGTCCAGCCTTCTGTAAAGAAATCACATCACCTATGACTTCCACAATGTTGGCATTGTTTTTGATTTCTTCAATGACTTGCTTGTCAACCATACACAATACCTCCATCTTATCATAGTTTCACGTAAACTAGTATAGCTTATTTCTGAAAAAAAGTAAACCATTTCATACGCTTTCCGTAATTCTCTTTGCCTTATTTTTCTAGATAGAAAGAGGAGATAAAAAACTCAGAAACACTTCCATGTTTCTAAGTTAATCTTCACTATTTTTTTATGATTATTTAACTCATCTATTCAAATAATTGATAGTAGTCTGAAATTTTCATCTGATCTTTTTCTTCTTTATTGAGGTCTTGGATGATACGACCTTCCTTCATGACAATCAGACGATTGCCATACTTCAGTGCATCCTCCATATGGTGGGTAATCATCAAGGCTGTCAGATGATCCTTGCTGACAAAGTCATCTGTTAGTTCCATCAAGGCCACACTTGTTTTTGGGTCAAGGGCTGCTGTGTGTTCATCCAACAAGAGCAACTCTGGTCGTTTTATGGTAGCCATCAAGAGACTCAAGGCCTGACGTTGTCCACCTGAAAGAAACTCAATCGGAGTATCTAGATGCTTTTCAAGGCCATTCCCAACCTTTTCAAGGGTAGTCTGAAACTCTTCCCGATGACTTGATAGCCTTCTAGGAAGGAGTCCTCTCTTCTCACCACGAAACTTGGCAATCAAGAGATTTTCCGCTACCGTCATACGAGGAGCCGTACCCATCTTAGGATCCTGAAAGACACGAGACAAGTACTTAGCTCGCTTTTCAGGTGAAAAATGCGTCACGTCCTCGCCCATGATACGGATGCTTCCACTTGTTAAAGGTAGGGTACCTGCAATCGTGTTAAAAAGCGTTGACTTCCCTGCTCCATTTCCCCCTAGGATGGTAATGAAATCATGTTCGAAAATTTCAAGAGAAACATCATTCAGAATGATTTTTTCCTCATCAAAGCCATTCGTGATGACTTTGGTAGCATTTTTTAATTCTACAATTGCTGTCATTTGCTAAACTTGACTCCTTTCAGGTATTTGTTTTTGAAGGTTGGAATCATGAGGCAAACTGCCAAAATCAAGGCGCTGTACAAACGAAGATAACTTGTATTAAACCCAAGAGCAATCACTCCCCAGACGAGGAACTGATAAGCAATAGACCCTACAACGATGGTCATGAGTCGCTCTGCCAGGGTCAAACTCTTGAACAATACCTCACCAATAATCAAGCTAGCAAGCCCTACGACAATCACGCCGATTCCTCGAGAAACGTCTGCATATCCTTCTTGTTGAGCAATTAAAGCTCCTGCAAGCGCGATAATCCCATTTGAGAGAACCAAGCCCATGAGTTCCATACGTCCAGTATTGATACCAAAGCTACGAGCCATATCGGGATTGTCACCTGTAGCGATGTAGGCCTGACCTAGTTTGGTATCTAGGAAAAAGAGCATGAGACCAATAACAAGAGCTACAAAGATTAATCCAGTCAGCAGTTGGTTAAGGTCTGAATCAAAAGGCAAGACATCCTGAATTTGCTTGGTTCCAAGAAGCCCCAGATTGGCACGCCCCATAATCATGAGCATGATGGAATGGCAGGAAGTCATGACCAAAATCCCTGATAAGAGGGTTGGGATTTTTCCTTTGGTATATAAGAGACCTGTCGCCATTCCAGCTAGACAGCCCGCTCCTACTGCGGCTAGGGTTGCTAAAAATGGGTTGACTCCCTGTGTTATCAAGGTTACAGCTACTGCTCCCCCAAGAGGAAAAGAACCTTCAGTAGTCATATCAGGGAAATTCAAAATTCGAAAAGTCATAAAGATTCCCAAACCTAAAATCGCCCAGACCATCCCCTGAGAAATAATGGATACTATCATAATCTTTCACTCATTTCTTTCTTTAGTAAAAATGGGAGGAGATGTGTCCAGCTCCTCCTTTATCTTTATTCAATCACCTGTCCTGCTTCTTTTAGAACGGACTCAGGAATGGTGATACCAAGTTCCTGCGCTAGTTTTTTGTTAATCACTGACTTACCAGTTGAAAAGACATTAACTGGCGTATCAGCTGGTTTTTCACCTTTCAAAACTTTGGCAATCATTTTACCAGTAGCCACTCCAAGATCGTGTTGGTCAACTACTACAGATGCTAATCCACCTGCTTCTACCATGGCAGTGGCACTTGGGTAGATTGGCTTTTTAGCTGATTGGTTGCTTGATACAACAGTTGAGAAGGCTGAAGCAATAGTGTTATCAATTGGAACCCAGATAGCATCAACCTTGCTAGTCATAACGTTTACTGTTGAAGCAATTTCGTTTGTTGAAGGAACCGCAAATGTTTCGACTGTCAAACCTGCTTTTTCAGCATAAGCCTTGAATTCTTCTACCTGTGTTTTTGAGTTATCTTCGCTACTTGAGTAGAGAGCGCCGATTGTTTTGACATTTGGTGTGAGGGTTTTTATCAACTCTACTTGTTGTTCAGCAGGGTTGTGGTCTGACACCCCTGTGATGTTGCCACCTGGTTTTTTCAAATCCTTGACCAAGTTAGCACCGATTGGGTCTGTAATAGCAGCCATGATAACAGGTAGGTCTTTTGTAGCACTAGCAAGTCCTTGAGCAGCTGGTGTCGCAATCCCAACAACAACGTCGTTTCCATTTGCTACCAATTGTTTACTCATGGTTGCAACCTTGCTCTGATCACCTTCAGAGTTCATAAAGTCGATTTTTACTTGATCGTCCTTATAGCCTTCTTCAGCTAGTCCATCTTGAATTCCTTGGTAAATCAAGTCCAAGGATGGGTGACTAACAAATTGAAGGACACCAACCTTAGCAACCTTTTGCTCTTCTTTAGCTGATGGCTTGTTCATTGATGAATAAATCAAGCTAGCCACTACCAATACTGCTAATCCAGCGACAATTCCAATCAAACGTTTATTTTTCATTTTTCTTTCTCCTTAATTCTTTTACCTTAACTTTTTAAATCACATCATCAAGCGATGCCATCGTTTAAATTCCAATATCTTTCCCCCCTCATAGAAAAAGTCCTCACACAAAAAACTTGTGTGAGGACGTCGATGCGCGGTGCCACCTCAATTATAGAGAATATCCCTATCGCTCTTTCTCGCAATAACGAGTTGCACTGTAAGGTGTGCTCACCGAATTTTTATGATTTCAAATTCTTAAGTACATTCAGCCCAATTTCATCAATTTCATCTATCTGCTTTCACCAACCACAGACTCTCTAAAAAATGAGCATGATTACTTTCTGAATGTTTAAATTATATCATTTTTCAACTACTTGTCAAGCTTATTTTTAGAATTTTTTAAACAATTCAAAAACTTCCCCTTGAAAAAAGAGGAAGTTTGTAGAATATCAGCCTGAATTACGTAAACCAGTTGCAATTCCGTTGATAGTTGTATGGATTAATTTTTCTTCGTCTGCCGACAATTCGCCGCGACGTTGACGTTTGATCAACTCCAACTGGATGTAGTTCAGGATATTAAAGTAAGGCATACGATAGTTTAGACTGTCTTTTAGATAAGAGTTTTCTGCCAAGAGTTCGTCATAACCTTCGATAGCTAAAATAACGTCCTTAGTCAACTGCCATTCATCTAAAATAGTGTAGTAGATAGCTTGTACTTCTTCGTCTTCACAGAGCTTGGCATATTCGAAAGCAATGTTCATATTAGACTTAGACAAGACCATGTCTACATTAGAAAGCAATGATTGGAAGAAAGGCCAGTTTTGGTACATGTCTCGAAGAAACTCGATATTCTTCGGATCTTGATCTATAAATTCTTTAAAGCTTGATCCCACTCCGTACCATCCAGGGAACATAACACGGCTTTGTGACCATGAGAAGACCCAAGGAATGGCACGCAAACCGCCAATTTCAGTGATGGTCTTACGAGCTGCTGGACGCGAACCAATATTGAAGCTTGAAATAGCCTTGATTGGACTTGATTCAAAGAAATAGTCATAGAAATGTTCATTTCCAAAGACCAAATCACGATAGATATCGTAGCTACGGTCCACTACTTGATCCATAATAGCTTCGTAACGATTTGACGTATTGGTATCACTCTTCTTCTTGGTAATCATACGGTTAATGGCTGCAGAAACTAGCATTTCAAGGTTATAATAGGCAGCGTCTTTGTTTCCGTATTTGTTTCCAATCACTTCTCCTTGCTCAGTCAAACGGATACGGTCCTTAATAGACTTAAGTGGTTGAGATGTGATGGCTTCATAAGTTGGTCCACCACCACGACCCACAGTACCACCACGACCATGGAAGAAAGTAACCTTAACGCCAAATTCATCCCCAATAGCCGTCAGTTGTTGTTGCGCTTTATAGAGGGTCCAACATGATGATAGATAACCACCATCCTTGTTACTATCAGAGTAGCCAAGCATGATTTCTTGGTAGTTGTCTTTTGAAGCAATCCATTTTTTAGCCAAAGGAAGAGAGAAATATCTTCTCATGGTTTCTTCTGAGTGATCCAAATCTTCAATCGTTTCAAAGAGAGGAACAATCTGAACGCGGGCTTTTTGGGCATCCACCAAGCCGACTTCCTTAAGCATAATGGCTAGCTCTAACATATCGGATACACTGGTTGCGTGCGAAATGATGGTTTGACGAATAACATTTTCACCCAGTTTATCCTTCAACTTGCGCGCAGCTTTAAAGATAGAGAGTTCTTTTTCAAGCAGTTCTGACTTTTCAGCATGAGTCGCTGAGAGGATACGAGGATCTTCTTCCAACTCTTTTAAGAGGAGGTCACATTTTTCGTCTTCAGACAGATCGCTATAGTGATTATTGATACCAGCAGATGCAAGCAATTCAGCCACACAGGCTTCGTGAACACTAGAATCCTGGCGCATATCAATAGAAGCAAGGTAGAAACCAAAAATTTCGACAGCTTGCATCAACTCGACAAATTCTCCTGAAATCAGGTATTCTCCTTTGTTCTCAAGGAGAGAGTCGCGAATGGCCAACAAATCTTGATAAAATTCATCTGCAGTGGCATATCTTGGCTGAAGGTCCTTGTCTTCAATGAGATAAGCCTTGGTTGCCTGCATCTTAGCTTGGATGTCAAAAAGAGCACGACGATAGAGTTCTTTTTCACGGTAAATCGAGTTATCTTGTGACTTCAGCGCCATCTCACGGACCTTGTCGCTGACATTCACGATGCTGGTTGACAGTGAAAACTCACGATAAAGATTATAAATCTTTTCATCATAGTAGTTCATGATGACTTCACACTGAGTCAAAGCTGATTTGTTGAGGGTTTCCGCAGTTACGAAAGGATTTCCATCACGGTCTCCTCCGATCCACATCCCCATAGTAATCGGTTTTGGATGCTCAAGCTCGATACCTTGTTCTTTTGCCATTTTTTTATACTCAGCTGTCAAACGTGGAACAGCATTCAGGAAAGAACTTTGGTAATACTCCATCACGTTGGTGATTTCGTTCGTTACTTTCAATTTTTTCTCACGAATCATGTCCGTTTGCATGATAATCTCAATGTAACGGCGGAGATCTGTGTGCCATTTTTCTTTATTAATCAAGCCGAGTTTGACATCACGGTACTTGCGCAAGAGCGTATGGATGTGGTTGGTTAAATCCAGCATACTCTTGCGTTGTACTTGCGTTGGATGGGCGGTCAAGACAGGAACGACATTTAACTTTTCTAAAATTTCGGCTGCATTTTCTTTTTCAGCTACCATCTTAATCGTTGTAGATAATTTTCCTAAATAGTCTTGGTCCACATTGTTTTGGTGATTGATTTCATAGGCCAAATCCACATCCTCAGAGATATTAATCAAAAGTGGAAGGATAGAGAAATAGCGTGAAATGTAAATCATTTCTTCATTCGAAAGACTGGTCACTAGGTCATTGAGCCCTTGATAATTCTCGCTAGTTGATAATTCCTTCAACTGGATAATCTTTTCAAAGGTTTCTGGCGCCAGCATATTTTTTGTGATATCTTCTAATAGCTCAGTCAGAATCAAGACTTCCTCTTGGACGACTGCTTTATTACTATAGTTTTCTAATTTTTGAAGAGACATATACTTTCCTTTCCATTCAATCCTTACAGACTTTCATCGGTTTGATTTTCGTATTCTCTGATAAGTTTGGCACGTTTTTCACTGGCATCAATATTCAGTACAAGCGCGATGGCCACGGATAATACCAATAGACTGTTCCCACCTTGTGAAAGGAAGGGGAAGGTTACCCCTGTAGAAGGAATCAACCCTGAAATCCCACCAATATTGACAAAGACCTGAACAAGGATCATTCCTCCGACACCAATAGCAACCATAGAGTTAAAGGGGTCCTTTGCTCGAATACCAACCAAGATGATTCGCAAAATCAAGAAGAAGAGTAGAGCCAAAATCATACTGGCTCCTACGAATCCAAACTCCTCGATGACAATCGAAAAGACGAAATCCGTATGGGCTTCTGGCAGATAACCACGCTTCTCGATAGAATTCCCTAGTCCCAGTCCGAACCAGCCACCATTAACCATGGCATAGTAGGAATTTGCGAGCTGGTGTCCTGCACCCGCCAAGTCATTAAAGGGATTAAAGAAGGCACTAAAACGTTTAGCAACGTAACCAAATACAGGAATTTGAGAGAACTTTTCAACCCCAACAAAGCGAATGACAGACAAGACTAACATTGAACTTCCTGCCAAGAGAGCTAGAATGGTCGAGAACCAACGATAGGCAATCCCACTAACCGTATACATGATGAGCGCCACCAAGACCAAGATGGTCGCATTACCCAAGTCTGGGAAAATTCCCAAGCTACCAATCAGAACCAGCAGAACAAAACGCCAGTCATTAAAAGCTCGAGGTAGCCACTGATTCTGTGTCAAAACCTGGAAGTCATAAACCGCAATCTCATCTTGTTGTTTTGAAAATCGATGTGCCAGGTACCAGATGATGATAATCTTAAGGTACTCCGCAGGCTGAATCGTTACAGGTCCTACAGAAATCCATCCGTATGCTCCATTGACAGGTGTTCCGACCAGTCGCGCCAGAGCTAAAAGAACCATCTCCACAATCATTACGATAAAGATGAGACGACCGTTTCTTAGGAAACCTAATTTTAATTTATAGATTAAGGCAATCAGAATCAAACTAGCTATCCAGAAGATCCCCTGGTTACGCACCAATTGAAAGGCACTTTTTCCTTCTTCGATCAAGGTTGCACTCGTTGTCGAATATACCACAATCAGCCCCAAAATCGATAAAAGGAAGTAAGGAATCAAAATGGAATAGTTTAGTAGGTGCCTTTTGCTAATTTTCATATTTCACCACTCTAATAGGAACAGACGCTTCTGTTCCCAATTCCGTTTTATTTTCTAGTTTTGATTGCTATTATACCACTTTTTCAGAAAGAAAAAAACTCTTATCCTTTAATCCTTCGAATTTTACTCATTTTCTAGTATCAGGTATAAAAAAACAAATCTCTTTTGAGATTTGTTTTTTGCTTACTTAGTTAGATGAAGAACTGCTGCTTGAGCTTGAGTCACCACCACCGATGTATTGGGTGAAGATGTTTTGGAATGATTGGTCTTTAACCTTGATGTTTGCTGCTTGCAATTCTTTACCAATTACTCCTTGAACAAAAGCTGAATCATTTTGTTTTTGAGTCAAGATGATGGTCTTCAATTTTTCTTTGTAATCCTCTATATTAGAAGATTTTTCTGTTTTCTTCGTTACTTTGATGATGTAGAACTGACTGCTGTAGGCTTGTGTTCCAGTAGCTGTAATCACATCAGAAACCCCGTTCACATCCAAGGCAAAGGCTGCTTTCTTAACTTGTTCTGGAAGTTCTGTAGAAGCAGAGTCAAAAGTGATTTCTCCACCATTTTCTTTTGTCTTGTCATCGTTAGAGTTGTCTTTTGCCAACTGAGCAAAATCCGCACCTTCTGCTTTAGCTTTCTCAAGTACTTCTTTTGCCTTGTCTTCATTATCCAAACGGATGATTTGAGCTGTCACATCTGGTGTATAAGACTCAAAAGCTTTTTGGTAGGCTTCGTCTGTCAACTCGCTCTCTGCAGCCTTCTTAACCGCTAATTCAACCAATTTGCTGGTACGGATTTGAGCTTTACGAGTCTCAGGTGTCATACCTGCACGTTGAAGCACGCTGTTGTAGCTATCGCCGTATTTCTTTTGTTCTTCAGCAACAGCATCATCCACATCTTTATCCGTTACTTCTGATCCATATTGTTGTTCAAATACTTTTTGGATGGTCATATTGAGCAAGACTTGTTGTGCAGTTGGATTGTTCTTTACTTCTTCAAAGAATTGATGCTCTGTAATCACATCGCCCTTCATGCTGATCAAATCTTTTCCTTCAGAACTGTTTGAACAAGCTGCAAGTGTTGCTACTGATAAAAGTGTGATGGCTCCTGCCATAAGTTTTTTCTTCATTTTTACTCCTTTTACGGTAAGTGTTACCTTATCTATTTTACTATAATTTCTTAAATTTTTCTGAAAATCATTCGCTCTCAGGAAGCTCTACTTCTGCTAGATTCTTTCGTAGCATGAGAATACCATCTCCAAGTGGAACTAGAGTTGCTGTTAGACCTGGATTGTCCAAAGTTGCGTCGAAAAGTCTTTGCAAACCACGGTAAATGGTGCGTTGACCTCGGCGGACTTCCATGATGTCCTTGGCAACATCTCCTCCTTGGAAAATATCATCCAAGACCACTACTCCACCGACTTCCAAGTGCTTGAGGATTTCAGGCAGAAAGACGATATACTTGGACTTGGCCGAATCCATAAAGACAAAGTCATAAGTTTCTGTCAGACTGGATAAAACATCGACTGCATCTCCCTCTAAAAGAGTGATTTGCTGACGACTGTCAAACTGGGCAAAGTTTTCCTTGGCAAAGCCAATCATCTCAGGATTACGGTCAATGGTTGTAATCTTAGCATCTGGCGCATGTTCCGCCATCAAGAGAGCAGAAAAACCGATAGCTGTCCCAATTTCCAAAATGTTCTTAGGTTGCATAGTTTCCATAAGAAAACGGAAGTAGGCAACTGTTTCATGGGGAATGATGGGAATGTTCTCCTTGCGAGCAAAGGTCTCCAATTCTTTCAAAGAACCTGTCACCTGCTTTTGACGCTGGCGCATGAGTTCAACGATTTCTTCCTTGACGACGGGACGACGCATGTTATGGTTGGCATTTTTACTATAAGACTCTACCATCTTAAGCTAGTCCCAATTTTTCAACAAGGGCTTCAAACTCGTTCAAGCGACGTTCAAAGACTGCAAAGGCATCGTTGAGATAGTCTTCCTTCTCCATATCCACTCCCGCTTTTCTCATGACATTGAGTGGATAGTCTGACTTACCTGCCTTGAGGTAGTCGATATAGCGGTCACGATCTTCTTGACTACCATGGACAATCTTTTCAGCTAAGGCTGAAGCAGCTGCAAAACCAGTTGAATACTGATAAACATAGTAGTTATAGTAGAAGTGAGGAATGCGTGCCCACTCGTATTGGATCTGAGGATTGTCTTCCTTGCTGAGTCCATAGTACTCTTGGTTCAAGTCAGCGTAGAGTTTATTGAGGAAATCACTTGTCAAGACTTCTCCATTTTGGTCTGCTTGGTGGATAGCATGTTCAAACTCAGCGAATTGAGTTTGACGGAAGACTGTTCCACGGAAACCATCTAGGAAGTTATTGAGAATAGCAAAGCGCGTTGCGTCGTCTTCTACTTCTTCCAACAATTTCTCTGTCAAGATATTTTCGTTGGTAGTTGAGGCAATCTCAGCCAAGAAGATTGAGTAATCTCCGTAAACATAAGGTTGGGTTTCACGAGTATAGCTGGAGTGCATACTGTGACCTGTCTCATGGACAAGGGTAAAGAGATTGTCTAGATTGTCCTGCCAGTTGAGAAGCATGAAGGCATTGGTATCGTAAGAACCACCAGAGTAGGCACCAGAACGCTTGCCTTGGTTTTCATAGACATCAATCCAACGCTCGCTAAAGGCACATTTGACACGGCTCAAGTAGTCGTCACCCAAGACTGCCAAAGCTTCTTCTGCCTTTTTCAAGGCTTCCTCGTAGGTAAAGCTATAATCTACTGACGAGAGTGGTGTGTATACATCGTACATCTTGAGGTCGGAAATCCCCAAGATTTTAGAACGAAGTTCGAGGTAACGATGCAAAAGCGGCAAATGTTTGCGAACTGCTGCTACTAGATTGTCATAGACACTTTCTGGAACAAAATTTGCTGCGAGGGCTGCATGGCGAGCGCTCTTATAGTTGCGAACTTTGGCACGGTAGTTTTGCACCTTAACATTTGTCTGCAAGGTCTTGGCATAAGTGTGTTGGAATTGCTCGTAAGTCGCATAAAGGGCTTCATAGGCACCACGACGCACTTCACGGTTTTTAGACTCCATCAAACGGATGTAAGTACCGTGTGAGAGTTGCACTTCCTTGCCTTCGTCATCAAGCACGTATGGGAAGCTAATATCCGCATTGTCCAAAATAGCGAAGGTTTCACTAGCAGAACCAAAGATTTCTCCTGCTCCAGCAAGCAATTCTTCCTCACGTTGCGAAAGAACATGGTCTTTCTTTTGCAAGAGCTTGTCAAAAAAGTGCTTGTAAACTTGGAGTTTTGGTTGAGCTTCTAGGAAGGCCGCATACTGCTCTTCGCTAATCTCCATAAACTCAGGTTCAAAGAATGAAAAGGCTTGTTCTAACTGACTGTATAGGGTCATTGCCTTAGCATAGTACTCTTGATACTTGGATTCACGCGTGTCCTGATCGTTTTTCATATGTGCATAGACATAAAGCTTTTCAACTTGGCGTTCCAAGTCAAGTGAGAATTCTGTGATCTCAAGCAAACTGTCTGCGCTGTCCAAGAGATGCCCCTCATACTGGGCTGCTGTTTGTACTTTTTCAGTTAAATCTTTCAAGGCTTCTTCCCAAGCCTGGTCTGTTGGGTAGATTGTCGAAAGATCCCATGTATCTTTTTCATTTATTTCATGTCGTTGTAATACCATAAGATTCCTCCATCCTTTCTATTTTACCACATTTTTTGAGAAATATAAGTGATAAAAGGCTGGTGGATAGAGCTTTTGGCGATTATTTTTCGGATTCATTTGATAGTAAGCCTGAAAATTTCTATAATAGCTAGCCAAATCCGTTTCAATCTGCAAAAAATCACCTGATTCTATCGGTCTGACCTGAGGATACCAGTCGTCCAGTTGACGGTTTAATAGATTGTCTCCTCGTTGATAAGCCTCCTCCTGTTTTTTCATCCAGTAAGGGGTTTGGTAGTACAACTGTTGGCGAATGTAGTGACAGATAGTTGAATCTTGAAAAACTGAAAAACTAGCTAGCTTTTGTTTTTGATAAGGAAATCGTAAAATTTCCAAGAGATTTCCTTGACCATAGGGAAATTCCTTGACCTGAAAATGAAGCTTGCCACGTAGGTCCTGATGTAAAAGATATTTCAGTCTCAAAACTTGCTTTTTGAAATCTAGTTCCCAAACATAGAATCCCATATTTTGACTAAAATAGAGGAAGCCCCTTTGCAGTTGTGTAAGTCTCTCTTTTAACCAGAGTTTTTCTCCCAGTAGCCAGATAACTTGGTATCCCTGACTACGGTAGCCTTGACTTCTATCGCCTAAAAGTTTTTGGGACAAGGGGCTGCACTGAACCTCCAGAGCTAGTTTCCCATTGACGAGAACATCTGCTATCTGCTGAATCTCGGGCAGACTATATTCTAAGGCGACCTGATTGTTCTTCTTGGCCCAGTGATAAAGGGCCTCTTTGTTGCCCAAGTGTTCTGGACTTTCATTCTCAAAAATAGCCATACAATCTCTTAAAGATTCATGGGCAAAATGCGTTCGAATGCTCTGCCCTTGACGTAATTGTAGTCCGCCCCCACAGGCGGGGCAGGTATAAGCTTGCTTAGTCACGTCTTTTTCGAGTGCATTCACCAAATTTCCCTTGGCATCTCTAGCAACAAACATGGTCTACCTCCTTTTCTTTTCTATTCGAAAAAGAAGCAAAAAAGACTGGAATTCCAGCCTTTCATGATATTATTTCTTATCTCTTTTGTCTCTTAGAATATTTTTTTAGCATGGGTATGAGGTTGGGAATCTGCTCACTTCGAATGACCAGCACGCCGTATTCTTGACAGCGATTGGCATAAACAGGATTGATTTTCCCCGTACAGACAATTAGCTTGAGGCAACTTTCCCCAGCAAAATGATTGGCGTAGACTTCTAGCTCATTGATAGCTTCAACTGATAAATCTGTCATTTTGCAAGAGATAAAGGTAATCGAGCGTCCCTTTCTCAGAATGACATCAATCTCATTTTGAACATTGTTCGCCTCTGGAAAGATGCCATTCCAATCAATCTCACCGCCTATCATGCACTCATCAAACAGCTGGGATTCGAGCGCCAAGAGATAGAGATACACCTCTAAAATATGCCCCTTATTGCGGCAAAAGACTTGAGCTTCTTGACTTGGAAAGCTGTATGCTACTCGTTTCTTGTCTTCGCTTTCAATACAAAGCATTCCCGCTTCCACTAGTAAGGGGATAAGGGATTCTGGATAGTGATAATACTTGCCGTTGTTTTCCAGGATCTTCTTTGTCTCAGCATGCAGGTCATTGGTCTTAGCTAGAGAGAAAAATTGGGTCACTTGATACCAGTGGGCAGGATTGGCAATAGCCAAACTGGCTAGTTTTTTGATGGCTGCAATTTGCTGAGCTGAGTGGATAGGGTGTTTGGATTTGAGCATTTTTCCACCACGCAAGGCTATCAACTGTTGGATGCTTAGAGTAGGAATGTCCAAATCTTCTTTTTCTAACTGGCCGGCTACCCACTTGTATTGTTTTCCTCGCTCGACATCCATGGCAACGATGGGAAGATAGCGATCCAAGCCGTATTGATAGAGAGATAAGGCTAGTAGCGAATCCCCACCAAAAACATCGAGAAGAACCTGGTCGTAACCTGCTAGGCAATAATCTAACTGGTCCGCTAGTTGTTCTAAGGAGAGCTGACGAAAGGTCACTCGTTGGATATGAGGCACCTCTTCCATGATAAACTGACGGAGAGAAACTTTCTCTTCATTGCTTATTTTCGTCAAAGAAAGGAAGAGAATCTCGTCACAATCACTGACAAAGGCTTGGTAGACATTCTTTTCCAACACATGCCGATCATACAATTCCACCAAAAGACTCGTCATTCGACCACCTCCATCATAAAGACTTTCTTGCGCTGAGAGTATCAGCAACACAGTTCTACTGCTCTGATTTCCTACTTCTAGTATAGCATAAATTCCTGCTGGTCCCAATAAACCAACGCAAACAAAAACGAATAGAGACCTTGCAAAGTAGTTTCTATTCGCTGGTATAGGTTTGATTTACTTGACTTTTTTAGCTAACATGGTCGCAAAGCGTAGTTGAATGCGATTGCCATTTTCATCACGACGGTGCAGATGTCCTGGATTTTCATTGTACTTGACCAACTCCCAATCCTTGTAGTAGTCTGCCAACTCCCCTTCTTTAAAGGTGAATGGGAAATTAACTGAGCAAGGATAATCCTCCGTGTCCATGGCACAGACGATGAGGTTATAGCCACCAACCGTGGTGTGCTCCTGCATATTTTGGATGATAGCTGGAATGCGGTCTGCTTGTAGGAACATGAGAACAACTGTTGATACGATGAAATCATAGTCTTGGCTAACACTGGCTGAATTGATATCGTATAGTCCTACAGGCATGTCTAAATCCTCTTGCTCTACGATGCTTTGCAAGATTTCAAGGGACAATTCATTTTGATCCACAGCTGTCACATCAAAACCATTCTGTGCAAGAAAGAGAGAGTTACGGCCTTGACCACAACCCAAATCCAAGGCTCTTCCAGGTTTCACCGTTTGCATAGCCTCTAGGACCTCTGAATGGACTGGATTGGTATGGTATTTCTTAGGGAAATAATCCTCAGGTTTACAATAAAATTCCAAGTACCATTCTACATCGTCTGTTGCGGCCTCTACTCGATGCCAGGCTTGCGGTTGTGCCATAGGGTTGTCTGCTCCTGCTTCAAAGAGGTGCTCAACTAGAACCTCACCATCTTCAGTCAACTCAATAAACTTGAGTGCCCCCTTCAAGACAGTAATTTTTCCCCAAGTGCCGACTTTAGTATTGTGCTTTTGCTGGACAGCTTCTGGCATGGTCTGTTTATTCCACAGGGGCATCCGTTTATAGGCAATTAATTTTTCCATTTTACTTCCTCTTCTTAACGCTGGTTGACAGCTTTCATCACACGCGCGATGTCGCGGTTTTGTTCACGTCGCTTGATCGACTCCCGTTTGTCATAGTCATGTTTCCCTTTTGCTAAACCTAAAAGGAGCTTGGCGTAGCCATCTTTGATGTAGACTTTAAGGGGTACAAGGGTCATTCCTGTCCCTTTGGTCTCTTGTTCCAGTTTTTGAATTTGCTTCTTATGGAGTAGAAGTTTGCGACGGCGTTCAGGTTCCTGGTTCCAGATATTGCCCTCTTCGTAAGGGGCGATATGAACATTGCTCAGCCAGACTTCCCCATTTTTTACTTGGGCAAAGCCGTCCTTGAGATTGATTCGAGCAGCTCGAACACTCTTGATTTCGGTTCCAGTCAGGACCATCCCTGCCTCTAGCGTATCTACGATTGTATAGTCGTGGTGCGCTTTTTTATTTTGTGCGACGACCTTTCCCTCGCCCTTTGCCATGCTTGGCTCCTTTCTTAGCTACTTCCTTATAAAAAGGTTTCTTGCCTTTTTTCTTTTTATCTTTTTGTGAATGCTTGTGCTTATCATTTGAGCGCCCTGATTTTCTCTTATCTTCCTTCTTGTCTGAACGGCGATTTGAACCTCGACTTCTGTCCTTGCGCCCAGCTTGTTTCAAGCCTTTTTCGATGACATCAAACTCACTAGGTACGAAAGAGAAATCAATCTCTCCTGTCATCTTATCGGCTCTTTCAACTCGAATGCGAATCTGCTGTCCCACACGGAAAGTTGTACCCGATTTCTCTCCACGGAGTGTCAAATCACGCTCATTGAAATGATAAAATTCAGGTAGGTTAGTGATGTGAATCAAACCTTCGACTGTATTTGGCAATTCAACAAAGAGACCGAATTTGACGATGCTGGATACGACTGCATCATACTCTTCTCCCACGTATTCTTCCATGTACTCAGCTTTTTTCATGGCTTCGACTTCACGCTCAGCCTCGATGGCACGACGCTCACGGTTGGAAGACTGGGTCGCAATCTCTGGAATCACTTGTTCAAAATGCTCGGCTATTTCCTTAGAAAGGCCGTAATCCCGAATCATACGGTGGACAAGGAGATCTGGATAACGGCGAATGGGGCTGGTAAAATGAGTGTAATAGTCCGCAGCCAACCCATAGTGACCGTGATTGTGCTCTGAATAACGAGCCTGCTGCATGGAACGTAGAAGCATCATGGATAATACATCCGCATAGGGCTCTCCCTCAACCGCACGCATGATGTCTTGAAGCGCCTCCTGGCTAATCTCACTGGCAGTCCCATAAATCCGCAAACCAAAGCTCGAAGCATAATCAATAAACTTCTGAACTTTTTCAGCCTTGGGCTCCTCATGAATCCGATAGATAAAAGGTAGGTCCAGCTTGCTAAAGTGCTCGGCAACTGTTTCGTTGGCAATTAGCATAAAGGACTCAATCATCCGTTCAGCAACACCACGCTGACGAAGAACGATATCCACAGGCTTGCCTTTTTTATCCACTAGAATCTTAGCTTCACTGGTATCAAAATTGAGAGCTCCACGTTTTTCACGCATGCTTTCTAGCCTTTCATGGAGCTTGGCCATGAGTTCGATACTAGGAACAATTTTCTTAAACTCTTGTCTCTTTTCCTCGTCGCCAGCCAGGATGTCATTGACAGCGCTATAGGTCATACGGAAGCTAGTCTTAATGACCGTTTGTGTGATGGTGTAGTTGACTACACGACCATGTTTATCAATTTCCATAATGGTAGACTGGGTCAAGCGATCTACTTGAGGATTGAGAGAGCAGATTCCATTTGACAAACGTTCTGGAAGCATTGGGACCACTCGGTCTGTTACATAGACAGAAGTCGCGCGGTTAAGGGCTTCCTTATCAAGTGCAGAACCCTCTGTCACATAGTAGGAAACATCCGCGATGTGAACACCGAGTTCGATATTGCCATTTTTCAAAGGCTTAATGTGAACTGCGTCGTCCAAGTCCTTGGCATCCGCGCCGTCAATGGTAAAGGTGATTTCATCTCTTAGGTCCAGACGACCTTCCATATCCTTTTGAGACGGAGCATCTGGCACACTTTCTGCCTCTTTGAGAACAGCTTCTGGAAATTCTGAGACAATATCCATGGATTCCAAGACTTCAAGAACGTCAATCCCAGCATCTGTCGAGTGTCCCACCACATCCAGTACACTAGCGACAAAGAAATCATGTTTCTTACTTGGGTATTTGTCAATAAAGACCTTGAGAACTTCAGTACCTTCCAACTTGATAGCCGGTTTCTTCACATAAATCGGTTGGCTGATTTTCTGATTCTTTGAACGAATGTAGCCCGCATACTTGGGCTTTTCCTGATCCAGAACAATTTGCCCGACAACTGTCGTCAGGCTGTGCTCTAGGATATCGATAATTTTGGCTTCGGCAGCTGTTCCCTTGTTGCGGTCAGCGACTTTCTTGATGACCACCTCAACGGTATCGCCATCAATAGCATAGTTGACATCGTTTTTTCCTACAAAAAGGTCGTCCTCTTCGCCTTCCAGACTGACAAATCCAAAGCCATTTTTATGGGCATGAAAAATTCCTTTGAGGGTAATTTCATGTTTCTTCTTTTGGTCCAGACATAAACTACCATCATCTTCAAAACGAATCTGGTGCTTTCTTTCCATCAGAGACAGGGTTTTAATCAACTCACGGAAATCCTTGGACCCATCCTTTCCGAGAGCCTGGGCCAGGTCATTTACCGTCACTCGCCCCTTCTCTTGCAAATATTCTTTAATTTTATATTTCATGTTTTCTTTCTAGATTTTTTAATTTTCTTTTACTGTAAGACCTTCTCAAACATCATTTAATATTCAATAAAAATCAAAGAGCAAACTAGAAAGCTAGTCGCAGGTTGCTCAAAATACCGTTTTGAGGTTGTGGATAGAACTGACGAAGTCAGTAACACATATACGACAAGCCGACGCTGACGTGGTTTGAATTTGATTTTTGAAGAGTATAAAAATAAAAATAGGCTAAGACCTAGTCCTGCCCATTTCTTATCTACTTGATAATACCGTCAATGCTAAGGCAATGGCTAGCCAGAAAAAGACTAAAATACCTGTCAAACGTTGCATCACAGCTTCAAAACCACGCGCTTTACTACGTTCAAACAAATCACCTGAGCTGGCATCAAATACATTGCTGGATTGGTTCTTAGTTGGTTGCATGAAAATTGCAATCACAATCACAACAGATAATACTAATAAAATGGTTAATAATAGGTTATACATATCAAACTCCTTAAAATCCCTATTATTTTACCATAAATTCTACTTAGATTCAAGATGTAAAGTTACTTTTCTTTCCTTTGGACAATATTTTAACACCTCAATCTTGTCTGGATGGGTTTTGGAGTTCTTACTGGTTAGATAATTCATGCTGCCACAAGAGGAGCACTTGAGATTGATTTTTACTCGCACTAGATTTCCTTTACTTTTAATAATGATCTAAATTGCACTAAGTTACATAAACAACTGAAAGCTACACAGGCTGCTGTCGCATAAAAGACAGCATGGTAGCCCAAATATCCTGCAACTGCGGATCCCGCCATAGGTCCGATCACTCCACCAAGGTAAAAAAAGACTTGGTTGAAGGCGAAAATCCTTGAAATACCTGATTTTGGAGTCATTTTGCTAAGAAGCGCATTAACACCTGGTATGAGAGCTCCCGTTCCCAAACCAAAGAGAAAACGATACAAGCCAAGTTGAAGGGGGCTGGTTGCATGGGCACAAAGAAGGTAAATGATGACGGAATAAATCTGCGCTGCAACTAACAATCTATGATTCCCTACCTTATCGCCAAGTTTTCCTAGAATTCCAGCACTCATCATGCTAGAAAACCCCATGCTGGATACGATTAATCCTGATACAAAGAGGAGATTCTCAGTCTGCCCTAAGTCCCGCACATAGAGAGCTAGAATGGGACCAATTAATTGAGCTGAAAATTGAATGACGAAGCTCGTCAAAAATAGATTCACTAAAAGCCTAGGATACTTGAAAGAAGAAAATACTTCTTTCGTTGGGATAGCCTTCTCCTTAGCCACTGGTTGAAAATCTTCCTTGATAAAGAAAATGGTTAGGATTGCAGCTAAAAATAAGAAAGCACCTACCAATAAAAAGACATTACGAATGCCAAAAATTTCAGCAATAAAGCCTCCAACAAAGGGACCCGTCAGTGTTCCTGCAACAACTCCTGTAGATAGAGTTCCCAGAGCCGCTCCAGACTTATCTTTAGGTACCTGACTAGCAATCAAGGCCGTCGCATTGGGGACAAAACCTGTAAATACACCATTTAGTAATCTAAGAAAGATCAGCCAATAGATATTCGGAACAAAGGCCAAACCTCCCATGGTAATGGTCATGGCAAGACCTGCTCGAATCATCATGGGTTTTCGACCGTACTTGTCAGCAAGAATACCCCAGATAGGAGAAACTAGAGCTGCTGAAACAGCCGAAACTGAGATGGCTAATCCAGCATAGAAAGCAACTTGGTCTCCTTCAATTCCCAACTGCTCTACAAAGATAGGCATGAAAGGAACGACCAAGGAAATACTAGCTCCCGTTAAAAAGCTACCGAACCAGGCGACACGAAGATTCTCTTTCCAACTAATCTCTTGCACAGCTATCGCCTCCTTCAAGTAACTTCACTACTTGAGCCACAAGCTGATCACGACTGCCATTGTTGTCTAGAACATGACTCGCCAATTTTTTCTTTTCTTCTAAAGACCACTGAGCTGCCAGACGCGACTCTGCTACTTCCTTAGAAAGATGATCCCGTTTCATGAAACGTTCCACCTGAACATCTCGATCCACATAGACCAGCCATGTCTCATCAAACCAGGCACTGTAGTCCTGTTCAAAAAGTAGGGGAATATCCATGAAAAAAATCGTTTCTGTCTGGGCTAACTGGTCTCTCAGTGCAGCCAATTCCTCACGAATAATCTTTCCTTGGGTTTGCTTAGACCATTCCCGCTCCTCAGGATTTGAAAAGATGAGACTAGCCAGGAGAGGGCGATTGAGTTCTCCATTTTCAAGGATGATTTCCTGTCCAAAATGCTGGACTAAAACCTGATAAAGACGACCCCCGGGTTTTTGTAGATCATGGACGACTGCATCGGCATCCACCGCTTGAAAACCTTTCTCTCTTAGGAAATTTGTTACAGTTGACTTACCAGAGGCAATTCCTCCTGTGATTCCGATGATTTTTCCCATCAGTCCCTCCTTTGACACTGAGGACAAAAATGAGTTCCTCGTCCACCGAGCTGGAATTTCTCAATCACTGCCCCACAGCGCGAACATGCTTGTCCAGTCTTATCATAGACCTGATGGAAGTCCTGCATGGTTCCGTCTTCTCCAAAGGCATTGGTATAGGTCCGAATGGTGGAACCGCCCTTTTCAACTGCCTGTCCCAAAACAGCAATGGTCTGGTCATGAATAGCTGACGCTTCTTCTGCAGTCAAAGTTTGGGAAGGTCTAGCTGGATGAACCTGAGCTCGCCAGAGGACCTCATCCACATAGATATTACCTAGACCAGCTACCAAGGTTTGGTCTAGGAGATGAGATTTGATAGGCTTTTTAGACTTGGCTAGGGCAGCTTGAAAGACCTGCAAATCAAAGTCCTGCTCTCTTGGCTCAGGCCCTAGTTTCTTAGAAATAAAGTAGACATCCAAAAGGTCGGGTGCCAGCAATTCCATTGTACCAAACTTGCGTACATCCTCGTAAACAAGCGTACCACCATCCTCAAACTGGAAGAAAACATGAGCATGTTTACGTTCTGGAACTTGGTCTGGATAGAAAAAATACTTTCCCTCCATCCGCAGATGGGAAATCAAAACCTTGTCTGTTAGGTAAAAAAGCAAATATTTTCCACGGCGCCCCATTGACTCGATAATCTGATCAGGTAATTCCCTTTGAAACTCTTCCAAATCCGTCTTAATCATCTTGGGATAACGAATTTCTATACTCGAAATCTTCTTTCCCAAAATCAATTTTTCTAAGCCACGACGAACCGTTTCAACCTCAGGTAATTCAGGCATAAGTCCTCCTTCTGTAAAAACAAGAAGCAGGCATGAGCCCACCTCTACTTAGTATTCTTTTTCATTATAGCCAAAGTCAGCCAAATCTAGCTTTTTATCACGCCAGTTTTTCTTGACCTTGACCCAAGTTTCTAGGAAAACCTTGTCCCCTAGCATGAGTTCGATATCACGACGGGCCATGGCCCCAATTTTCTTGAGCATGGCGCCACCTTTTCCGATGATAATACCTTTTTGACTATCACGCTCAACCATGATGGTTGCCCGGATATGAACCTTGTCGGTCTCTTCGTCACGCTTCATGGAGTCAATTACTACTGCAACTGAGTGAGGGATTTCTTCACGCGTTAGGTGCAAGACTTTCTCACGAATCATTTCTGAAACCAAGAAACGCTCTGGGTGGTCTGTGATTTGATCAGCTGGGAAATACTGGAAACCTTCCTCAAGATTTTCACTGAGGATGTCAATTAGACGAGAAACGTTATTTCCTTGAAGGGCTGAGATAGGGACAATTTCCTTAAAGTCCATCTGGTTACGGAAGTCATCAATCTGAGACAAAAGCTGGTCTGGATGAACCTTGTCAATCTTATTGACCACCAAAATAACTGGAACCTTGGCAGCTTTCAGACGCTCGATGATCATGTCGTCGCCCTTACCACGTGGCTCATCAGCTGGCACCATGAAAAGAACGGTATCCACTTCACGAAGGGTACTGTAGGCAGATTCCACCATGAAATCCCCAAGAGCTGTTTTTGGCTTGTGAATCCCCGGCGTGTCGATAAAGACGATTTGCTCCTTATCCGTGGTGTAAATCCCCATGATTTTATTGCGCGTTGTTTGCGCTTTGTCACTCATAATGGCAATCTTTTGCCCCATCACGTGATTTAAAAATGTTGACTTCCCAACATTGGGACGTCCCAAAATAGCTACAAAGCCTGATTTAAATGTCATAATTTCCTCTTAGTGTTTAAAATAGTATATCCCAAATGCGTGGGAGAAAGATAAGTGCACCTGTCACTGCAGCAAAAAGAGAGACAACTAGCACGGCTCCTGCTGCCATGTCCTTGGCTTTCTTTGCCAACATAGAAAAGTGATAGTGACTGGCTAGATCCACCACATTTTCGATAGCGGAATTAATAATCTCAAATGCTACTACTAAGAAAATGCTCATTAGGAGAAAGAGCCATTCGATCCGTGACACCTGAAAAACAAAACCTGCAAGGATGACCACTAGAGCCGTCACTGCATGTTTTCGCATATTGCGTTCTTCCTTGAAAGCAGTCAGAATTCCTGTAAGGGCAAATTCTAAACTGGATACCAGGTCACGATTTTTCCATTTTCGTTTATTGTCTTGTGAGTCCATAGGCTGTCAAAATTTCTTCTTGTAAACCGAACATCTCCGCTTCTTCTTCCGGAGTGTAGTGATCGTAGCCGTTAATGTGTAAAAAGCCGTGTACTGCCAAGAAGCCCATCTCACGCTCAAAACTGTGGTCGTATTCCTCAGCCTGCTCATGCGCTTTATCGATAGAGATGAAAAGCTCTCCAATATAGGCATCAAACTCAGACATCATCTCTGCTAATTCAGGATTTTCAAGCAAATCCTCTTCGTCAAAGGCAATATCCAACTCTGGTTTATACTCAAGGCTAATGACATCTGTCGGACGATCTGTATCACGGTACTCGAGATTGAGTTCGTGGCTACGCTCATTGGTCACAAAAGTGACTGCCATCTCCTTGTCTTCTTTTCCTATTTTTTGGGCTGCAAATTCCAAAATTTCTTGGGTTTGTTGCAGGATTTCTTGTGAAACTTGACCAGTTTCATCTACCATTTCAATATACATGTACTTCTCGATTCTCTTTACTTGGCTTTATTATACCATATTTCCATGATTTTATTCTACCTTTTTGATATAATACTATGGAATACAATCACAAGGAGAGAACGATGTCATTTGACGGATTTTTTTTATACCACATGATTGAGGAATTGCGAAGAGAGTTAGTCAATGGTCGCATCCAGAAAATCAATCAACCTTTTGAACAAGAGTTGGTCTTGCAAATCCGCAGCAATCGCCAAAGTCATCGCCTGCTCCTCTCTGCTCATCCCGTTTTTGGACGCATTCAGCTGACCCAAACGACCTTTGAAAATCCAGCCCAACCTTCTACCTTTATCATGGTTTTGAGGAAGTATTTGCAGGGTGCTCTGATTGAGTCCATTGAGCAAGTCGAAAACGACCGTATCGTAGAAATCACCGTTTCCAATAAAAACGAGATTGGGGATCATATCCAGGCGACTCTCATTATCGAAATCATGGGCAAACACAGTAATATTCTCCTCGTTGATAAAAGTAGCCATAAAATCCTCGAAGTCATCAAACACGTTGGTTTTTCACAAAACAGCTACCGCACCTTGCTACCAGGCTCGACCTATATCGCTCCGCCAAGTACCGAGTCTCTCAATCCATTTACCGTCAAGGATGAAAAGCTCTTTGAAATCCTGCAAACACAGGAACTAACAGCAAAAAATCTTCAAAGTCTCTTTCAAGGTCTGGGACGTGATACGGCAAATGAATTGGAAAACATTCTTGTCAGTGATAAACTGTCTACTTTCCGAAACTTCTTCGGGCAAGAAACCAAGCCTTTCCTAACGAAGACTTCTTTCAGCCCAGTTCCTTTTGCAAATCAGGTGGGAGAGCCTTTTACCAGTCTTTCTGACTTGCTGGACATCTACTATAAGGACAAGGCTGAGCGCGACCGTGTCAAACAGCAAGCCAGCGAACTCATTCGTCGTGTTGAAAATGAGCTTCAAAAAAATCGCCACAAACTCAAAAAACAAGAAAAAGAATTACTGGCGACAGACAATGCTGAGGAATTTCGTCAAAAGGGCGAGTTGCTGACAACCTTCCTCCACCAAGTGCCTAATGACCAAGATCAGGTTATCCTAGACAACTACTACACCAATCAGCCTATCACCATTGCTCTTGATAAGGCACTAACTCCCAGCCAGAATGCTCAACGCTATTTTAAACGTTACCAGAAACTCAAAGAAGCAGTCAAATACCTGACTGAACTGATCGAAGAAACCAAGGCTACCATTCTTTATCTAGAAAGTGTCGAGACTGTGCTCAATCAAGCTGGGCTGGAGGAAATCGCTGAAATCCGTGAAGAATTGATCCAAACTGGCTTTATTAGAAGACGCCAACGCGAGAAAATTCAGAAACGCAAAAAACCAGAACAGTATCTGGCGAGCGATGGCAAGACCATCATCTATGTCGGACGAAACAACCTGCAAAATGAGGAATTGACCTTTAAAATGGCCCGCAAGGAGGAACTTTGGTTCCATGCCAAGAACATTCCTGGCAGCCACGTCGTCATCTCAGGAAATCTTAATCCTTCTGACGAAGTTAAGACAGATGCGGCCGAACTAGCTGCCTACTTCTCCAAAGGGCGTTTGTCAAATCTCGTGCAAGTGGATATGATTGAAGTAAAAAAACTCAACAAACCAACAGGAGGAAAACCCGGTTTTGTAACCTATACCGGACAAAAGACCCTCCGCGTTACACCAGATCCAGAAAAAATCGCATCTATGAAAAAATCCTGATTTCAAATGAAATCAGGATTTTCGTTTACATTTTACTCTGCAATCAAGGTTTCCAAACCAACCTTCATCATATCAGTGAAGGTATTTTGGCGTTCTTCTGCAGTGGTGTCTTCATCTGGATTGACCAAGCTATCAGAAATGGTCATGATAGCAAGTGCATCGACGTGGTGTTGGGCAGCCAAGTAGTAGAGGGCTGCTGCTTCCATTTCCACAGCTTTAACTCCCCATTTACCAAGTTCGATGTTCTTTTCAAAGTAGTTTGAATAAAAGACATCTGATGACAAAACGTTCCCAACGTGGGTGGTCATACCAAGTTCTTTGGCGATATGGTAGGCCTTGTCTAGCAAATCAAAACTAGCGATTTGTGGAAAATCATACTGTGGCCAGTCGTTGCGGATGATGTTTGAGTTGGTTGCAGCTGCTTGCGCCAAAACCAATTCACGGACGTGGACATCTTCATTCAAAGAACCAGCAGTTCCCACACGGATCAATTTTTGCACACCGTAGTCCACAATCAACTCACGCGCATAAATCGAAATGGATGGCATCCCCATCCCAGTTCCCATGACAGATACACGGTGCCCTTTGTAAGTACCAGTGTAACCAAACATGTTACGCACTTCGTTAAAACAAACAGCATCTTCAAGGAAATTCTCCGCAATAAATTTCGCACGAAGAGGATCCCCCGGAAGAAGAATTTTATCAGCAATTTCACCCTGCTGAGCAGCAATATGGATAGACATAATATAAGATACCAAACCCGTCAAAAAGCGAAGGGAAAATAGGAGTTGGGTGCAGTGAGCGATGCTCGCTAGACCAACTATCTTTTTCCCACTGCTTTTAGGGTGGGTTCAATTCCTTTCTTTCTTAATTTTTATGATATAGAAGAGAACAGTCCGAGTTCAATTCAAAACCGAACTCCCCTTCCTTTCTGAATTTCTAGAAAAGTTTCCGCTCGTGTTCAAATTTGAACACACGCTCTACCTTTCTTTATTGTATATTTAGGATAGCGACAGAGAACAAAGTAAAAATAGGAAACTGACGAAGCATCGCAGATGCTAGACAGTTTATCTTTTTCACGCAGTTCTCTGCCCGTATTCAGTTCAGCAAATACGGTTTACCCATCCTTTCTTTCTTGATTTTAAATTTAAATATTTCACAGAACAATTAGCCCGAGTTTGACTATAACTCAGATACTCTGCCTTTCTGTAGTTCCTAGTTTACCAATGAATCTAAAAATGCATACAGTTTTGCATTCATTTCAGAATAATCGTTTCCACGTAATTCTTCTGGTGTTTGAACAAAAGGCAACTTTTCACTTTGCTCTCTTAATTTCTCCTCACCATCCGCAGCAATCAATAATTCTACTGCGTCTGGATCAAATTCCAAATGAGCCTGAAAGGCATAATGTTTTGGACTGAAGCGAATAATTTGGCGTGGACAACCTTGACTGGTCGCCAAGACGACAGCTTCATCTGTCAGCCCTGGCATATCACCGTGCCAGTGGCTAGTTTCTATGGTTTCTCCGAACAAGCTTACATGAGGATCTGTTAAACCTTGCATCGTCAATGTCACAGGATAAACGCCGATCTCGCGCTCTGGACTATGTTCATACTTCGCACCATAGGCAACAGATAGGAGTTGCGCACCAAGACAGACACCAACAATATAGATATCTGCAGCAATCGCTTCTTTCATAAAAGCAAGCTCAGCCTTTGGATCATAGTATGGGAAGTTTTCTCTATCCTCATCAGGTGATTGAGGACCACCCATGACAATCAGAAAATCAATCCCGTCAATTGTTTCAGGAAGAGGTTCTTTTTCATAAACCTTTGTTGATGTAATTTGATGACCTCGTTCTATAGCCCATTTTAGATATGCGCCTGGAACCTCAAATCTCTCATGTAAAATAAAGTGAACTCTCATGACATTACAATTCAGCAAGAATCGCTTTAAGTAAGCCTTTGAAGTCACCTTTGACACGCTCTGTCACTTCCACAACTTCTTCGTGGTTGAGTTCTTCTTGGAATCCTGCAGCATGGTTCGTAATACATGAAATTCCTAGAACTTTCAAGCCTGAGTGAGCTGCCACAATCACTTCAGGAACAGTAGACATACCAACTGCATCTGCTCCCAATGTCTTATAGGCACGAATCTCTGCAGGTGTTTCATATGTCGGACCAGTAACACCGATATAGACACCTTCATCAAGCTTGATACCAAGTTTCTTAGCTACTTCATGGGCAGTAGCTCGGTATTCTGGAGTGTAGGCTTTAGACATATCTGGGAAACGTGGACCAAAATCATCCAAATTTTCACCCATCAATGGGTTCTGCCCCGTCATATTGATATGGTCTGAGATAGCCATCAAGGTACCAGGACCAAATCCAATACCTCCAGCTGCATTGGTTACAATGACACCTTCACATCCGAGTACTTTCATCACACGAACTGGGAAAGTCACGACTTCAAGAGGATTTCCTTCGTAGAAATGGAAGCGACCTTGAAGAGCCAAGACCTTGCGACCTGCAAGTTCTCCATATACCAATTTACCAGCGTGACCGACTACTGTCGAACGGCCCCAGTTTGGAATATCTGCATAGTCTACTACAACAGGATTTTCGATTTCTTCAGCCAATTCTCCAAGTCCTGATCCAAGGATTAAACCAAACTCAGGCGCTTGGATTCCTTTTTCTTTCAGGAAAGCAGCTGTTTCTTTGATCTTATCTAAAAATGTCATTCTGTGTCTCCTTTATTATTTTTTAGCATTTGACCGATTTTGTCAAAGGTTTTTGCATTGCGAATGGTGATGTTGCGATAAAAAGGCATCTTGAGCAAGTGCTTATGATAGGCAGTTGCATAGTAGGATTCTTCAGAAAATTTCCCCCAGAAAATCCCATGTTTTCCAAAATGAACCACTTCATCTTTCAGTTCCAAACTGTTCACTTTCTCGATGACTTGATCCACATCCAAGCTCTCCGTGTAGAAGAGGACATCTTTTCGAGCCAGGTCTTTGGTCCACCAATCTGGCAGATTCTCCAGCTCTGCTTCATAATCTTCCTGACTCAGCAAAGAAAAGCTCTGAATAAATGGATAATGGACTTCAAAGAAAGCCTCTAACTTTTCAACCAATCGGGCTTTGGGGTCTGTCGAAGTAAAGAAAATATTGCCACTGTTGATGTAGGTCTCAAGCTTTTCCAGTCCCAACTCTGTCAGTTCTTGACGAAGTTGCGCCATGACAACCTTATTTTTCCCACCGACATTAATGCCCCGAACAAGTAAAGCATATTGCGTCATCTTATACCAATTTATCTAAGAAACTTTCACCAATCATGGCAGTTTCAACACCAAAGTTATCCGCAACTGTTGCTGAGATATCTGCAAAATGTCCAACTGGAATGACATCATTTCCCTTAAAGCTAGGGCTGTAAGCTAAAAGTGGGATATATTCACGAGTATGGTCTGTTCCTGCATAAGTTGGGTCATTTCCATGGTCCGCAGTAATCAAGAGAAGGTCGTTCTCTCTCATGGCAGCGATAATTTCAGGCAAGCGCTCATCGAACTCATGCAAGCAATCACGGTAACCATGAGCATTGCGGCGGTGGCCGTAAAGGGCATCAAAGTCAACTAAGTTTGTGAAGGAGAATCCTTTTTCAAACTCAGCAAGTCCCATAGTCTTCAATAATGTATCAATTCCGTGGCTGTTTGACTTGTTGTGGCCCATGTCATGATTGATACCAGCACCGTTAAAGATATCGTTGATTTTACCAACAGCGTAAGTATCGATACCAGCTTCGTTCAATTTATCCAAAACAGTTGGAGCAAATGGAGAAACGGCCAAGTCACGACGATTTGCTGTACGAGTGAAGTTACCTGGCTCACCAACATATGGACGGGCAATGATACGACCTAAAAGGGCAGGACGCTCAAGGGTAATCGAACGAGCGTATTCACAGATACGGTACAATTCATCCAAAGGAATGATGTCTTCGTGGGCAGCAATTTGCAAAACAGGATCAGCTGAAGTATAGATAATCAACTCCCCTGTTTCCATCTGACGTGGTCCAAAATCATCGATAACAGCTGTTCCTGAGTAAGGTTTGTTGGCTTCACGAATGACCTTACGTCCAGAAAATTCTTCGATTTTTGTCAGGATTTCTTCTGGGAATCCGTTCCAGAAAGTATCGAAAGGCTCAGTAATGTTGAGTCCCATGATTTCCCAGTGACCAGTCATGGTATCCTTACCAAGGGAAACTTCTTCCAATTTTGTTGCATAACCTGTTGGATTGCTTTCAGCTGGTACAGTCTTAAGCGGCGTTTCGCGAGGAATATTTCCTAGACCGATTTTAGCCATGTTTGGTACATTCAAACCAACGGTTTTTGAAATGTGTCCCAGTGTGTCAGAAGCTCCGTCTGGAACCCCTGCATTGACAAAGTTATTGGCATCTGGCGCAGCACCGATTCCTACAGAATCCAGTACCACCAAGTGAATACGATTAAATTTTGACATAATCTGTCTCCTTATTATTTTAGTTATCTTGCTTTTGTTGAAGTTAAAATCTGAACACCATCTCGTCCCGCTACGATGACCTTGTCCACCATTTGGTTGAACAAGCCATGCTCTACGACACCAACGACATGGTCCATTTCTTGCCCGAAAGTAATCGGATCTTCAATGACATCCAAGGCAAGATCAATGATAAAGTTCTGCATATCGGTCACAAAACGTTGGCCGTCTTTTTCACGGAAACTTGGTTTGTAGCCAGCTCGTTCAAACCGACGAAAGACCTGTTCTGCACCATACTGAACCACTTCTACTGGCAATTTAAAAGCACCTAGTTTCTCTACTAGTTTGCTTTCATCTACCACCCAAATGTATTCTTTTGAGGGCGTTGCCACAACCTTCTCCATCAGAAGGGCACCACCACCGCCTTTGATTCCGTTAAACTGGCTATCTACTTCATCCGCCCCATCAACCGTCACATCGACAAAGTCTACTTGATCAATTGACTTGAGCGGGATGTTAAGACCTTCAGCCTGTTTACTGGTCACACTGGAAGTTGTCACAGCAGTAATCTGCAAACCTTCTTCCTTAATCCGACGACCGATTTCTTCTACGAAATAGTAGGCAGTAGAGCCCGTTCCAAGTCCGACTACCATGCCATCCTTGACAAACTCAGCAGCCTTGATACCTGCCATTTTCTTCAGATTTTCCACTCAAACACCTCCATTAAAGAGCTATTTTTATTATAACATGTATCCGTTTTTATTTCATGGATACACTGGAAAAACCCGAACATTTTTATTTCGGGTTTTGGTGTCCTATTTAACCATATCAGGATCGTAATCATAGAATCCTGTGTCGAGGAAACGGTTTTTAGGGTGTAACTTGCGCACTTCCTCATCTAACAAGAAAGCTTGGTCATGGCTGAAATTCCCCTCTTGAATCAAGCTACGTGCTTGGATAAAGAGTTTAGCAATTTCTACAAAATTCTGACCAGGTGTGTAGAGCCCCTCTAGCTTCCAGTGAGTAAAGCCGTGCTCGACCAATTCTGTCAATTTGGTCATCAAATCAAGGTCATTGTTGGCAAAGATGTGAGTACCATGATTGTCTTCAAAGATAGAATAATGGCTCTCAGGGTCACTCGGTTCTGCTAAGAAGAGGTCACGTTTACGTGTCTTTTCATCATCGATGTGCGTGAAGTTATAGTAGTTTTGCAAGAGCGGACGCTTAGAATGGTGAATGACACTAGCCCCATAAACCAATACTTCAGCAGGAATTTCCAAAATCTCAGGCATCTTGAAGAGTTCAGCAGATGGAATTTCACGCGCCAAAACCGCCTCAGATGCGCCAGCCTTTTGACCCCAGAAGTTAATTTGACGACTACTTGTTACCATGGTTGAAGCATCGTAAATGGTTTTAAAGGAATAGCCATCACGGTTTACCACGTAAAAGACACCTGCATCCCCAACAGTAATATAGTCTGTCTTGATTTCTTCCAAGAAGTCTAGGAAAGGCTTGATACGGTCCATCATATCTTGGTGCATGAGGGCATTAACCGCAACAATCAATTCTTTGCCTGCTTCATGAACGAGATTAGCGATGGTGCGTAACTCTTCATAACTAAAGGTCGTTGGCAGACGAAGACCAAAATCTTTTTCACCGACGTAGATACGGTCTACGCCAGCTTCGAGTAGTTGTTCAACTTGTTCAATACTTTCAGCAGTTGCTGTAATGATAATCTTTTCCATAAGAAAAATTATACCACATTTCTCAAAAATCAGCTATGGTTACTGAGAGTTTCACAAAAAGTTAAACTTGTTTCTATCTTTCCCAATCAAAAAAGTGAACAGTAACTTGTACCATTCACTCTATTTTATGCATGTGTTTCTTCAACTAGGTGGCCATCGTTCATGACATAAATACGATCAACCTTATCAAGAAGACGAGTGTCATGCGTAATCATAACAACTCCTCTACCTTGTTCATGGGCAATGGCAGCCAGCATCTCCGTTACTTGGTAGGCACGCTCAGTGTCAAGACTGGCTGTCGGCTCATCTGCAAGCACAATGCTTGGATTGTTATAGAGCGCTCTAGCAATCGCGGCACGCTGACGTTCGCCACCCGATAGAGCTTTGGGATAATGATTTTGAACTTTTTCCAAATCCAACAAGTCAAACAGCTCTTTTCGGTCACTTTTACTATTTTTTCCCTTATCTAGTCTGTCTATCAAATCCAGCTGGTCCTTGACCGTTAGAAAAGGAATTAAGTTTGAAGCCTGGAGAATGAAACCAAACTCTCTAAAACGGAGATCTGTTTTTTCCTTCTCCGTCAAACTGCCTGTTTCCTTCCCTTTGACTAGAATCTTTCCACTCGATGCTTCCTGAAGTTGTCCTAGAGTTGTTAGAAAGGTCGTCTTTCCAGAGCCAGAGGGCCCAACGATAGCTACGAACTCTCCCGCATTTAGCTGAAAATTCGTCTCATGCAGGGCTACGACTTTCATCTTTCCTTCCCCGTAAGTTTTTGTCACTTGATTCATTTCTATCAATGTTGTCATACTATTCTCCTTATCACTCTGCAATCGCAGTAATCGGGTCCACCTTTAGCAAGCGTGGAAGTGAAATGACACCACCTAGAAGGGCCATCAAGGAAATTACCAAACTTAGGACAGAGTAGGCTATCCAACTTGGATAGAAAAAGAAGGTAGCTGGTAAGACTAAAATCACTCCTCCGATTGCCAGCAAGGCTAAAGCAATCCCCATACCAGCTAGGAGGAAGATTTGACAGAACAGAGACCATACAATGGTTTTGATCTGTATCCCTTGAGCTCGCATTATTCCATAAAGACCTAGTTTTTGGATGGTAATGATATAAACAAAAATCCCCACAATCAAGCCTGTGATAACAATCATAGCGAGAATCATTCCTGAAAATACATTAACCTGAGGTGTGTAACCAGGAATTTTCGAAATCATTTTTGGAATGGAAATCTGTTTCAGTCCGTCGCCAGTCACTTCTATGTCATTTTTCAATACCAAGGCAGAGATGGAACGATTGGCTTTCAAGGTTCCTTGTAAGGTCCAATAAGTTGTCAGGCTCGTAAAGACAACAGGCTCGGTGAAAAATTTATTTCCTTGAGTCAGGCCTACAATCTTGTAACTTGAATCGCTTCCATTGAGCTGAATGGCATCACCTAGCTTCATCCCATAGTTCTCAAAAGACTGGTCCACGACAACCTCATCATCTCCTTCAGGATAACGACCTTCCGTCAAACTAGGAGAGATAAAAGCGTCCCAGTCTTGAGCAAAAATGGAAACATTGACCTTTTCACTACCATCGACTAGATTGGTTACAGCGAACATATAGCCCAGGGGAGCAGCCTCTTCAGAACTCTTATCCTTGTAGTCCTTTTCAGGAATAAAGGATGCTGTCAAATTATCATTTGCGTAGTCGGATAAAACGACACCCGTTGCTTGCCAATTATCAATAGCGGCCCGGTTGTTTCGCACAAGACCGAGAGCTAGACTGGTCATAAAAAAGACCATAAAAGCGATAAGAAAAATGGTCGTTAAGATCAAACTATATCGAAGTTTGTTTCGTAATATCTCTTTGATAGCAAGATACATGCTTATCTCCTTTAACATTTCCCAGAGGTAGCAAGAATGCCACCCAGTCCAATAGACAGAATCTCTGTCTTATCATCCATTCAAAACAACTCCTATCAATACTCTTCAAAAGTATTCAGGTAGCAACTTAACAAATCATCTTAGGAAAAAGCCTCAGCTTGCTATCAATTTATATAAGTTATCCTTACCTTTCTCAGTATATTTATAATATAGAAAGTTAGGTCATCTGTTTTTAAGTGTAACATCCATGCTATCATTTTCTCTAGTGGGTGTCAAGAAGAGCGACTTAGAGGATGATAAGAGACTTTAGTGTTTTTGTAACAATCCTGTAATAATTCTCTGCATAAAAAATGATAAAATAGTTATGTACTGTTAAGGAGAGAATCATGTCCGCAAGAAAACTAGAAGCTTATGAGTTTGAACAAGCTCCCGAATCGAAACAAACTCCGCTTTACCAAGATTACACACCAGAAGCCCCAGTCGGCCCTAACCTAAAAGAGATTTTATTTTTTGTAAATATCGCTTGTTTCTGTATTTTTATGGCACTTTTTAGTTTTATCTTTTTAGCCTTAAAATTGAACACAGCTTTATCATTTGTTGCTGCAATGGGTCTTAGTTTCGCCCTTTTACAACTTCAAAGAAAGATAATCAAACGAAAATTTTCAAAATAAAGGTTGGTACTACTACCAGCCTCTTTTCTAGTTATCAAAAAAGACAGTTATCTAACTGTCTTTTTATTTATTCTTACGTTTTGAAGGAGATTGGATAGCGATTTTAACTTCAAAAATTGTTCCTCTAGGTTTGTTATCTTTGACGCTAATCGTTCCTCGTAAGGCATCTACGATCTGCTTGGCCAAAGATAATCCAAGACCAAAGCCACCTTTCTGGCGGGTTCTCGCCTTGTCTACACGGTAAAATCGATCAAAGATTTTCTTCTTATCAGTAGCTGAGATTCCAATTCCATTATCCGTTACTGTTAGATAGAGGTGACGATCTGTAGCATGAACTACAAACTCAATTTTCCCATCTTCTTCAGTATACTTGATGGCATTGTCAAATAAGATGGTCATGAGCTGTTTTAGGAGTAACTGATCTGTCATGAAGGGACGATAAATCCGATTTTCATAGTCAAAAATACGATCATTTTCAGAAGCAATCAACTCATAGTTAGCAAAGGTCGTCTTAAAGAACTGTGGTGATACTTCTGCTATTTCTGGTTTAATTCCATCATCGCGACGTGCAAGGTTGAGAAGATTGGTCGTGAGGAAGCGCATGTTGCGAACTTCTTCAAGACTGGAAGCGATACTTTCGCTGGATTCCATGATCGTTGCCTCTGGTTTTCGAAAGAGATTTTCTAAACGATTTTGTAAAACAGCCAAAGGCGTTCTCAGTTCGTGACTGGCATTTTCAACAAAGGACTTCTGCTTTTGCATACTTTCCAGCAAGGGTTTGACACTGACACGTGCCAAGTAAACACTGGCAATTAAAGACAGGAGCCAGAAACTAGCCATCACTACAACAATTAAATGCTCGTGGTTTTGGCTGATTTGCTCGAGCTGACTAGTATTGATTAAAACCGCCGCATATTTGACATTGCTTGATACGGAGGAAGAATTGGTTTCCATCAAGATCATCCGATAGGTTTCTTCCTGACCGTAGCTATTGACAACTTGGATTTGGCGAATATGATTCAACTCTTTCTTGTCCAGCTTGATCTTGTCCAAACCTAAAAAACGATTGCCCAGTAAGAGCTGATTAAAATCCTTGTCAAAAAGTAAAACTTCTGTATTTGAGCTAACATTGGGTTTGATTTCAGCCTTGTTGGCATCCGCTGTTGCTGGTTGAATATCCTTGACCTCTTCAGTTGCCCGATTCAGGGCTAACTGGATAACCGCTTGGGGACTGCTACTAAGGGCTTGGAGTTTTTCATCTACAGAAGTGTAGAGACTCGAGTGCATGACCTGGAGGATAATCAAGGTCATAGCAGAGAAGATTAGGGTGAACACTCCAAAGTTTCGAATGAAATAGCTGAAATCATCCGCATACCATGTTTTTTTTAGTTTATTGAACATCTTTTAAAATATACCCGACACTACGCAAGGTTTGAAGATTTTCAGCAAAGGCTGTTCCCTTCAATTTCTTACGAATTTTTGAGACATAGACTTCTACAACAGAAATCGTCGTATCGCTATCAAATCCCCATAGACGGTCAAAAATTTGCGTCTTAGGAAGAATAACATTTTGATTTTGAAGAAAATAAACCAACAACTCAAACTCTTTCCCGAGTAGTTCCACAGGAGCATCTTCTACTTTCACTTCATTCGTTGAAAGGTTGACGACAATATCCCCATAGGTCAAGGTGTTTTCGTTAAACTTACCTGAACGTTTGAGAAGGGCTTGGATCCGCATTTTGAGTTCTTCTAGATAGAAAGGTTTGGTGAGGTAGTCATCCGCTCCCAACTCAAAACCATGTCCCTTGTCATCCAAACTTTCCTTAGCAGTCATGATAAGAACTGGTGTCGTGATTCCTTTCTCACGCAATTCTTTCAAGACTTGGAAACCATTTTTTTCAGGCAACATCAGGTCAAGCAAAATCAAGTCATAAACGCCACTTTCAGCTTCGTAGAGCCCTTCTTCTCCATCAAAAACCTGCATGACATCTGCAAAATCATCTAAAAAGTCAAATACTGAGTTTGACAACCCTAAGTCGTCTTCTACTAGTAAAATCTTAATCATCTTGTTCTCCTCCTGCTATAAGATACTAATCAGCTTCATCTAAGGTTATTATAAAATAAAGAATTTTTGTATCATTTTTTGGATCTTAGTATAATTCTTTAATTATTATATCATGGCTTTAACAAATGGATTAAGATTTTGTAGTGTTTTCTTCATTATTTTGGTTAGAATTGCTATCCTTGGCCTTTGTACTTCCATCTGCATTGGCTGGTTTCTTCTTAGAATTGCTACCGCCTTCTTGATTATTATTTCCTTGCGGCGGCTGTCCACCGTGACTTTGCATATTATTGCCATCTTGATTATCTTGCTGGGTTTTCGATGTTTGAACGGTCGACTGCTGATTTGTTGATTATTGAGTCAAAGAACCGAATATATAACCATCAAGCAAGCCGACCACTAAAGAACCACTTGCTACTACTGATAGCCTCCACTTGGTGCTTTTTTCTACAACAATCATTTTCTCTTTATTCATTCTATATTTTTCTTTCTGCTTTAAGTTTCTGTGAAAAAATGAAGAAGCTCTACTTCATAAATTCACCACATCCTTTCTTTAGGCTACATACATCTTAATTATTTTTTCTTAAAGAATACTAAAAGATGAGAAAATTCTTAGAAAAATAATAGAAAATTTATCCAAAATATTTTTTTAAAATACGACCGTATCGTCTCAGTAAAAGATAATCCGCTATTGCTGGGGATAGAAGGTTTAATGTTGTAAAAATCTTTGTACCTTGTCCCATCAAAATCACTCTTTTACGAGATTTTATACCTTTAAGTAAAGCTTGGGTTACTTGATTTGTACTTGATATAGAGATCCCCATTTCTCTCCAAACTGGATGATAAGGCTTTTCTGATGGTGTGTCTGCTGCATTGGGGCAAAAATAAGTTATATGCATCTTTTTCTGCTCCTGTATTAATTCTCGGTTCATTGATTCGATAAAAGAAAAAAGTCCGGCGCGGCTCGCCACATCTACACTATAATAGGGGAAGGCCATCCTACCATCTGCAAAACCTCCTGAATGCACAATGGTTGCTCCTTTTTGATTTTTTAACAAAGGTAAAAAATGTTTGCTGACAAGGATAGCCCCTATTAGGTTAATCGTCATAGTTTGATTGATCTCCTCCTCAGAGTGAGATAATAAAGATTTTCGTACATCAAATCCCGTTGCATTAATAACAATATCTATATTATCCGACCACTTTTGAACTTCAGACACTGCAACTTTAATAGAAGTTTCATTCGTTATATCTACTGAGCAAATCGGAATCTTGGAAGCAATATTCTCAGAAAAACTGGCTAATTTATTCATATTGCGACCTAAAAGAAATAAATGAGCACCTGCTTGAAAAAAAGCTTGTGTATAGGCTTGTCCCAAATTTCCACTGGCACCAATAATAACGACTCTTTTATTTTTAAAATAATTGTCACCCATAACATACTACCTCATTAGTGAACCTTTTGTGATAGGTTTAATATAACAAGCCCCACAATAACTAAAGCAATTCCCAAGAGACTTGCGAACGTTACTTTTTCATGAAAAAGCAAAATAGATAGCACAGTTGTTCCAACCAAACCAACACCAGACCAAATAGCATAGACTAGATTTAGTTGTATGCCTTTCAAAGACAAAGATAGAAAGAAAAAACACAAGCCATACAAAACTAAAGCAAGAATCCCAAAAAGCATTTTCGAAAAACCTTGCGACAGTTTTAACAGACTTGTGGCAGCTATTTCAGATACAATAGCAAGAGTTAAATAAACGTAAGACATCATTGTCCTCCTAGAATCAATAGAATTGAAAAGCTAGTCGGAAAACAATTGATTTAGCGATGAGTGGAAGCGAAGCAGGTCCAAAGTGTACAAACATTAGCTAAAATCATAGACTTGATCTTTGAATTCTTGTAAACAGGAATCTTTTTTCGTCCACATAACTCATCTAAAGAGATCTGATAAAAATCAGCTAAGCGAATCAAACTATGACTATCTATAATTGTTTTATCATTTTCCCAATTTGAGATAGTTTGACGAGTCGTCCCCAGATATTCTGCTATTTGATTCTGACTGTAGCCATTTTGTTCTCTAAATAATTTTAATTGTTTTCCTAACATCTGCATTTCCTCTTTATATTATTCTTTTCTTCACGAATTGGCTAGACGAAATTCTTTAACATCCTATACAATTCTAGGTAAAATTTCTTTGACATTGCTATTATAACACGATTTTCAGGATGGACACTTTATACTGACTTCCAAAAAACAGCAGATTGCAAGATCCGCTGTTTTTTATCTATTACTTACTTGCTTTCAAAACCTTTTCGACTGCTGCTTTTTCACGCTTAATCAAATCAACACGCGCTGCGATATCCTTGATCCCCATGCGGATATTACGGCTAAGAGCTAGGTCAGAAAGTTGCGGTTCAAAGAATTCCTTATACTCAGCCAAGCGTTCTTCTGTTTTAAAGATGTGTGATGGGAAGATGACAAAGCTATCAAAGCTCATATCCCCACCAAGAGCTGCCTTGATCCAATCCCAGTTTTCACGCGCCCATACCCAAACAGTTTCTTGAGTTGTTTGGTGTCCGAGGAATTGGAGGTACCATGAAGAAAGGTCTTGTGGTTTCACCACAAATTTGTCCTTCCATGAACGAATCAAGGTTTGGATATTGTCAGCATCTGTACTGTAGGCTAGAGCAGCTGCCAACTGGCGTTTGAAGACCGCATCCGTCGCATGAGTGTAGAGGTCCAGATAAGTTGCGACCAAGTCCTTGGTCTCATAGTGTTTCATTTCATTGATAAGAACTTGTGCACGGATGGCTGCTGGAAGTCCTGCAAGGTTCTCCTTGTGAGCTGCAAAGATTTGGCTAGCGACTTGACTAGCTTCTGCATCATTGGAGCGAATCATCATAGAAACGGCCAACTGACGAACCAATTCATCCTCATCTGATTCTCCGTCTTTGGCTTCAAAGCCAAGACGGTCATAGTTATGACGAGCCAATTTAGCAACCAGACTGTTAAAGGCTTTCTCAGCTTCTGTACCTTCATCGATAAAGCGCTCAAGGGCAGAAATCACTTGAGAAACAGCTGAAACCACCAGATAAGACTCTTCCTTAGCAAGTTTATCAAGGACTGGAAGCAAGTCTGCATAAGAAATGTGCCCTGCTTCAGCCAACAAACGACGTTCTTGAACGATTTGCAGTTTGCTTGTGTTATCAAGTGTCTCTAACTCAGCAAGAACAGCATCTAACAAGTCTCCTTGATAGTCTGTAATGTAGTGGGCAGTATTTTCAGTATTGAGGCGAAGTGCTCCTTTGTTTTCAGCAAGAAGAGCGGCATAGCCAGGGATTTCGATACTTTCAGTTTCAAGTGTGTCTGGCAAACCTTTCCAGTTGCTGTTGAGTGGCACTACCCAGAGGCGGTTCTTGTCTTCGTGCTCACCGATAAAGAATTGTTTTTGCGAAATCTTCAAGACGTCATTTTCAACTTTGACAGTGAGAACTGGATAACCAGGTTGTTCCAACCAAGAATCCATGAAGGCTGCGACATCACGTCCTGATGCTTGACCAAGAGCATCCCAAAGGTGACGACCAATGGTGTTGCTGTATTGGTGTTTTTCAAAGTAAGCGTGCAAACCCTTAGCAAAATCAGCATCACCTAGCCAACGGCGAAGCATGTGCATAAGACGGCTTCCTTTGGCATAAACGATAGCGCCATCAAAGAGCGTGTTGATTTCATCTGGGTGTTTGACTTCGACGTGGACAGACTGAACCCCATCAGTCGCATCACGTTTAAGCGCCGCTGGAACTCCACCTGTTTGGAAGTCTTCAAAGATGTTCCAACTTGGCTCGATGGCATCCACACAGACGTATTCCATCATGTTAGCGAAGCTTTCATTAAGCCAAAGGTCATCCCACCATTTCATAGTCACGAGGTTACCAAACCATTGGTGAGCCAACTCATGTGCCACAACAAGGGCAACTTGTTGACGGCTAGCAAAGGTTGAGTTCTCATCCACAACCAAGTAAACTTCACGGTAAGTCACAAGACCCCAGTTTTCCATTGCACCTGCTGAGAAGTCAGGAAGGGCGATGTGGAGCGATTGAGGAATTGGATACTTAACTCCGTAGTAATCTTCGTAAAACTCGATTGAGCGAACGGCGATGTCTAGTGAGAAATCAAGGTTTAATAGGGGGTGGGCTTTGGTTGAGTAGACACCAACGAGAGTACCATTCTTGGTTTTAGCGGTTACCCCTTGCAAATCACCAGCTACAAAGGCTAACAAGTAAGAAGACATGCGAGGTGTTGTCTCAAACTTCCAGACGCCTGTTTCCTTACGGTCTTCCACATCAATTTCTGGCATGTTTGACAGGGCCACTTCACCTTCCGCTTGGTCAAAACGTAGAGCGAGGTCAAAAGTTGCTTTGGCTTCAGGCTCGTCCACACATGGGAAGGCTTCACGCGCAAAATGGCTTTCAAACTGAGTAGACAGGACTTCCTTCTTGACACCATCAACTGTGTAATAAGAAGGGTAAATCCCTGTCATGTTGTCTGTGATTTTTCCTGAAAAAGCGATGACCAATTCAACTTGACCAGTCTCAGTCAATTCGATATGAAGGGCTTCATTGTCATGGTCAACTGTAAACGGACGAGCTTGACCCGCAACTTCTACAAAAGCGATTTCCAAATCTTTTTGGTGAAGGGAAATACGGTCAGTCTTGGCTTGACCAGTGATGGTCACCTTCCCAGAAAAGGTCTTGGTCTCACGACTCAAGTCTAAAAATAAATCATAGTGTTCAGGAACAAATTGCGTAATAAAATGTTCAACTGCTTGCATAGTTTTCTCCTATTCTAAGTTTAAGAGTTTTACTCTTCTTCAAACAAACTTATTATATCATGTTTTGCTTTAGAAAAAAGGATTGGACGGTAATTTCCAAAACTTTCTTCCTTCTGCAGTCTAGAGTGGGTAGACCTTGCGAAATTCTTCCAAAACAACCTTGCTGTCAGGCGTAAAAGTCAAGCCCGCTTCCTCCAGCCACTCCGTGAAGAATTCCTCATGAACCTGACGCCAATAGGCTAGGGATTTGTCACCTTCCCCTTCCTTATAGGCATGGTCGGCTGACACTTGATGAAAAGGCTGAACGGAAACCTTTGTAATTTCGACAATGCAGACAGCCTGATCTTGACTGTCTAAAATAACATCGAAGGTCCCTTCTTGCGGAAGAGGTTCATCCTCTATTGCGTAGAGGTCGTAGGCCGAGGCAGTTGCTGTCTTTTCGCCTTTTAAAACCAAATCTGCCAAGAGATCTGCTTCCACTCCAAAAGCCCAGGCATCTATCTCATCTCCGATAGAGGGGTTGATTTGCTTGTAGTCATTCCACATTTCTTGCGGTGTCATGGGTTGCTCCTTTGTAATTTTTTACTTACTTCTTTTATACGTTTGAGATGGTCTGGATGATCAATCTCTAAATTAAAAATCTCTGGAATAGAACTGTAGTGGATAATACACTTGATACCCGTCTGATTCATTTTTTGTATGAAAGAAGCATTCAGATAGCCTGCTACAGCAAAGTCAATCTTTTTCATCCTTGCTTTATCCTGCATATCTCTCAGCATATCTAACATTATTGGACTTTCCATATCATGCCATTGACTGTTTCTCACAGTCGCAAAAACAAAAGAAGTCAAATCATTCATTCCAACTATAATCTTTGAAATACCAGTTTCCAGTATCCTGTCCAAGTCAAAATAAGCTGACGGTAATTCAATCATTGTACCGACTTTTCCAGTAAAACCATGCTGACGTAATACCCTAATAACTTGCTTTAACTGCTCAGCATCATTGACAAAAGGAAAGATAACAGACAGATTGGGATTTGTTTGATAAACTTCTGTAACGACATGTGCTTCAGCCTGAAATTCATCAGGACACGCCAGCAAGCGCCTAGTTCCTCTATAACCAAACAAGGGATGATTTTCATCAAAATGCTCTTTAGTCCCCTCTAAACAATTAGCTTCTGTATTTGTTAACTCTGAAAAACGATACCAAACCTCTTCGTCTGAGTACAAGGAGCAAATGGTATCTAGATAATCTTTTACAAATTGCTGGCAACTTGCTAATAGGATGTTCTGATTAAGCTCTCTCAACAAATATTCTCCACGAATCATACCGACGTGGTGCAATAACTGAGGATAAACTTTTTCAACAATTTGTTCTCCACTAAGGACAAGTTGGTTTCTCATCTCTCACCTTCCAATTCATATACAAGGTCTTGTCCAGCTCTGCAAATCCTAATAATTCAGACTTAACCTTCAAGACTAATGGTGAAACATTTTCTTCTATGATTTTCTGAATATCCATCCAAACATATCCGAGTGAATCATTCGCACCATCAGACACAGCATCCGAAATCGTAACCTGAGGTTCCTTCTCGTTGACCTCAATATCATAAAATGCCATGATATGGTGAACCATAAAATTTTTTAACTCTTCCCTGACGAAAACATCGTAGATTCGAGGATTTGAGTAGCTTCTAACAGTAAATCCTGTCTCTTCCATAACTTCTCTAATCAGCGTTTCCGTCAATCCTTCACCAAGTTGCTGACTGCCTCCGGGTAGATCATAACGATGTTGATAATGGCCTCTCGTTTTTTCAATGCAGAGTAACTTCCCATTTTCAAAGCAAACAGCATAAACTCCAAAGTGTTTTTTGATTTCCATCCAACTCCTCCTACTTCAACGACCAACCACCATCAATGGTCAGGATTTGTCCCTGCATGGCGCTCGCCTTTCCACTTGCTAAGAAAAGACTAAGCTCTGCTATTTCCTCTGGCTCAATCCAGCGCTTGATTGGCGTTTCACTAGCCACCCAGTCAGCCAATCCACCTGGTTCAAAGTCCGCAGCGGTCATAGCTGTATTGACTGCTCCTGGAGCAATCCCAAAGACCTGAATACCATCCTCAGCATAGTCTAGAGCCAACTGCTTGGTAAAGCCAGCTAAGGCGTGCTTAGACGAGGTATAGGCGTGACCACCTCCGCCAGCTAGACTTGAAGCAATCGAACACATATTGATGATGATTCCTTTTTTATTTTCCAACATTTGTGTCAAATAATGCCGAGTCAACTCAACAGGAGTCATATAGTTGATTTCAAAAATCTCTTGAATTTCCTGCGCTGATTGTTCCAATAAGGGTTTGTAAGCATCCAAAACTCCTGCAGTATTACACAAAACATCCCCCTGAGGGCACCAGTCAAAAACAGGTTTCAAGTCTAAGGTCAAATCTCTCTGTAAAAAGTGAAAATCACCCTCCAAGAGAGGATTTTCACCTTGGTCAATTCCATATACTTGATAACCCTTCTCTAAAAAGAGTCGGGCTTGAGCCAGACCAATCCCTGAACTTACTCCCGTAATCAATACACGTCTAGTCATGCACTTCTACCCAATCTGTCGCCAAAACATCACAAGGTGTCGGACTCCACATGGAAAAACCTTCCCCTTCTCCAGACACGTTGATTAGGAAATAGGGCGTCACTTCAAGCGCAACCCCGTTTTGCTCGATAGTGTCAAAGAGTTGGACATAGTTTTCAGCCCCTCCCCAACCAGTTCGTACATATTTTTTCTTGGCCTTTAACCCAGGCAGGATTTCTTCAAAAGTCATGATGTTCTCCTTTAATTCTAAATTCTTCATTTAATTATAACAAAAAACCGTTTTCCAACGGCTTTTTGACTGTGTATCTACTAAATTCTTCTTACCACTGCAATCCGGCTTCTCTGATTTCTTTCTTAGAAGCAAATTTACCATTTGGTCTGTGCCATCTCCCTTTTCTATCTCTAAAGTAGCCACCTGAATTTGTTGATGGCGAGTTTGATTCCTGGCTTTCTTCCTGTTCTTGTGCGGCTTGGCGAGCTTTTTCCTGTTCTTCTTCTTTTGCTTTCTTTTCAGCTGCTTCTTTTTCTTCTGCCTCTTTCTTGGCTTTTTCCTCAGCTTCCTTCTTAGCCTTTTCTTTTTCTTCTTTTATCTTTGCATCTTCAACTGTATTTTTAGCCGTACCGTCCAAATAATTGATTTCCGCATTAGCTGAAACATTGTCTAAAACAACATGCGTCACTGAATACTGATCAACCTTTTCTTTACTACCACCCAATTTGATTTCCAAGAGTTTGCCATTTTCATCTATTCCCACATACTGCAATTCAATTTGTCTCGGAATTAATTCATCTTTCTGATAGATTGGGTTTACCTTGTAGTCAAGATAATAGTTGGGGTGATTGGCCAACCAAGAGTCCAATCGATTTTCATAATAAAGCATGCTACTTTGGTTTTGGTCATCTGTTCCAGAATAATTTCCAGCATTGAGCCAGTTAGTCATAGGAACCAAGTTTTTCTTTTCATCGTTTAATCCACTAAATTGGTAACCAATCAGATGACCTCTACTCATCAACCAAGCTTCTTTTTTACCATCACCATAAAAGAATTTATAATTGTGCCATCCAACTGGATCATAAGTCAACTTGGACTCTCTCTTCTCAGTTGGCTCATCACTGTCCTTAAGTTGAATATGAGCACCCGTTGCGCGTGATTTAGAATCCAATTCTCCAAGTTCTAGTTGTTTCTCATTTTTAAAAGGCAAGAGTCCAGCTTCTTTAAACAACTTCTCATCAAACTTGATTTGCTTCTGTTCAATTTTTTCTTCTGGGACCTTTGATTCCGCCTTATGTCCAGAACAAGCAACTAATGTTGTGATGGAAAGCAAAGCAATTGAGAAGGATAGTAACTTTTTCATAAAATTCTCCTTTTTATATAATAATTAGATTAATATCTCCTATTACATTTTACTATCATTTTGTTAATTGTTCAAGAATAAAGATACTGTTATTATACTATTTCTCCTCCAATGTTCAAAACAAAAACGATAACCACTTTGCAGTAGTTACCGTTGATTTTTTTGATTAGTCTTTCCCACCAAGTCTACTATTGATGGTCATCATGATGCTGGCTATTTTCTCACCCCAGTATGGATCGGAAGCATAGCGAACATTCATTCCTGTTGCCTTGTTTCCAAGGTGGTCTCTGCCGTAGTCGATGTAATTCTCACGAATCCACTTGGCAGCTCCTAGAATTCCTTTGTCCACATTATCAAAGCTCTTGGCTGAGAGATAAGGGCTCGTATCATAAGCCGCAATACCAAAGAAGTTGTTCTTATCTCTGGCAATTTGACTGCGTCCCCACGCACTTTCAAGAGCGCTATGCGCCATCAAGTAAAGGGCATTGACACCGTAGCGTTCCTCAGCCTCTTTGAAAGTCGCTCCTTTACCCGCAAGAGGACTATCCTGCAAGTTCATCATCGAATACAGTTTATCCAATTCAGCTGCACTATAATTACTTGGTTCTCTCAAGTTTTTAAAGAGGAAAGGATTTTTAACCGTAAAGCCATCAAAATGTTCTCCGTCAGTTGAGTAGTACTTCTTGCCAATAACCATAGCAGATGTGTGTGGAGCTACTTTGATACTCGTGTAAGGAGAGAGTTCATGGTAGAGGAATTTCCCATCACTAGTATAATGAGGGATAAACTCGCTTCCTTCATCCACTGCTGTCAAATCACTTTGATTCATATAGCCAGACAAGCCAGAAATCGAAACTGCAAGTCGGCCACCTTTTCGCGTTGAGCTATCCAGTGAAACAATACTTCCTTGATTAATGTAACTCAAGATTTCTCCAGATGCACTGTAGACATAGGCTGTGATGGGTTTAACTTTGTAATATTTGGTTTTATCCGCAACATGCCATCTACCAGAAGCATCCAAGGTATGACCATCCACAGTTTCATTTTTTGCCATATAACCGCCTGATTTAAGGTAATACCATGATTGGTCGGATGAATCGTAGATTAATTCTTTCTCAGCCATCTTTCCATTTGACTTGAGATAGAACCAGTTATTCTTGTACCATACCCACTCACTCGCAGCCATATAACCACCAGATTTGAGATAGTAGTAACCATTATCCCAGAGCCATTCTTTATTGGCATAATTTCCATCAGAGTTGATATAGAACCAAGAGTTATAGTTCTTGTCAAAGAGCCAACCTTTGCCGGCTTTTACACCACTGCTCGTCACATAACTACGGTCAATCCAAGTTTCCGTAGAGAGGTAGCCGCCTGATTTGAAATGGTAATCCTTGCCTTTGATGGTTTGCCAACCTTTTTCAGCATAGGTTCCATCATCTTTCAAGTAAAACCAAGAGTTATAATTCTTGTCAAAGAGCCATTCCGATTTCAGTTTGGCTCCACTTTTAGCAACATAGAAGCGGTCAATCCAGCGCTCGGTAGAAAGATAGCCGCCTGATTTGAAATGGTAATCTTTTTCTTTAATCGTTTCCCAGCCTTTTTCGGCATAGGTTCCGTCAGCTTTCAAGTAAAACCAAGCATCATAATTCTTATCAAAGAACCATTCCGATTTCAATTTAGCTCCACTCTTCGCAACATAGAAGCGATCAATCCAACGTTCAGTAGAAAGATAACCGCCTGATTTAAAATGGTAGTCCTTCCCATCTATAGTTAACCACATATTTTCAGCATAGGTACCATCTTGTTGAAGGTAGAACCAACTGCTATAGTTGTCATCATAAATCCAGGCTTGTTTAACCTTATTACCATTTTCTGATATATAGCTCTTACCAAGCCAAGCATTTTTCAGCATTTTACCTTGTGAATTGATGTAGTACTGGTTCTCCCCTTGAGTGATCCACTCATCTTTGGCCATTTTCCCGTCTTCTTTAAGGTAATATTTTTCCTGACCTTGTTGAATCCATTCGTTTTGAGCTTTCTGACCATCAGACTTGAGATAATACCAGGATTCTTGTTCCTGATTAAATACCCACTGTTCCTTGGCTTTAGCACCACTTTCAGTCACATAGTACTGGCCAACCCACGTTTTCGTAGCTAATTTTCCAGCTTCGTTAAAATAGTAATCCTTACCACCAACTGTCAACCAGCCGTTCTCAGCACGATTTCCATCAGCTGTTAAATAAAACCAGGCCTGTTGCGTTTGGTCATAGATCCATTGGTTGGTTGCTGGTTTCCCGTCTGCTTTGAGGTAGGTCTTTCCTTGCCACGTTCCCTCTTCTGCTTTTGCTGTCTCCACTACAGTAAAAAAACACCCCAATAAGCTAGCACTTACTAGGGCCACTTTCCATCGTTTCATTTAAATGCTCCAATAACGTTTTCTAAACCCTATTGTAACATAGTTAATCGACGGAAATATTACAAATTGATGAAGATTCTATTTCTTGTTGACGATAAGGAAAGACTAGCTTATCTCAGACTGGCTTTGACTTCCTTGCGTAATTCTTCCAAACTGCTAATGCCATACTTATCCATGACTTTTGGTAGATGTTCGATGATATCAGGACAAGCGTAAGGATTGGTAAAGTTGGCTGTTCCAACTCCGATGGCAGATGCACCAGCTAGATACATTTCTATCGCTGCTTCAGCCGAATCCACTCCTCCCATTCCAATAATGGGAAGGTCGGTTGTTTGGGCGACTTGGCGGATGAGTTTGAGGGCTACTGGAAAGACTGCTGGACCTGACATTCCACCTGTTCCATTGGCTAGGATTGGCTTTCTGGTTTTGAGGTCAAAGCGCATACCAACTAGAGTATTGATCATGGTTAGGCCACTTGCTCCTGCATCTTCTGCGGCTTTAGCAATAGTGACAACATCCGTTACACTAGGGGTTAACTTAACATAAACTGGCACATCAGAGGCTTCCACAGCTGCTTTTACCACTTCGTAGGCCAAGTCAGGATCTTGCCCAATCAAAAGTCCATGATTGCCGTGATCCACATTCGGACAAGAGATATTAAGCTCGATAGCTTTTACATTTGCAGCCTTAGAAATTCCTCGAGAAACAGAAGCGTACTCTTGTTTTGAAAAGCCTGCAACATTTGCGATGATGGGAAGCGTAGGATACTCTCTTTCCAGCCAAGGCAACTTTTCAGCTAAAACAGCTTCTAAACCCGGATTTTGCAAGCCGATTGCATTGAGCATACCAGCAGGCGTTTCTGCAACCCTGGGAGTAGGATTCCCAAAACGGGGTTCAAGTGTCGTTGCCTTGATCATAATTGATCCCAAAAGGTCCAAATCATAGTACTTGGCATATTCCTGACCAAAACCAAAACAGCCTGATGCTGGTATGATAGGATTTTTCAAATCCAAGCCCGGTAGAGAAACTTGTAAACGATTGGTAGTCATGACTTTCTCCTTATAATACAACTGTTCCTGTGCGGAAAACAGGGCCATCTTCACAGACACGTTGACTAATTGTCTCACTATCTGGCACTTTTAGGACACAGGCATAGCAAGCCCCCATCCCACAAGCCATACGAGATTCTAGAGATAGATAGGCTCTTGGGTGATCATAAAATCTTTGATTGATATACTTCATCATTCCAGGAGCCCCACATGAGTAAACAGCATCAAATTGAATGTCTAAGTCATTGATGACGACTGACACATTTCCCTTAATGCCATAAGAACCATCATCTGTTGTAACAAAAACCTGACCATATTGGGTCAATTCTGTTTCGAGAATAACAGCATCCTTGTTGGCAAAACCGAGGACTGTCACCACTTTCACCCCACGCGCATGCAATTCCTTGGCCACCTCAAGCAAGGGTGGAACACCGATTCCACCACCAACGAGGAGAACTTGGCTCTGATTGCCTAAATCAGACAAGTCAAAACCATTTCCCTGAGGTCCCATCACATCAAGAGTATCTCCCTGACTTAAGGTTGAAAAAATTGCGGTTCCAGCCCCCTCAATCCGATAAATGAGATGACACTGCTTGTTTGCCTTGTCAATAGACGAAATTGAAATAGGACGACGCAAGAGATGGGCATCATCAGGCACACGCAAGTGAAGAAATTGGCCTGCTCGCATGGCTTCAACCATTTCCCCTTCTAGGACTAATTCAAAGATTGCTGGCGCAATTTCCTCTTGTGCGACCACCTTCATGGTTTCCAAACGAATAGCACCCAAACGTTTCTTACATGTGGGATTCATGACTTTTCCTCCTTAAATTTAAGGGGACCAGATAAAGAAAAGACCTTGCTAATGCAAGGCCTCAGTTGGGTTAGGCTAGAACTCATGCGCACGCTTAAAAAGTCTCCACAGAGAGTCCCCTTATCCCTTTTATCTGACACCTTGTGAGTCTCTCTGGACTCCCCTTAAAGGTTAAATTTGTATTAGTATACTCTTTCAAAGAAAAAAAGTCAAGTAGAAAACGAACATTCTACTTGACTTTACTGGATTATTTTTCACGAATGACTTCGACCTTGTAGCCATCAGGATCCTTGACAAAGTAATAGTTTGGTTGAGTTCCTGGAAGTCCATTAGGGGCTGTCACCTCATAGCCTTTAGCGCTATGTTCTTGATGTAGCGCCTCAAGGTCAGGTGTACTGAGGGCGATATGGGCGAAGCCATCTCCTACCACATAAGGACCGTGATCATAGTTATAAGTCAACTCCAACTCATAGTCATCCCCCTCAAGTCCTAGATAGACAATGGTGAAAGCATGATCTGGAAAATCTCTGCGACGCAATTCTTTAAATCCAAAAGCATCTTGATAAAAAGCGATTGATTTTTCAAGGTTTTCTACTCGCAAGCAAGTGTGTAGCATTTTTGAAGCCATTTTCATTACCTCTTTCATTTTAATAGTTCTATTATACCCTTAATGGACAAAATTTACTAGAAACTTGAACTAGAGTCTTCTTCTCTACGCTTTCATTCTAAGCAGCACTTTTAGATTTTCCTTGCGTATATTGCGAATAAGGAAAAGCATGATCAGGATAAAAAGCCCCTCGAGGAAGTAGAACGTAAATTCGCTGTTCATGAGTAGTAAGTCTTTGTAATGATAGTTATTACCGAAAACTGAATTTGGTGCGAATAGGATTCGCAACAGTCTTCTTAGGAAAATAAAAATCTGTAAGCCATAAATCATAAAGACCTTCTTCACACCAATCATGAAGCCTTGTTCCTTTGTAAAATAAGACAAAGCGATTCCATTTAACAAGAGGATAACGGTTATAGCCAGCGTTTCATTTCGTAGAATAGTTGGATCAAAGATGTCTAAACGGCTGTGAATGTAGGGCAACGTTTGAAATAGTAGGATCCCCAAGACTGCTGGTATGAAAATTTTCTTCAGAGATGGTGGAAATCCAGGACTAAATCTTGTAAAAGACAAGCAAATCACAAGGATTGCAAAAATATGGAAGTAAGCTATGGCAACTCCTGAAATAGTCTGGCTTCGATTTACCAAAGCAGAAAGAAAGCCAGCAGAAAGAAAGATACCGATAGGAATCAGCTTCTCCAAAGAATAATCCCATTTCAGCCCCTGACTCACTTGGAAACCATCGATGAAGCTGAAAAATGTAATGAACATAAGGGCACCGATGAGGCCAAACGGTAAGGATGGAATGACGAGGGTCAATAGCAAGATTAGTAGGAACCATGGATGGGGGCTGTAGTAGAATTTCCGTTTTTCTCCTCTAGCAGTCACTCCCTCCTCAATCGGTGTTTTCCTTAATTTTAGCATATAGACGTAAAAGAGTGAAAACATGCCAGCATGAACCCATGAATTATAACCTGGTCGCTCTATAATACTGAGTATCAAACTTACAATCGTAAAGAGACCAGAGAAAAGCTGAAGAAACTTATTATTAAATACCTGTCTTTTTTTCCAATCCAAATAAGAGAGCTTGGCCTTCGGATGACTAAGTTCATAGGCATAAGTCGTCATCTCTTCTAGTTTCTGGTCTGTCTCCTCCGTCATCATTTGGGGAGCCATTTTAGAAGTAGGAAAAGGAGCTAAAACATATCTCAGGAGCTCGCCGTCTGTAAACCGATGGTACTCCTTATAGATCTGTTGGAGTAAAATCGTTAGAATGCGTGGTCTTCCTTTAAAGTAGCTTCTCCACTTCTCCCAATCATTGATATCTTCATCGCTCTTGGTGAGCTTATCCATATAGAGATAACCTTCATTGTACCAGTAATCAAAATTTTCCTTTTTGTCTAGTTCATACTCCTCTACCACTGAAGGATAGGAATGGATACTCTTCCAGAAATGGAGTTTCTTCAGGTAAGGATTTGATTCCTCATCACTATAACGCTCCACAAATTGGAGAACGAGGGCTAACACTTTCGCATTGGTTAAAGGATAGACGTCCACCTTTTCTAACAAATCAAGTAGGAGAGTATGATCCTTAACTGTTTCAAAAAGATATTGCCAATCACGTAACAGTTTGTACTCGTCTTGATATGGACTATAGAGTAAAAGATATAGTTTTTCCTCAACCTCCGATGAATTTAGCAAATTATAAGAATGGATATCGAATGGTTCTTCTGAATCTGCTTGTAATTCCTCAAAGTAAGCTAGAAGTTCATCATAGGCTTTTTGTTCCTCTTCTCCAACCTCTGGTTTAATCTTCTCCAAGATATAAGCCAAAACTGGAATGCAAGTAATCATTTGTTTACTGTTATTCAAGAGAAAAAGGACAGTACTAGGAGAAAATGATTGACTGAAAAATTTTATCCAAGCTCCAATCTGATTAGCTCTTTGGGAATCTTCAAGGATTGCCTGACATAAACGATAAGAAGCATACAAATTCGAAATTTCTTTTTTTGCATCTTCAAGAGACTCTCCATTTTTGTAGGCGGTAGCTCTTTTAACCTTCCAATGCTTCAGTTTATAGTAATAGCCCCAGTATCGGAAGTCAGGTATATAGTCTTCCAGCAAGGGAATGAGGATAGAAAATTGCTCCGGTTTATTAAAAATATAAACATCCATTTCCTCTAAAACGGATTGAACAATGTCCATATCATACTGATACTGATGAAAGAACTGACGCCATAGATGCTCTTGTTCCTCTTGGTTATAGCCGTCGTTTCCAACAATACTTTCAATCGCATTTCGGATCAGATAGGTTTCTTCATTATAACCGCTAAAGTCAAGAGTAGACCTTGTTGTTCCTTCTTGACCACGGTTCTCTTCGTCACCAAACGTTTCAAAGTTGAGGGTATTCTTAGCTCTTTCTTCAGAATCTCCATTTAGCTGAACTTCCTCATCATAGTCACTAAAGTCAAGGGTGGACTTTTGCTTATCCTCTTCTGCTTTATAGGTTTCAAAGTTAAAGGAATCGCTGGTTTTATCAGTTGATTGCTGATAATCACTGAAATCAAGACTAGATCTTTCAGACTCTTCGTTCTCAGTCTTCGTTTCTTCAGTCAAGTTTTCAAAATTGAGACTAGAGTTAGGCTTTTCATTCGCCTCTTCTTCAAGTTCAGCAGCTTCTTGAGAGTCACTCGCTTTTCTTAGACTATTTTCTGGTCTTGTGTTTCTAGACCTCGCATAAGTCAAGGCTTTTTGGTACGCTTCAACAATTTCTTGGTAAATTTCTGGTTGGTCTTCTGGGTGATAGAGCCGAACCAGTTCAGCATAACGCCTTCTAATAAGCTTGACGTCAGTCGTTGGCTCTATCCCTAAAGTTTCCCATATATTCATAAGGTCTCCTCTTTTACAGTCCTCGCTCTAGGAAGTCTAAATAGTTTGAAAATGATTGATAGAGTTTTGGCAAATGATAAACAGATGCTTGACTGACCTCTTCTTCAAATCGTCTAGTTTCAGCCATTAGCTCATCTCTTCTTCTCCCCAAGAGCATACTGTACACACGATTCGCTTTTTCAATCAAGAAACGATAAACCTCTGTTTCTTGAGCATTGATCTTATAGCGAGTCAACTCTGCTTGCTTAGCCTTGATTTCCTTTTCTGTCAGAGTAACACTATCTTGGAGAATAACATGACTAAAGACTTCCTGTGTTGAATCAATTTTCACTTCGACATCCAAAATCCCATTTAAATCATAGGTAAATCGAACTGTGAAACTTTCATTTACTCTAGTATTCACAGGGACGGGAACTTCTAATTCTCCTAGAAACAGATTTTGTGATGCCTTCATCATCTCACCTTGATAGACCTTTATCTTGACTTGGCTCTGTCCCAATTCAGCCGTATAGTACTGCTCGATTCGTGAAGCAGGTAGGGTTGAATTTCGCTCAATAATCGGCGAAAAGCGGTCGCCAACTATTTCTATGCCTAGTGTAAAAGGACAAATATCAGACAGCAGCAAATCTCGTATCTCACCCTGACGTTCTTTTATTCCTGCTAAAAGGGCACAACCTCTCGCAATCATCCGATCGGGATCATCAGATACCTGAACCATTTGATTGATACAGTAGGATAAAAAGTCCTGAACCAAGCGGAGTTTCGAAGTCCCACCAACAAGAACAAAGTTATCAGATGATACATAGCTATAGCGTGCATCCATCAAGGCACGGTCCAAAACAGCCTTAACACGAGCCAGCAGCGGTTGACAAATCTCATAAAAGCGCTGGTAGCTCAAGTCTAAAAAGTATTCCTGCTCTTGGTCCATCACTGTCATCTTCACTTCTTCTTTATCATTGAGTTCCAGCTTTGTCTTTTCAGCCTGTACCAAAATTTTGCTATAAAATTCACGGGAAATAGTATCCTTGGTTAATTGATTGGAGACTAAAAATTCCTCAGCAATAGCCGCAGTAAAGTCTTCTCCCCCCAAGCGATTGTCCCCTGCGATTGACACGATTTCAACGATATTATCAAAAAGCTCCACAACTGAAATGTCTAGAGTTCCACCACCAAAATCGACTACAATAAAAGATTGATCTTCCTGGTTTACCATAGATCTTTTAGCTAGAGCCGCTGCGGAAGGTTCATTGATAATCCGATCAATCTGAACGCCTGCAAATTTCCCTGCTAGTTTGGTCGCATAGCGTTGAGCATCATTGAAATAGGCTGGAACACTAACAATCACTTCCTCAACCTTTTCTCCAAGATAGGTCTCTGCATCGTCTACCAACTTTCGAATGATAAAAGAGCTTAATTCTTCAGCCTTATATGCTCGATTTCCTAACGTCAACTCATGCTTAGTCCCCATAAAACGCTTGAACTGAGAAACCGTCTTATCTGGGTGGGTTACCAAGCGTTCCTTGGCAATTTTTCCAACTATAATCTCATCATTGTCATCTAAAGCCACAACAGAAGGCGTCAAATACTCACCAAAAGCATTGGGAATCAACTTGACCTGACCATCTTGATAAACCCCTACTAAAGAATTAGTCGTTCCTAAATCAATACCTACTATCATCTTCTTCTAACTCCAAATCTTTTTTAGATATTCCTATTATACAAGAAATATCCTATTTTCTTTGAAAAAATCTGTGATTTACTCTTTAGAATAGAAAATCATTTATGGTAAATAAAAAAGTTTCACCCTACTCTTGCGGTAAAAACCACGAGAGTAAGAATGAAACAGTTGTCATTATTTACCAAGTTTTGCTTTAGCTGCATCTGCAAGAGCTGTGAAAGCTGCTGCGTCGTTAACAGCCAAGTCAGCAAGCATTTTACGGTTAACTTCGATTTCAGCCAATTTCAAACCATGCATCAATTGTGAGTATGAAAGTCCGTTCAAACGAGCTGCCGCATTGATACGAGTGATCCACAATTTACGGAAGTCACGTTTTTTCTGACGACGGTCACGGTATGCATAGTAGTAAGAGTTCATTACTTGTTCTTTTGCAGTACGGAACAAGATGTGTTTAGCTCCATAGTAACCTTTTGCTAATTTAAGAATACGTTTACGACGTTTGCGTGATACAACGCCACCTTTAACACGTGCCATGTTTTATTTCCTCCAAATATTTCCTAGAATTGTTTACTTACTGTTAGGCTATTATTTCAAGCGAGTAAGCATTGCTTTGATACGTTTGAAATCTCCTGAATGCACCATAGATGCTTTACGAAGATGACGACGTTGTTTCTTAGTTTTTCCGTGGAAACGGTGAGAAGTGTAAGCACGGAAACGTTTAAGTCCACCAGAACCTGTACGTTTGAAACGTTTAGCTGATGCGCGGTGTGTTTTTTGTTTTGGCATGATTTTTTCTCCTTTATTTAACTTTCTGACAATTATTTTTTGTCAGTTGCTGGCGCCAACTGCATGAACATTTGGCGTCCATCCATCTTAGCTCGTTGTTCGATGATCGCAATATCTTGTGTTGCTTCAGCAAACTCGGCTAAAACTTTTGCACCAATCTCTTTATGGGTGATCATACGCCCTTTAAAGCGAATGGATACCTTAACTTTATTTCCTTTTTCAAGGAACTTGCGTGCATTGCGAAGTTTTGTGTCAAAGTCACCCTTGTCAATAGTTGGACTCAGACGAACTTCTTTCACAGTAACAACACTTTGTTTTTTACGTTGTTCTTTTTGCTTTTTCTGATACTCAAATTTGAACTTACCGTAGTCCATAATTTTAGCAACAGGCGGTTTTGCTTGAGGTTGGATCAATACTAAGTCAACATTTGCACTATCAGCCAATGCTTGCGCTTCGCTGAGTGGCTTGATGCCTAACTGTTCTCCCTCAAGACCGATCAAGCGAACTTCACGTACACGAATTTCATCATTGATGAATAAGTCTTGCTTTGCTATGGTTTTCACCTCTTTTTTATTATTAGAGAAAAACAATAGCGGACTCGTAATGATACAAGCCCGCACGTTATGATAGCGTTTCTTAGAAACTTTTCATCCGTAGGGCCAGGCAACTTGATGTCACAAGGCGAGAAGCTCTCACTTCTGCTTTTCTCAACTTTTATATGATACCAAGTTTTCTATTCCTTGTCAAGATAAAAAGTCAATTTTTCGAAAAGTTTGTCTATTTTATCGAACCGTTTCAATTCTCCAACTATTCCACCCTGTAAAGCGGATAGCCCCTTGCTGGTCAGTTCGGTAGATCTTACTCTTGATACTTTCCAGTCGTGTCAAGGTTTCCTGATGGGGGAGTTTCGCACGATTGCTCTTTCCGACTGAAATGAGAGTAATTTCTGGTTTGATTTTTTCTAGGAAAGCTGGATTTGATGAGGTTTTAGCACTATGTTGACCTGCTTTCAGGACATCCACCTCTAAGTCAGGGTATTGCTTTAGAAGATCCTTCTCTCCCTTCTCTTTCAAATTTCCTGTGAAGAGAAAGTGCTTATCTAAGAGTTTTCCATAAAGAACCAGAGAATCATCACGATTCCCATCCCGAATCTGCCTTGGAGATAGAACTTCTAAGTAACTGCCAAAAATCGGCAAGTTCTCCCCTGCAGTTACACTGCGCACCTTGGTTTGACTTGCTTCTAGTTCCGCTACAAATTCCTTCTGTGTCAGACTTCCTTTTGATACTAAAATCTCCCCAACATGGAAAGCCTTGGTCACCTCCAGTAAATCACCAACATGTTCCTTGTCTGTATTGGTCAAAATCAGCTGGTCAATCTTATCTACTCCTCGACTTTTTAGATAGGGAATCAAGGTGCGCTGAGCATTGCTGGTCGTAGACTTTTGCTGCCAAGCTTGGATTTTTTTGTCGGATTCTGCCTTACCTCCTACATCTATCAAGATAGTTTTACCAGTCATATCCCGTAGAAAAATGCTTTCTCCCTGCCCAACATCCAGCATGGTGATTTCATTTTCCAGAGGATGCTTGGTTAAGAAAAAGAGCCCCACGATAAGTAAGCTGAATACAGCTGCTCTTTTGCCATTTTTCCTCAAATCATACAATATTGCCAAGGAAATTAACAATAAGATTAAAAGCCATGCGGTGGGTTGGCCAAAGACCAAGGGCCTACTTGCCAGCTGCGATACCAAGCGAATGATACACTCCAACCACTCAAAGACAAAGTTAAACTGAGTGACTGGGTAAACAAAAGACAGAATGAATAAGATGGACAAAAGTGGCAAGAAGACCACATCAAACAGAAAGGAAAAAACAAAGGTCAAAAGGATAGACCAAGGCTGAAATTCTGCAAAATAAAAGGATAGAATGGGCAATATTCCCAAAGAAATGACCAGACTTTCTCTGGCAACAGCCTTGAGCCCCTCCCCTTCTTTGCTTGTCATAGTCAAGATAAAAGCATAAGCGCAGGACAAGACCCCTCCAGCTGTCAAGAAAAAGTTGGGCATGATGATAAAGAGGACAAGGACCGTCAAGGCAAAATTATCCAAACCCTTAACACCATGTTGGGCCAGTAACTTTTGCAAGAGACTGCGAATGACAGATGCTGAAAATCCTGTCAGACCTGCATAGATAAGAGAAAAGGGATAAGTTAGCCACTTCAACTTTTCTTGGGTCAAGCCCAATCGCAAGAGGAGTTTCTTAAAGGCATCCATAAAGAAGCCCACTTGCATACCTGACAAGGCAAATAGATGGATAATTCCAAGACTGGAATAAAGCTCATTCATCTCCTCAAAATCCGTGTCCAAATGTCCTAAAAGAAGCCCTGTCATATAGTTGCGCATAGGGTCTGGAAAGTGCGCCTTGATCCAAACTACAGCCTTTCGACGTAAAGCCGACAAATTTTCACCTATATCCCAACTGCTAACCTTTTTAAGCGACTGGATGTTCTTGATAGTCAGTGTCTGGTAAATCCCTTGAGTCTTTAGATAGGCTTGGTAGTCAAATCCACCAAAATTTCTCTGTCCTTCAGGTTCAGAGACTTTCCCTTCTAGCTCTATCTCGTGAAGGTCTGTTAAGGCTTGAAAGTACTCTTTCTCCTCCTCGGACTGGAGTTTATAGTAAACTTGGAAAGTGCTGCCGTCAGCCTTGCCCCGAAAGGACAGACTGTCTCCATTGACTTTGATGGTATCTGGTAAAATCCGTACCCTCTCAACAGAATCCACTAGGTTCTGACTAGCTTGTGTCTGTTGCCAATTTTGAAACAAAAACCAAATTCCAAAAACTCCACAAATCGCTAGAACTTTACCAGCCGATTTCCAAGGAAATTGGAAAAAGAGGCAGATCAGCAAAAAAACAAAACCTAGCAGAGCGAGATAGGACACTCCAAAAATGGCATAGTAAAGCCAGAGCAACAGAAAGCTCAGATAGATTAGAGGAATAGGGAAATTCTTAATCCACTGTGACATAATCTTTTAGCTTTTCTATGGTCTTAGCGCCTATACCAGAGACTTTCTTTAATTCATCTACCGACTTGAATTTGCCATTTGCCTCACGATGGTCGATAATATCCTGCGCTCGTTTTCCTCCCAAGCCTTTGACCTGCTTGAGTTCTTCCAGACTAGCTTTATTGAGGTTGACCTTCTTATCTTTACTTGTCGAAGGAGTCGTTCCAGAACCAGTCTGCTGGCTAGCTGCTTCTTCTCCCTTAGTTGGAACATAGACAAGAGCCTCGTCACTGACTTTCTGAGCGAGATTGAGCGATTTACTATCTGCTTCCTCTGTCAATCCACCTGCCTTCTGAACGGCATCATGAACCCGACTCCCTACTGGCAAATCATAAATCCCTGGCGATTTAACAGCCCCCTTAACATCTACTGTGATTAGATCTTGTTCAGGAGATTCTTCCTTTTCTTCCTTCTTGATTTCCTTTTCAGATGATGAATCCTTTGAAACAGCTGCAACTTCAGCCTGCAAGTTTGTTTCTTTCACAGATGTTTGTGAAGTTGGCTTTAGTAGGAAAAATCCGCCCAAGGCCAAACCTAAACCAGCACAGATGACAATGATTTTATACTCTTTAATTTTCTCGATAATTGCTTCCATATTTTCTCCTCTCTTAAGTTATTCGCAAGAGAAAGAAAAAACAGCTGAAAAATCTTTTCACCTGCTTATTTATTTGCAAAATAGTCTTCCTTGGTCAAGACATAATGAACTCTTGTGATAATTCGACCTGGTTCTTTATTATCCATTCTGGCATAGGGTTCTTCGTGGGAAAAACGCATACCTGATTTCTCCATGACCTTGCCAGATGCGGGATTGTCTTTGTCATGAAGAGCGGTCAACTTGTTCATTCCAATCTTCTCAAAAGCCAGTTCAATCACGGCACGATTGGCTTCTGTCGTCAATCCTTGATTCCAATACTTTTTATTGATAATGTATCCAATAGCTGCTTTTTTGAGAATGGGATCAATCTTGTGCAAGTCAATAGTTCCGATAAACTGACCAGTGCTTTTTAGTTCGATTCCCCAACGGCCCAAGGGATTAGCCAAGTAAAACTGAGCAATGTTATTCTTAGTTTCTTCTAAGCTTTGATTTGTTGGAAAAGTATAGCGTGTATTTTCTCTGTCTGAAGCATACTCAAACATAGCTTCTGCATCGTCCAAGGTTACAGGTCGGAGCAATAAACGCTCCGTTTCTATAGATGGATACTGGGCAAATTTCACAAATATTGATTCCATACTTTTTCTCCATTAGAGCTTGATTCTCACTAGTCTAGCATAAATAAATTTGGATGACAAGTTTTTCTTGATTTTTGAAGCGGTTTCATATACAATAAAACCATCACATTTTTGATCTATGAACTTAAATGTGACAACTAAAACAAGACCGTCAATTGAAAGGTAGGTTATCTCTATGTTAATCGGAATTCCAAAAGAAATTAAAAATAATGAAAACCGTGTTGCCCTCACTCCTGCTGGCGTCCACAGTTTAGTCAGTCGTGGACATCGTGTCCTCATTGAAACAAATGCTGGTCTCGGTTCAGGATTTACTGATGCAGACTATCAAAAGCAAGGAGCTGTGATTGTCGCTACTGCTGCTGAAGCCTGGGCTGCCGAGTTGGTCGTGAAAGTAAAAGAACCACTAGCTTCTGAATATGGTTATTTGCGCGACGATCTTCTTCTCTTCACCTACTTGCACATGGCCGCTGCTCCAGAATTAGCAGATGCTATGCTAGCAGCAAAAACAACAGGAGTTGCCTATGAAACTGTTCGTGATAATCAAGGACAACTACCACTCCTCGTTCCTATGAGTGAGGTTGCTGGTCGTATGGCTGTTCAAATCGGAGCCCACTTCCTTACTAAGCAAGCTGGTGGTTCTGGTGTCCTACTAGGTGGTGTACCAGGCGTTCCAAAAGGAAAAGTAACTATCATCGGTGGTGGTGTCGTCGGTACACATGCTGCCCGCATTGCCCTTGGTCTTGGTGCTCAAGTGACTATTTTAGATATCAGCGCTAAGCGTCTCTCGGTTCTAGAAGAAGTCTTTGGAAACCAAATTCAAACTCTTATGTCTAATTCATTCAACATCGAAGCAAGTGTGAGAGATGCTGATGTGGTGATTGGTGCAGTTCTCATCCCTGGTGCCAAAGCACCGAAATTGGTGACAGATGAGATGGTCAAACAAATGCGTCCAGGCTCTGTCATCGTTGATGTTGCCGTTGACCAAGGTGGCGTTATCGAGACAGCTGACCGTGTGACAACGCACGATGAACCTGTCTATGAAAAATACGGTGTTCTCCACTATGCCGTTGCCAATATCCCTGGTGCAGTTGCTCGTACCTCTACTATCGCCCTAACCAATGTCACTCTTCCTTATATCGAAGCTCTGGCTGGCAAAGGATTCGCACAAGCAATTGCTGAAGATGAAGGCTTGCGTCAAGGTGTGACCACTTATAAAGGTTACTTAACCAGCCTCCCAGTTGCTCAAGGACTCGATAAAGATCATACTTCTATCAACGAACTTGTTTAAAGCTATACACTCATTAAAAAAGAGCAGTTCAAATTGAACTGCTCTTTTGCTATTCTGTTTCTTGGTTCTTTTCTTCAACCTTAACTGGAGCCGGTTCATAAGCTCGGATAATCTGAGCGACAACTGGATGGCGAACCACATCCTTGGCTGAAAAATGAACAAAGTCAATTTGGTGAATGTTCTTAAGCTTTTCTTGGGCATCAATCAAACCGGACTTGACATTGCGAGGTAGGTCAATCTGACTGATATCTCCATTGACAATCATCTTCGAATTAAAGCCTAAACGAGTCAGGAACATCTTCATCTGCATGATGGTCGTATTTTGTGCCTCATCTAAAATGACAAAGGCATCATCCAAGGTCCGGCCACGCATATAGGCAAGGGGCGCGATTTCGATAATCTCACGCTCCATGAGACGGGTCGTCTGATCTTTGCCGAGAATCTGATACAAGGCATCATAAACAGGTCGAAGGTAAGGATCCACCTTCTCCTTGAGATCACCTGGTAGAAATCCAAGACTCTCTCCTGCTTCAACGGCTGGACGAGTCAGGATAATCCGCTTGACTTGCCCACGTTTAAGGGCTGTCACTGCCAAGGTCACTGCAAGAAAGGTCTTCCCAGTCCCTGCAGGTCCGATTCCAAAAGTCACATCATGCTGTTTGACACTGTCCACATAAAGTTTTTGACCCAGTGTTTTGACACGGATCGGTTTCCCAGTATTATCCTTGATGATTTCTTCTTCGTAAAGGGCGACAAACTTGTCGATTTCATCGTTTTTGACCATGCTAATCGCAGTCACCACATCTGGCGTGCCAACGGTCATTCCTCGATTCACCAAGACCATCAAAGCCTGGATAACCTGACGGGCTTCCTCACAGGCAGACTCTTCTCCGATAACCTGGACAATTTCCGTACGGGCATGAATCACCACATCGAGCTCTTCTTCCATCAAACGAAGATGGCGCTCATTGGAACCAAAAAGATGAAACAAGTCATCTGGATGACTCAGTTGAATGTCTATTGAATGTTCCTTCAAATAAAGAACCTCTCTAATCCGTTTATTTCTTTATATTATAGCAAAGAGAACAATAAAATACTAGCCTCATCTCATTGTCTCTAGTGTTCTAAGTATTCTTGCCAGATGGCGTCAAAGTCTCCTAGGTTAAAAGAGAAACTGGCATGCTCCTCCAAAAAGCGACTTACCTCATCAAAATCATCCGTGTGTTTTGGAAAAGCTGACTCTTCAAAAGCGAGGTCTGCCAAGATGGCTTTAGGACTGTTACTTTTAGGATTGCGCTCAGTCATGAGCCAAGTGTAAAATGATTTTCTCAATTCTTTCTCCTATCAAGATTTTTTTGATGACACTTTTCTGATTCTTGAAAATTACTGGACTTAGCCTCTGAAACGTAGTAGTTTATAAAATCTGTTTTCGCATCTGTATAGGCGTCTCGATTGTGTTCAAATTGTTTCCACAAACTGAGTTTTAATTCCTGATACGCTTGGGCAATATCTGGATGCTGGCAGAGATAATCTTTAAAATAAATCTCGTCATGATCTCCCATCATTCGCAAATGTAAATGAAAAACTTTCTCGGCAAAGCCCTGCTCTGTGTATCCTTTATTTAGCGAAATCCTGGTAGGACTCTCCGACATCACTAGCCAACCATTCTTCACCAATAAATCCCTAACTCTTGCTAAATCCTCTATTCTACTTACTTCTAGCAGAATATCAACGATATTTTTGGCCCAAATATTAGGAATAGCAGTGCTACCGATATGTTCTATTCTTTGAATAACATTTGCACCCAATATTTTTTTCAGACTTGTTTTTTCCGATTCATACCAGTCTTTCCACTCTGACCTGTGCTCTACTAGAAAAATAGGAAAAAGTTGCCAGAGTTCCTCTAAACTCATTTCTTCAAGTTTCTTTATCATATCTAGTAAGGTCTAAATCAACTCTGTACCAAACTGGTCTTGCTTGATTTTGCCAGCCTTCATCAAGCCACCGAGTGCTTTCTTGAACTGACCTTTAGAAATGCCAAAGGTTGCCTTGATGTCCTCAGGAGATGACTTATCATTTAAAGTCATGAAACCGCCATTGCTTTCCAAGTAGGTCAAAATCATCTGAGCATCATTTTCCAACATTTCAAAGGAACGTGGTTTGAGGGAGAGGTTCAAGGTACGGTCCACTTCACGGAAACCGATGACACGCGCATCTAAAACTTGTCCCAAACGTGGCTCTGCGTAGCGCTCACTTGGGTGAATGAAACCAAGCATGTTATTCTCTGGCAGATAGACAAAGGTCCCTGACAGCTTGAGACGGTAAACAATGGCTGGCCAGTTTTGGTTCTGCATGTTGTTGTAGGCAGGACGAGCCAGACGTTGGAAGTCTTCTTGATAAGCCAAGAGTCCCCAGATTCGGTCTTTCTTGTCCACTTCAAGACGGATGTAGAGTTTATCCCCCTTCTTAGGCCAGAGTTCCTTGAGCTCAGGGAGGATATCGAGTGACACAACGATTTCCTTATCAGGTAGACCGGTATCAACAAAAACACCCAAATCCTTACGAACTTCTGTTACGGTTCCCCAGCCAAATTGGTCTTGAGTGGCAGTAACTTCTTGAGTGGTCAAGCGGAGTTTCTGCTTCATATCCGTATAGGCAAAACCTTTGACCGTATCACCTACCGAATGTTGACCTTCTTCCTTAGCAAGAGCATAGGTTTGACCATCCTTTTGCACAAAGTAAAAACGGTCATTTTCATCGATGATAAGTCCAACGATAAAACTTGCAAGATTTGTATTCATATTTCCTTCTTTCGAATAAAACTCAGCCAGCAATGCCAACTGAGTTTTTCTGTTTATTTTTAGACTTCCAAGATTTCTTTTTCTTTATTGGCAGTCATGTCATCGATGTGTTTCACAGCATCGTCTGTTACTTTTTGAATATCTTTTTCAAGAGTCTTCAATTCGTCTTCAGTGATTTCTTTTGCTTTTTCTTGCTTTTTAGCTTCGTCCATAGCGTCGCGGCGGATGTTACGGACAGCCACTTTAGCATTCTCACCGACCTTCTTCACTTCTTTGGCAAGGTCACGACGAGTTTCTTCTGTAAGAGCTGGGATAACCAAGCGAATCACAGAACCGTCATTAGCTGGTGTAATACCAAGGTCAGAAGCGTTCAAGGCACGTTCGATGTCTTTCAATGAAGACTTGTCAAATGGTGTTACCAACAAAACACGCGCTTCTGGAATAGTAATAGAAGCGATTTGGTTAAGAGGAGTTTCGACTCCGTAGTATTCTACGTGGATACGGTCTAGCAAGCTTGCGTTGGCACGACCGGCACGGATACCACCAAATTCACGAGCAAGTGATTGGTGAGACTGGGTCATTCTCTCTTTAGCTTTTTCTACAATTGCATTAGCCATAATTTTCTTATTCCTTTTCTTCGATATTGTTTGAAACTGTTGTTCCGATATTTTCACCAAATACGACACGTTTGATGTTGCCTGGTTGGTTCATATTGAAGACAACCAAGTCAATGTCGTTGTCCATAGAGAGGGTTGAAGCAGTTGAGTCCATGATACGAAGACCTTTATTGATAACGTCACGGTGGGTCAATTCTTCAAACTTAACGGCTGTCTTATCTTTCTTAGGATCGGCATTGTAAACACCATCAACACCGTTTTTAGCCATTAGAATGGCATCTGCTTCGATTTCAGCTGCACGAAGGGCTGCTGTTGTATCTGTTGAGAAGTAAGGTGAACCAATACCAGCACCAAAGATAACGATGCGGCCTTTTTCAAGATGGCGAAGAGCACGTCCACGTACATAAGGCTCTGCCACTTGTTGCATAGCAATGGCTGTTTGTACACGCGTATCGACACCAACTTGTTGCAATGAATCTGCCATCACAAGAGCATTCATCACGGTCCCAAGCATTCCAGTGTAATCGGCCTGAACGCGGTCCATTCCTGCTTCTGCAGCAGGTTCCCCACGCCAGAGATTTCCTCCACCAATAACAAGGGCAATTTCGATACCTAAACTATGAACTTCTTGAATCTCTTTTGCGATTGTTTGAACTGTTTGGATATCAATCCCTACGCCACGTTCACCGGCAAGGGCTTCACCTGATAACTTGATTAAAATACGTTTATACTTGGGATTCGCCATTTTTACTCTCCTTTTTTTATCCTACCTATTTTATCACAATTTCTAAGATTTTTATAGTATCATGAGCAATTCTTTCAAAAAAATTAAACCGTTAAAAATTCCTCTAAGTCGGTAAGAGCACGCTCTGCAATTTTTTCATAACGAGCTTTTTTATCACGGATACGCTCGCCTTCCAATTCCTTGATAATCCCAAAATTGACATTCATTGGTTGGAAATGTTTGCTATCAGCGTGAGTGATGTAATGAGCTAGACTTCCGATCGCTGTGGTCTCTGGGAAGATAGCTTCACTTTCACCCTTGAAGAGTCGAGCCGCGTTAATACCTGCAACTAATCCTGAAGCTGCTGACTCAACATAGCCTTCCACACCCGTCATTTGACCAGCAAAAAAGAGGTTGGGCTGTTTCTTAGAACGATAGGTTTGCTCGAGAAGATTTGGTGAATCCATGTAAGAATTGCGGTGCATGACCCCATAACGAACAAACTCCGCATTTTCAAGACCTGGAATCATTTGGAAGACACGCTTTTGTTCTCCCCATTTGAGGTGGGTCTGGAAACCGACGATATTGTAGAGGCTACCAGCCGCATTGTCCTGACGAAGTTGAACAACTGCATAAGGGGTTTTAAATTCGCCATCACGAGGTCCTGTGTAGTCTTCTGGATACTCCAAACCGACTGGCTTCATCGGACCATAAAGCATGGTTTTAATGCCACGCTTAGCCATGACTTCGATAGGCATACAACCTTCAAAGTACTTTTCTTTTTCAAACGAATTGAGCGGTGCTTCTTCCGCATTGACCAAGGCTTCATGGAAATCCATAAACTCTTGTTTGGTCATTGGAGCGTTGAGGTAGGCTGCTTCTCCCTTATCATAACGAGACTTGAGATAGACCTTGCTCATATCGATGGTGTTGACGTCGATAATCGGCGCCGCCGCATCGTAGAAATAGAATCCATCCCCATCATTAAGGGCATGAATCTTTTCAGCTAAGGCATCACTAGTCAAAGGACCAGTAGCGACAACCGTAATAACATCCGTCGGCAATTCTGTAATTTCATCACGAACCACTTCAATCAAGGGATGATTGGCCACTTTTTCAGTCACCATTTGAGAGAAACCATCACGGTCCACCGCAAGGGCTCCGCCTGCAGGAACACGTGTAGCTTCTGCTGATTCCAAGATAACAGAACCCAAGCGACGCATTTCTTCCTTGAGAAGCCCAACTGCATTGGTCAAAGCATCCCCACGTAAGGAATTGGAACAAACCAATTCAGCAAAATTATCTGTTTTGTGCTGAGGTGTTGACTTGACACCACGCATTTCATAGAGTTTAACTGGAATACCACGTTCTGCGATTTGGTAGGCTGCTTCAGAACCTGCCAAACCTGCTCCGATAACATTGATATAAGATTGAGACACGACACTAATACCTCTTTGGGTGGAAACCAAGTCCAAATAAAAACAAGCTACTAGACTATTTGACACCCACAAATCTTTCTAAATTTTCTTTTACTAGTATAACAAAAAAAGGGAAGAAGGCAAACTTCCCTGTTTAATCACTTTCTTGATTTTCTTCCCAGTCGTGGTAGGCAGCGTAAAGCTGGCTTTTATTCCACTGATATATCTTTGCGACTTCCTTAATGGCTTGATTTTTCTTCATGCCTTGCTGGATACGAGATTGGATTTCTGAAAACAAGTCCTCCTCGTCCTTTTCCTCCACATCCTGACTGGCACCCTCAATGATGAGAAGGCATTCGCCCTTGAGTGGCGTTTCAGCGATGCTTTCTAGCAGCTCTGAAATCTTTCCTCGTTGGTATTCTTCATAGATTTTAGTCAATTCCCTGACCAAGACTACCGAGCGGTCACCGTAGACTTCTAGCATATTTTCCAATGTATCTGCCACACGATGAGGTGATTCATAGAAAATTTGTGTTTCAGGATAGTCTTTTTTTGAGTCGAGAAATTGCTTTTGCTGGCCTGATTTTCTTGGTAAAAAGCCGTAAAAAATATGTGGTTGCGGCGCTAGGCCACTGGCAATCAAGGCAGAAATCCCTGCAGAGGCACCCGGAACGGTAACAACTGCGATTTCTTCCTCAATAGCTGCCTTGACCAAATCATGACCAGGGTCCGAGATACTAGGCAGACCCGCATCGGATACCTGAGCAATACTTTGCCCTGCTTTCAGAAAACCAATCAAATCAGGAATCTTTTCCTTGGCATTATGCTCATGAAAACTAATCTGCTTGGTCGAAATGTCAAAATGCTTGAGCAAAAGACCGGTATTGCGCGTGTCCTCAGCCGCAATCCAGTCCACCTCTTTTAGAGTCTGGATGGCACGAAAGGTCATGTCATCTAGATTGCCAATCGGCGTTGCTACTAGGTAAAGCTTGCCATAGGGAGTTTGCCCCTTAAAACTTTTTTGAATCTGCATGCTTACTCCCTATATAACAACTCATCACAGAACATACATTCCTCGTCCTGCTCTCGGCGTTGTCCATAAAAATCATTACATACGTGAAACCCGTCTTTATAGATTCGGCGGACGCTTTCACGAACATGCTTGGCCTTAACGGGTGTATCTGCTTCCACCTCGCCTAAGCGTTCGCGCAACTTACTATTTTCCAAGCGAAGAGCTGTATTTTCCTCTACCAGGCTCTTGAGATTTTTCTTGATGGCTTCTACATCGGCCAAGGTCACCAGTAATTGTTGGGAAAAATCATCCAGCGCGTCAAATAATTCTTTTTTGTCCATAAACCAGCCCTTTCCTTTCTATATCGTTCATTTTTAATACTCAATGAAAATCAAAGAGCAAACTAGGAAACTAGCCGCAGGCTGTACTTGAGTACGGCAAGGCGACGTTGACGTGGTTTGAATTTGATTTTCGAAGAGTATGAGTTTATATTTCTTTCAAGACCAGGTATTCCATGGCATTTTGAAAGCTGACATTAGCTTGCCACATTTTTCTAGCTTCTAGCAAATCTTGTAGAATCTGTCGAATCCTTGCTTTCAAGAGGTCCTGTCCACAGAGCACTTCGAGGATTCGCAAGACCTGATCTTGTTTTTCCTTGTCATCTGCCAAGCTGGCTAATTTAGCAACCTGAAGATAACTTTCTTTTTTCTTGGCTAATAGCCAAGTCAGCAGGCGCTCACTTTCATCCACCAAGGTCCAAAAACTTGCCTGATTTGCCAACTTTTCTGCTTCAGCTCGTGACTGACAAAACTGGGCTAAAAGAGTCGCCTTTTTCTTAACCAGTCCCTTTTGTTCTAAGAGCAAGATGAGCTTTTCTTCTTGCTTTTTAAAGTGGAAAATCTGTGTCCGACTTCGGATGGTCGGTAATATCTTTTCCTCATCGCTGGTCAAGAAAAAAATATAAACCTCACTCTGGGGTTCTTCGATGACCTTGAGCAGAGAATTGGCCGCGTTGGGATGCATTTTCTCCGCCTGCTCGATAATAAAAATTTGTTGCTGACTTTCAATCCCTGCTTGGGAAAACTGACCCACTAATTCTCGAATCCGTTCTGTCTTGATGACCTGATTGACTGGCTTGATTAAAGTAACATCGGGAAATTCTTCCTGCTCAATCAGCTTACAGTTTCGGCATTTCTCACATGGTAGAACACCTACTTTATCCGTACAAAAGAGGCTCTTAGCCAAAAACTGCGCCATTTCAAAGCTTCCAAAGAAACCTGAAAAAAGATAGGCATGATTGAGCTGGTCTTGTTCTAGGATATGGACAAAACGGTCAAACTGGTCTGGCTGCCAAGCCTTTAGTTGATCTTGTTTCATTTAGCCAAGCCCATTCTGTCAAACAAGACAGCCTTGGTTGTTTCCACAACTTGCTCCAAAGGAAGACTCGCATCAATCTTGACAATGCGATTTCCTTCTTTGTCCAGAAGAGAAAGGTAGCCTTGACGGACTTTCTTGTGCAAGTCCAAGCCTTCCAAGTCCAAACGATTGACTTCGCGATCACTATTAGCAGCAATGCGAGCCAGCCCCTCTTCCACCTCAATGTCAAAATAGAGGGTCAAATCGGGTTTGAGGCCATCTGTCGCAAAGTGATTGAGCCAATCAATGGCATCAATATCCAAGCCACGGCCAAATCCCTGATAAGCAACAGAACTATCAATGAAGCGGTCCATAATGACCAACTTGCCAGCTTCAAGTGCTGGAAGAACTTTTTCTACCAAATGCTGTCTGCGACTAGCGATATAGAGAAGAAGCTCTGTTTTAGGATCCATCTGCGTATGACTTGGATCCAAAATCACTTCCCTAATCTTCTCCCCGATCAAGACTCCGCCAGGTTCACGGGTCGTTAACACTTTTACTCCTTTTTCCTCTAAAATTGGGAGTAGAGCCTCTAAAACACTGGTCTTTCCTGCTCCCTCTGGTCCCTCAAAAGAGACTAAAAATCCTTTTGACATGTCTAACTCATTTCTTTTTTACTATCTTCTATTCTATCAAAAAAATAGATTTTTGTGACAATCTTTTTGCGTCTTCTCCATTCAATCGACCATAAAAGAGGCCGGGAGTCATCCAACCTCTTATTTACCTAGTTCTTGTGTTCGTTTGTAGGATTGCTGAACTGCGTCCATGACGGTGCCTCTAAAGGCATGTTCTTCCAGACTTGCTACACCAGCGATAGTCGAACCACCTGGGCTGCAAACTTGATCTTTCAAAACTCCAGGATGTTGCTGGCTTTCGAGAACCATTTGCCCAGCGCCGACTACTGTTTGGGCTGCCATTTTCAAAGCCATTTCTCGGGGCAATCCTGTCTGCACACCTGCATCTGCCAAGGCTTCGATAAAGAGATAGACAAAGGCTGGTCCACAACCTGCAAGACCTGTCGCAGCATCGATTAAGCCATCTCCCAGCTCAACCAAAAGACCGGCCTTGGCCAATAATTGACAAAAGAGTTCACTGTCCTCAGCAAGACAGTTTGCTGACATGGCATAACTAATCACTCCTTGGCCGATAGCCACTGGAGTATTGGGCATGATGCGAATAATCCGGTGGTGACTCGGTAAAAATTTGGCTAGTTTTTCCAAAGTCAATCCAGCTGCCATGGAAATCAAAAGAAGACTTTCTCTCTTTTCAAGGATGGTCTGGTATTGAGAAAGCAAGTCTGAGAACTGAGCAGGCTTAACTCCTAGAAAAATCACATCTGCTTCTGCAAAAATTTCTTCATTGCTGGAAGCCTGACCACCGAAATTTGTGATGAAAGCATCTACTTTCGCTTGACTACGATTGGCAAGGAGAATCTGAGCACCCGTTTTGGCCTGCAAGACAGCTTTCGCCAAGCTAGCACCCATATTGCCCAAACCGATAAATCCAATCTTCATCTCTTACTCCCTTATCTGTCCGTCACCAGTAACCACATACTTGTAGCTGGTCAACTCTTTCAAGCCCATTGGCCCACGCGCGTGCAGTTTCTGAGTAGAAATCCCCATCTCACATCCAAGTCCAAACTGGCCCCCGTCAGTGAAACGCGTTGAGGCATTGACATAAACCGCTGCTGAGTCCACTTGATCTGTAAAGTAAGCTGCAGTTGCAGCATTTTCCGTCACAATGGCATCCGAATGATGGGTACTGTGAGCTTCAATATGCTCAACTGCTTCTTCTAAACTGCTCACAACCTTAACCGCTAGGATATAATCTAAAAACTCAGTGTCAAAGTCTTGGGCCTCAGCTACTCGACCTGAAACAAACTGACTTGCTTTCTCATCCAGGCGGAATTGAATTGGTTCCAGTCCAGCTTCCTTACGCTCTGCAACCAGAACTTGTTCCAAGCGAGGAAGGAAGCTTGCTGCCTTGTCTTCATGAACCAGCAAGACCTCCATGGCATTGCAGACAGAAGGACGGCTGGTTTTAGCATTGTTGATAATGGCTAGAGCCTTGTCTTCGTCTGCATCCTTATCTACATAGACATGGACAATTCCAGTTCCTGTCTCAATAACAGGCACAATGGCATTTTCAACCACTGCATTAATCAAGCCAGCCCCTCCACGAGGAATGAGGAGGTCTAGATAGCCCTTGGCCTTCATCATAGCATAGCTACTTTCTCGGCTGGTGTCTTCCACCAGTTGAATCACATTTGGATGAATGGTAGTCGTCTCCAAACCCTTCTTCAAGGCTGTGACAATAGCATGAGCAGTTTGGTAGGCGTCCTTACCACTACGAAGAACGACCGCATTGCCACTTTTAAGAGCCAAAGCAGCCGCGTCAGACGTCACATTTGGACGGCTTTCATAGATAATACCGATAACCCCCATGGCCACACGCTTCTTAGTAATAACCAAGCCATTTTCAAGCTGACTTGTTTCTAGGACTTCACCAATAGGATCTGGTAAAGCAACCACTTCACGAATCCCTCTTGCCATCGCTTCTATACGTCCCTCATCCAAATAAAGACGGTCTAGCATGACATCTGAGATTTTCCCCTTGGCCGCTGCCATATCGAGGGCATTTGCCACTAAAATCTCCTCAGTAGCCGCCAATAACTGATCAGCCATGGCTAGCAAGGCTTGGTTTTTCACTGCTTCACTAGCAGTATTGATTGATTTCTTAACAGCCTGTACCTGTTCAAATTGTTCTTGTGTCCTTACCATCGTTCACCTCTAAAATTCTGTAAAGAGTAGCTGGATTTCAGGCGTTATGGAAATCCAGTCATCACGGTGAATCAAGACTCCCTTAGCTTTTTGAGAACGGAGCATATCTTCTAGTGCTGAGACGCCAAATTGGACACGTCCCTTTCCAAGAGATTGACCTGTTTCTTTATCTGCTACTGTTACAATATCGTGGTAAGAGAAGTTTCCTTCCACTTCTACCACACCCGATAAAAGGAGACTTTTCCCGTTTTTTGAAAGTGCCTCTGCAGCTCCACCATCTACCCAAATCGTTCCTTGACTTTGAGCATAGAAGGCCAGCCATTGTTTCTGAGTACGAAGGCCCTTCTCTTGCGCAACAAAGAAGGATCCATCCTTGGTCTCTTCCGCTGCCTCAATCAAGGCATCAGATTTCATGGAAGAGCAGATATAGACTGGCACACCTGACTCCGTCGCAATAGTTGCAGCTTTGATTTTTGTCAGCATACCCCCAGTACCGTTTGACGAACCTGCTCCACCAGCCATATCAATAATCTCACGATTGATAGTCTCGATTTTCTCAAGACGTTTAGCTCTTGGATCTGAGTTGGGATTGCCAGTATAGAGACCGTCCACATCAGTCAAGAGAACTAAAAGGTCCGCTTGGACCATCGCCGCTACCTGGGCACTCAGAGTGTCATTATCACCCACCTTGAGTTCGTCAATGACGACACTATCATTTTCATTGATGATGGGAATTGCACCACGATGAAGCAATACAGACAAGGCCTGATGGGCGTTCTTATAGCGACGTTTATCTACAAAATCATCCTGTGTCAGCAAGATTTGTGCAGAAACGATCTGGCGCATGAGGAGGTTGGTTGTATATTCCTCCAACAAAAGTCCCTGACCAACTGCAGCCGAAGCTTGTTTATCTGCAATCTTGGTCGGACGTTTTTTAAAACCCAAAGCTCCAAATCCAGCGGCAACTGCCCCAGATGACACTAAAATCAACTCATGTCCAGCCTCATGCAGCATAGCCAATTGCTGGGTAATTGCCTTTACTTTACTCCTTGATAAACTCCCGTCTTCATTTGTTAAGGAGGAAGTCCCTACCTTAAAGACGATTCGTTTGTACTTCATATTCTCACTCCGATTCTTCATATTTATCCATTATAACATGAATACTTTAAAATAGAAAAGACTTGAAATGAAAAAGGTTGAGATAAGGCATCTCAACTCTTTTATCTATTCTCCGTTTTACGCAATCTTTCCAGCGTTTCTTTAAAAATTTCTGGAATATCTGCTGTGAACTCCAAGGTTTCACCTGTTCTCGGATGAGTAAAGCCTAGAGTCTTGGCATGGAGAAACTGTCCATGTCCTTTCAGGGTTTTACGAGGACCATAGACTTCATCACCAGCGACTGGATGGCCAATATAAGCCATATGAACACGGATTTGGTGAGTACGCCCTGTTTCCAGTTGCAACTCCACTAAGCTATAATCTCCAAAGCGTTCCAAGACGTGAAAACGTGTTACTGCAGGCTTTCCTTTAGCAGTCACAGCCTGTTTCTTACGGTCTTTTTCACTACGACCAATCGGAGCTTCAATGACACCACGATCATTTGGCAGATTGCCATGAACAATAGCCCAGTATTTGCGTAGAGACTTTTTATCCTTGAGTTCTTGGGCAAGTGCCAAGTGTGCCTCATCATTCTTCGCAATCATGAGCAGACCAGATGTGTCCTTGTCAATGCGGTGAACGATACCCGGTCGCAGAACACCATTGATACCTGACAAGTCCTTGATATGGTACATGAGGGCATTGACCAAGGTTCCGCTAGTATGACCGGCACTGGGATGAACAACCATCCCTTGAGTTTTGTTAACAACAGCTACATCCTCATCTTGGTAGATGATCTCGAGCGGCAGATCCTCAGCCACATACTCTAAAATCTCTGGTTCTGGCACATGGTAAGTGACTACATCGCCCTCTTGGACAGTGTATTTTGCTTTCTTTACTTGCCCATTCACCAAGACTTGTCCAGCCTTGATTTGTTCATTCGCGAGACTGCGTGACAATTCTGTCAGATCTGACAGAGCCTTGTCTAGACGTTGCCCACCAGTTTCAATTTTTAATTCCATTTACTTCCTCTTTAAGCATTGCAATCAATAGAACAATCACACCAACTGTCAAATAGCTGTCAGCAACATTGAAAATCGCAAAGTTGATAAAGTCTAGGTGAAACATATCCACCACAAAACCTTGACTCATTCTGTCGATAAAGTTGCCTAGACCTCCCGCGATTATCAAAGTCAGTCCGAAAACTAGCCAGAGAGAATCCTCCATGTGTTTATGTAGATACCAAATGGCTCCTACCATGACGACCAGTGTAATAACAGCAAAAAACCACTGCTGGTCTTGTAACATGGAGAAGGCTGCCCCACGATTTTGCAGGTAGGTCAAGCTAACGAGATTGGGGATCCACGAACGAACTTCACCCAGTGGAATCTGCTGGACAACATAGGCTTTAACCCACTGATCCAGCCCAATCAAAAGCAGTACAATGACTGCTACTATTCCTCTTTTTTTCATGATTTCCTCTTTTGATCAAAATATTCTTGCATAACCTCAACGAAAAGAGTCCCAGCTTGGCTAAGCTCCACCTCTTCCCGTTTGACGTAGACCATGCGATTATCTAGATTATCCTTGAGACGAATGACTGTGATGCCATTAACACTGTCACTATCTAAAAATCCAGATCCAGTCGCATAGGCATCTGTCCGCTCCAAAATACCATTCAAAGTAGCACGGTCGGTCACATTGAACATCTGCGAGCTCGCGCTGGTGTCGACAAAGTTCTCTGAATAGTATAGATACTCATCCTTTTCCTGAGTAAACCGAACCGTTGGTAAATCCGCTAGGTCCTCCATGACCAATTCCTCTTTCTGTGCTAAAGGATGCCCTTCACGAAGATAAATGTGAGTCTGGAAAGGAATTAGTTCAATAACTTCTAAACCAAGCTTTTCAACCCGTTGCATGATGCCCTTTTTATTTTGGTTGTTGAGGTAGATAATCCCAATCTCACTGTGTCCTTGGGCTACTTCGTCTAATATTTGAACTGTGGTAGACTCAAAAATACGAAAGTTCTTGTAGTCAGGATAACGCTCTGAAAAGGCCGTAATCGTTGGTGGCAAAAAGTCATAGTGCTGGCTGGCAATGGAAAATTCATCCTTTTCTTCCTCAGGATTGGCATACTGATTTTGAAAAACATCAAAGCCTTTGACCAATTCTTGCGCTTTCTCATAAAATTCCATTCCACGACGAGTCAAAAATGTTCCCGAACTCGTCCGACGGAAAATCTTAAAACCCAGCTCTTTTTCCAAATCGCGAACAGAAATAGACAGACTCGGCTGACTAACATACATCTTTTCAGCAGCTTCACGGAAAGTACCACTATTGGCAATAGCCACAACATAGCGTAATTGTTGAATGTTCATCTTTTACCCCCAACTTCTCTATCTGTTCATTATACCATATTTTAGAAGTTTTCCACCTAGGAAAAATAATGTCGCTCACAAAATTCATCTACACTAGTAACAAAAAATTGTGGGTATCAAAACAAAAAAATAGGCTCTCCGAAAACTCGGAAAGCCTTATTTAATGCTACTTCTAGCTTCCTCGCCTTTTCATTTTAAGGCTCGGGATAAAAAGGTTTACTGAACCTTTTTATTTTGCGATTGGGTAAACAGAAACCTGCTTTTTATCGCGACCTTTACGTTCAAAGCGTACTACGCCTTCAACTTTAGCGAACAAAGTATCGTCTCCACCACGTCCAACGTTTACACCTGGGTAGATGTGTGTACCACGTTGACGGTAAAGGATTGATCCACCTGTTACAGTTTGTCCGTCAGCTGCTTTAGCTCCAAGACGTTTCGCTTGTGAATCACGTCCGTTTGATGTAGAACCTCCACCTTTTTTGTGGGCGAAAAGTTGCAAGTTGTTAAGAGTCATTTTTAACATAATGTTTTCCTCCGTGTTAGTTTTCTGTGATAACTCTGGTTTGGACGAACTCAGAAGAGTTCTCCGATAAGTTTGCCATACCTAAGAAAAATGATTCGAAGAATAACTGGGTCATTTCTCTCTGGTGTGAAGGAAGATCCGCTGGTATTTCAACCTTTAGATAGCCGCCTTCATCTTCGTTTAATTCTAAGATTGGTTCATAGCCTGCAAATTTCTCAATGGAATTGACAAAGTTAATGGCAAGCGTAGAAACCGATGCACACACGACATCTAAGCCGTATTCGCCACTTTCGGCGTGTCCAGTAATTTCCGCACTCCTCAGCTCGCCATCTTCGGCTCTCTCAAAGACTGCTTGTATCATGTGTTCTCCTTAAAATTAAGCGTTGATCGCGTTGATGACAACTTTTGTATATGGTTGACGGTGACCTTGTTTACGGTGGCTACCTTTTTTAGGTTTGTACTTGTAAGTAACAACTTTCTTTTGTTTTCCTTGTTTTTCAACAGTTCCAACTACAGTAGCTCCAGCAACAAGTGGAGTTCCGACAACAGTGTTTTCACCACCAACAAGAACAACTTCGTTAAAAGTAACTTCTTGACCAGCTTCAACGTTCAATTTTTCAACGTAAACTGCTTGACCAACTTCAACTTTAACTTGTTTTCCGCCAGTTTTGATAATTGCGTATGTGCTCATTATGCACCTCCTATGATTTTTAGGGTTTCCCCGTATTATTGTGAAGACTCGCCTAGCATCGTGGGACGAACCACTTAAAAGAAGAGCTCTAAGTATAACAAAATTTAAATTTGTTATACAACGAGCAAACGATGTTCGTGCGGTTGCACAGGACTGTGCATAGTCAACTCTTCAAGTATAGCATATCTTCTTTTTTCTTACAAGTGAAATCAATTAAAATTAAGCTTTTTCTTTCCCTTTTTTCCTCCAAAAAGCAAAAAGCATGCTGAAGTAAAAGATACTCATCATAAAAGGAACACCTAGAATTGTCTTCTCTTGATAGTAAATCGTCAAATAAGCTGAGAAAACAACTCCGAAGACAAAACTACTAAGCAAGCTAACAAAAATCAAGCCCTCCCGTAGAAAAGGCGTATGCTTGGTTCGGAAATAATCCCCAAAAGCCAACATGGTTCGTTTAATATTCCCAGTCATAAAGGCATTATTATAGGCGATACCCGAAACTTCTCCAAAGGCTGTTGTCACCAGTCCCATACAAAACGCTAAGGGTGGAACTAGGTAGATATTGTCTACTGACAAGGGAACAAAACCAATGATTATGGATAAGACCGCGAGTGGTATCAAGGACAAAATCGGCTTTTTAACAATTCGAAGTTTTTCCTTATACAATGTCAGAAAAAAGACACCCATCATAAAGGACAACAAGGTCATCACTTTAGCACTGGCGTCCGAGACATTCTGCTGAATGAGTCCTACAGAGAGAAAAACAACATTCCCAGTTTGTCCAGCCACAAGGGTGTTCCCTCGAACGATAAAGGTATAGGCATCGACATATCCTGCACAAAAAGTCAAAAAAAGCGCTAGCCTCTTAGACTGACGTGATATTTTTCTTATTGGTAATAATCTCATTTTCTCTCCCATTTCAGTTTCATTTACTCATTTCAATATTGTACCATTTTCTCCAAGAAATGCGTAGTCCATTTGAAAATTTTTACCATCTATTGGATAGTCTTTCTTTTCTATGTTATAATGAAGGAAGGATTTGAAGTCGGAAAAGGAGTATTTATGCTTAAATTAGGTGTCATCGGAACAGGCGCTATCAGCCATCATTTCATAGAAGCAGCCCATGCTAGCGGAGAATACCAGCTGGTCGCAGTCTATTCTAGAAAACGAGAAACTGCCGCAACCTTTGCTTCTTGTTATCAAGATATCCAACTCTTTAATCAATTAGAAGACTTCTTTAAGTCTTCCTTTGACGTAGTCTATATCGCTAGTCCAAACTCCTTGCATTTTGCTCAAGCCAAGGCTGCCTTGTCTGCTGGTAAGCACGTCATTCTTGAAAAGCCAGCTGTCACTCAGCCACAAGAATGGCTAGATTTGAAACAAACAGCTGAGAAAAATCACTGTTTTATCTTTGAAGCGGCACGAAACTACCACGAGGAAGCTTTTACCACTATTAAGAATTTTTTGACAGACAAGCAAATCTTAGGAGCTGATTTCAACTATGCCAAGTATTCTTCCAAGATGCCTGACTTATTGGCTGGACAAACGCCAAATGTCTTTTCAGACCGTTTTGCTGGTGGAGCTCTTATGGACTTGGGGATTTATCCTCTCTATGCTGCCGTTCGCCTCTTTGGAAAAGCTCAGGACGCGACCTATCAGGCTCAACAGCTTGACAATAGCATTGACCTAAATGGAGACGGTATCCTCTTCTACCCTGACTTTCAAGTTCATATCAAAGCTGGGAAAGACATCACTTCCAATCTTCCTTGCGAGATTTATACAGTAGACGGAACCTTGACCCTCAACACGATTGAGCATGTCTGCTCAGCTATTTTTACCGACCACCGAGGAAAGCAAGTCCAGCTCCCTATCCAACAAGCTCCTCATACGATGACTGAGGAAGTTGCTGCGTTTGCACAGATGATTCAGCAACCAGACCAGACACTTTACCAGAACTGGCTGGATGATGCAGGTTCTGTTCATGACCTATTATATACCATGCGCCAGACTGCTGGCATTAGATTTGAGGCAGAAAAATGAAAACCAAACTACCCACTGAATGGCAAGAACTAAGCGACCAGCTCGGTTTCCAAGAATTCACCCCCATTCAAACTCGACTATTTGAGCCCATTCTTGCTGGAGAAAATCTTCTAGGAGTGAGCCCAACAGGAACTGGTAAGACCCTAGCTTACCTCCTGCCAAGTCTTCTCAGACTACAAAAGAAAAAAGCCCAGCAACTCTTGATTCTAGCACCAAATACAGAACTTGCTGGACAAATTTTTGATGTATGTAAAACGTGGGCAGAGGCTATCGGCTTGACTGCTCAGCTCTTCTTATCAGGTTCCAGTCAGAAACGCCAGATTGAACGACTCAAAAAAGGACCAGAAATACTGATTGGAACCCCTGGCCGTATCTTTGAGTTGATTAAATTGAAAAAAATCAAGATGATGAATGTGGAAACCATCATCCTGGATGAATTTGACCAATTGCTCGATGATTCTCAGATTCACTTTGTCGAGAAAATCACTCACTACGCACCTCGTGACCATCAACTCATCTACATGAGTGCGACGACCAAGTTTGACCAAGAAAAGATTGCGCCAAACACGCGCACTATTGATCTCTCTGACCAAAAATTGGATAACATCCAGCATTTCTACATGCAGGTAGACCAACGTCACCGAGTGGATATGCTACGAAAACTGGCTCATGTAGAGGATTTTCGTGGCCTTGTCTTCTTTAATAGCCTATCAGACCTTGGAAGTGCGGAAGAAAAACTGCAATATCGAGATGTCTTGGCTGTTTCCCTCGCTAGTGATGTCAATGTCAAGTTTAGAAAAGTTATCTTGGAAAAGTTTAAGGACAAGCAGTTAACCTTGCTCCTTGCAACAGACCTTCTGGCTCGCGGAATTGATATCGATAGCCTAGAATGTGTCGTAAACTTTGATATTCCTAGAGACATGGAAACTTACACTCACCGCGCTGGCCGTACAGGTCGAATGGGTAAAGAAGGCTATGTGATCACTCTCGTAACCCATCCTGAAGAACTTAAAAAACTCAAGAAGTTTGCTACAGTTCGAGAAATTGTCCTAAAAAATCAAGAACTCTATATCAAATAAGGTTGGCATTCGCCAACCTTTTTCTTATCCCCAAGTAATTTCTAATTGATAGCTGGCAAAGGGGTGTCCCTCTTGGTTTTGCAGTTGATAGGCAAGCTCAATCTTTTGCCCATCCAGTTTGTAGTGACTCGTTTGAATGATAAACTCCTGCATGCCCATAGGTGTAGGAATATAGGCTAAACTATCACTATCCCTTAGAAAACGCATGATGGTTTTGGGACTCGAGAAACGAGTCATCACCAGTTCTTGATCATGAAACTTGAGAACCACTTTTTCCTTTTCCTCATTATAAAAGAGTAAATAACTGTAATCCCCTTTTTCATGCACTTCAACGTCATAAAGCTGGTCAACCACTTCTAACTGCTCATCAAACTGAATCCTATTTCGCATCCGAATCTTCACATCAAATCCTCTTTCTTGTCTCTTGTCCTACTATTTTACCAAAAAGACCAGGATTTTGCTATAATGGTCATATGAACGAAAAAGTATTCCGTGACCCAGTTCACAACTACATCCATGTCAATAATCAGGTCATCTATGACTTGATCAATACAAAAGAATTTCAACGTCTGCGTCGTATCAAACAGCTAGGGACTTCCAGCTATACTTTCCATGGTGGGGAGCACAGTCGCTTTTCCCACTGTTTGGGGGTCTACGAGATTGCTCGTCGTATCACGGAGATTTTTGAAGAAAAATATCCTGAAGAATGGGATCCTGCTGAGTCTCTCTTGACCATGACTGCTGCGCTCCTCCATGACCTTGGGCATGGTGCCTACTCCCATACTTTTGAAAATCTTTTTGATACAGATCATGAGGCCATCACTCAGGAAATCATCCAAAATCCTGAGACAGAGATTCACCAAGTCCTGCTACAAGTAGCTCCAGATTTCCCCAAAAAGGTAGCCAGTGTCATTGACCATACCTATCCCAACAAGCAGGTGGTGCAACTCATTTCTAGTCAGATTGACGCAGACCGCATGGACTATCTCTTGCGCGACTCCTATTTTACAGGGGCATCTTATGGGGAATTTGACCTGACACGTATCCTACGAGTCATTCGTCCTGTCGAAAATGGGATCGCCTTTCAGCGCAATGGAATGCATGCCATCGAAGACTATGTTCTCAGTCGCTACCAGATGTATATGCAGGTTTATTTCCACCCAGCAACACGTGCCATGGAAGTTCTCCTACAAAATCTCCTCAAACGCGCCAAGGAACTCTATCCTGAAGATAAGGATTTCTTTGCACGCACTTCTCCTCATTTGCTACCTTTTTTTGAAAAGAAAGTTACTCTATCTGACTATCTGGCTCTGGATGATGGCGTGATGAATACCTACTTCCAACTCTGGATGACCAGTCCTGACAAGATATTAGCCGACTTATCGCAACGTTTTGTCAACCGCAAGGTCTTTAAATCCATTACTTTTTCAGAAAAAGACCAAGACCAACTCGCAACCATGAGACAAATGGTTGAAGAAATCGGTTTTGATCCAGACTACTACACAGCTATTCATAAGAACTTTGACCTCCCTTATGATATCTATCGTCCCGAATCTGAAAATCCACGGACTCAGATTGAGATTCTACAGAAAAATGGAGAACTGGCTGAACTCTCTAGCCTGTCTCCTATCGTCCAATCCCTTGCTGGCAGCCGCCACGGAGACAATCGTTTCTATTTTCCAAAAGAAATGTTAGACCAAAACAGCATCTTCGCAAGCATCACCCAGCAATTTTTACACTTGATTGAGAACGATCATTTTACCCCAAATAAGAACGAATAGAGGAAATATATGAGTATTAAACTAATCGCCGTCGATATTGATGGTACCCTAGTCAACAGTCAAAAGGAGATCACTCCGGAAGTCTTTTCTGCTATCCAAGATGCCAAACAAGCTGGTGTCAAAGTCGTCATTGCAACCGGTCGTCCTATCGCAGGCGTTGCCAAACTTCTGGACGACTTGCAGTTGAGAGACCAAGGTGACTATGTCGTGACCTTCAACGGTGCCCTTGTCCAAGAAACTGCTACTGGACATGAGATTATTAGCGAATCCTTGACTTATGAGGATTATCTAGATATGGAATTCCTCAGTCGCAAGCTCGGTGTTCACATGCACGCCATTACCAAGGACGGTATCTACACTGCCAATCGCAATATCGGAAAATACACAGTGCATGAATCAAGCCTCGTCAGCATGCCCATTTTCTACCGTACTCCTGAAGAAATGGCTGGCAAAGAAATCGTCAAATGTATGTTTATCGATGAACCAGAAATTCTCGATGCTGCAATTGAAAAAATCCCAGCAGAATTTTACGAGCGCTACTCTATCAACAAATCTGCTCCTTTCTACCTTGAACTCCTTAAAAAGAATATAGACAAGGGCTCAGCCATCACTCACTTAGCCGAAAAACTCGGATTAACCAAAGATGAAACCATGGCCATCGGGGACGAAGAAAATGACCGCGCCATGCTGGAAGTCGTGGGTAATCCAGTTGTCATGGAAAATGGAAATCCAGAACTCAAAAAAATCGCCAAATACATCACCAAAACGAATGACGAATCTGGCGTAGCCCATGCTATTCGTACGTGGGTATTGTAAAATGCTTAAGCTTAAAAAATGAACCACACCCCATAAATTAGAGATAAAATTCTAACTTATGGGGTGTTCTTTTTGAATTTTCACCAAATCATCTAAGTATGCCCATCTTATCTAGTTCTTTTAAAGCAGACTCTCTTGATGGATATGGATTTCTATTGATGAAAGATTTTACAGCTTCGACGTGATGATAAAGATCCACGCTGATTTCTTTTAAATTTTCAATAAAGACATCAAGCAAACCAGGTTCAATGTTCTCTAAGGGAGAAGGAAACTCCTTCTTATTTTCAAACCCAAAAGCTTCTTTAGCAGTCACACCTATTGCATAACTAATGTTGTCCCACAAGATACCATTCGCTTCATTTTTATCTAACTGCATGTAGATAAATATTCCGCCGAAGTCTGTCCCATCATCTAATAAACGATAAAGTTCCTCTCCCCTTTTATCTCTATTCTCCCAAAAACTCCAACATGCATCCAAGGCGCTTCGAATGTGTGAAATATATTGCGTTTCCATAAGATTCGCAATTGCCTCAGCAAAAATCAACATAAAATAACTAGTCAGCACATCCTCTCCTAATCTATACTTGAACGAAATAGCCTATCCATTCTCATCTGATAAAAATAGTGGACCAAAGTAGTTTTTAATGAGATCGTCCTTTAAATATCCTTTTATTTCTGTTTCAGATATTTGTGAAATGAGTTCACTATTTTCAGATAGGATTTGTTTGTAACTTAAAGAAAGTACCTCAAGTGTGTCCTCGTCGACACTTTCAATCGTTTGTGGCAGGTAGACTTCCCCCGAAGCCATATAAGAATAATGACAAATCAGGACAAAGAAATTAGCGATACAGTTCCAAACTAGTGGATTGGTTTTCTTATCCAGCTCCTGAAATGTCAAGATATCCTGCTCATCCATATTTTCCAATCGATTGTATAAATCATATGGACAAAACCCACTCTCTTTATCAAGCTCCTGTTTTGAAAGTTTTAAGGAATCAAGGACAAATTCCTGATATTCTTTCTCACTGATACAATCTACAAGAACGTCTATCAACTCCTGTAGGAAGCGCAATAAATTTCTATTATCATTCATCGATTTTCCTTCTATTACTAAAAAACTAACTTGGTGATCCACTGAAAAACGTGGCCATCACTCTTCCTCTTCAAACATCAGAGCATCCAGTTCTTCTCTCTCTGCCGCAATCTCTTCAAAAGTAGAAATAAGATTATTTACTATTTCTAAGGTGATAATACCAGTCGAATCCCTCATCGTAACCATAGTCCCAATGGCACTCAACTCATGGATGAGGGCTCTAACCTTTTTCAATTCGTCCAAATCTAACATGTCTACTTCTATTACCGTGTCATGATCTTTTATTCTGGATTGGATTAAAGAGAAAGGTAAGGATGAATAATTTCTTAACAACTTATAGGTTCCTGACTTGTCACCTATAGAATCTATACAAATAGCTAGCATCATTTTTACTCCTTTATACTTGAAAACATCAGTATCCCATGTCTACAAGGAAGAGATATAAGCTTGAATCTCCTCTATCATGCATCGATTTGTCGTTCTTACTCTTATGGCTTGAAGCCATAAAGATAAAGCAAGCATAATAGCTTGCTTGAAAGTTAAGGAATTAAAAATTGATTTTCATAATCTTTTGGGAGTTCATAAGATATTTCTCCATTACTATTACCAAATCGACTTTGATTAAAAATTGGAAATAGCTTGGAGTCGTACACAGTTTTTATAACAAAACGTTCTCTTTCAAAACTAATAGTTGCAGCTACTGAGGGATCCTTAAAAACCGTTTGTTTACCTTGGGAATGCAAGCGAACGTCTATAGTAGCTACTTCTTCAGGATATTTTTCAAATCGAACATCAAAACGAATGTCGATACCTTCCGAAGGAATGTACATTTGATTGTTACTTACACTGATACTTTGAATCTTTCCTAATTTCTGTTCCAATTCTGGGTCGTTTCTATACAGGTCTGTTTGGATAGCTAGTTTGAAATTTTCCTCATGTTCTTGTAGCCATCTGTTAAGATTACGAATCATATTTTCTTTTTCAACTTGCCTGGAGGCATCCTTGCTCTTGCGATCAAGTTTATTCATAGTTTCAGTCAATTTATCTTGCTCTCGCTTCCAATCCCACGAGGGGTCACTTGATACCTCTACTACTGATAAGTACCATCTCCTCATAGTTTCAGGAGATTTATAAGGATTGGGTTTTATAAATGTAAAAGGACCTATACCAGCATCAGGAAAGTATAATTCTACTTTCATTGACTGCTTGCGATTATTATTAGCATAGGCTGTAAAGGAAATATGATAATTTCCACCTACATCTCCACCATTATCAAAGCCTCCCCTCGCAGAACCCGGTAAAAGCGTCACTGACTTTATATATTGCCCTTGACTGTCTATGTCTGCAATAATTTCTCTCTTGATAGAATCTTTATGATCATGAATAAACTTACCAGTGTTCCCAATCGGTATCCTAATTAACAAATATGACAAACCAATAATAATAAAGGGAACGGAAATCGCAAGGAATATCCACTTGTTCGATTTTAACATAATATCTCCTGATGCTCATTAAAAATCAGTTATAAAACAGCTTTTATATTGCTTTACCTTTCAACCCGACGATTACTCTTTTCAATTTCGTTCATGGAAACCTCATTCTTTTTCAAAAATAACACTACTAATTTGCACAATCTTTTGATTAGATTTCAGTTGAATAGTTACTCTATATATAGTTGAGCTAGAATGATTTACTAATACTATACATGTTGTTTCCTCTGGTAAATCATATTTGCTTTTTAGATGTTTATAGAGGTCAGAGTTATTTTCTGGCTGATATACAATCTCACGAAGCTCTGTTTCTGCACTCTTAAAGGTCTCCTTTACATCTAAAGAAGTAAAGAATTCTCTTTGTACCACTAAATTAAGAATTTCTTCATCATATAAAGGAGTTACCTCCGACCCATAATTTAACTTCCCATTAGAGTAAGTAACAGGAACTGTTTCTTTATTATCCCCAATTTTTATTGTATAGTCACCCTTAATGTCAGATTGGCTAGTATCTAAGAATACTTTATAATCCTTTACTACGTTTCCACTCTCTATATAAATACTATTTTTGTAAAGCTTTAATCCATTAAACTCCTTCTTGTCTTGCTCTAAAAATTTAAATATAGGTTCAAACGTTTTTTCAAATTCGTACTGTTCCTTTGTTCTGTTTTTGGGAATGGTCTCACCACCCAAACTACATCCAGTCAGTGTATAAAGAGTCAGGACCATTAACATCACACTAACAACCCAAAATAAGCGTTTATTTTCCTTCATCTCTTTCTCCTAAACATTCTATGCCTATTATAACATAAAAAAGAGCGTTTCCGCTCCCTTTATCACTCAGGTAATTCTACCTTCAAAATCATATCCGTTGGTTGTAATACCTTCTGAACAGCTGCGAGAAAGGCTAGTCCATTATCCGATGGAGAATATTGGAAGGTGATATGGATGACTTTTTTATCAAAGCTATCGCCATATCGATCCACATACTGCTTACTTTCGAGGAAGTAGATATAGTTGTTGAGTTTTTCTTGCAGTTTCAACAAATGTTCTTCTTCAGTATCTGGAAGCCAAAGATTGCCATCTATTAATAAAAGTTCCAAGTCTGTGTCACTCGTTCCGATTGCATCAATTTCTGAAACATCTAACTGAATAAGAGATTCTTTTATCCAAAATGTCGTTTTTATCAAACGATAAAGTCGATCTATTGCATCACTTTCATTTTTAAATTCGTCTCTTATCCAGATATCTTGGCGCTCATTAACCTCATATACTTTATATTGACTAGATTTCTCATCGTAATAGTATCCCAAAGTAAATTGACCTCCATATCGCTCATCAAGCGCAATATGAAATATCCCCATCTTATCTCTATGTTGATTAATGAAATTTACCAGTTCTTGTTTTGTCATTTAAAATTCCTCCACAACTCTCACATTCAATATGGCGTTTGCTATAGCTCCACTACCTTAGGTGGATTGTAGTATTTTTCCTTGAATTCCTTAAGAATCTTCTCTACCTTTTCTTCATCACACTGTCTGTATAACGGACTACGGTCTAATACATTACATAGTCTTTCATAGGTATAAGTACGTTTCTGTTCATCTGATAATTTTGAAATACTTTCTATAATATTTCTTACCAACTCATCTGTTTCAATAACAAAGGGAAGGCTTGTATATCTTCTTAAACGACTGCCTTGCATAGAAATATAATCAGTTACCTTATCTAATTTGACTAGGTCAACCGATAAACTAAAATCTTTCAAGATATCAAAGGTTCTGCGCGCTATATCCCTGTCACCTTCTGCATACAGAGGGAATAAGCAATATTCCATCAATACACTAATATCTGTACTATCCACTTCATAAGAATCCCGTTCTCGTATACGATATTTTGCATCTGTGCCTAAAAAGGCTTCTTCCTCTTTTCCTTCTCTCATCACATTACGATAAAAATTAATAAAAGATTGATAATCTTTAGGCTCTGGTAATTCATATATTTTCATTTAGTTACTCCATTGATTAATTCTAAAAATTCCTTCAATTTGCTCAATTTTATTAGTGCCTGGTTCATAGACGCGTGGATTTTTGATTTCATAATAGCCTTGACGTTCAATCGCAGATAGAAAATCATCGTAAGAATGCCCCTTTGTGTCAATCGTTGGCATAAGTAGTTCGCTATTTAGAAATGCTAAATAATCTTTTTATAAATATAGTCTCATTATACCACAAAAAGAGAGCGTTTCCGCTCCCTTTTTTACTCTGGCAATTCTACCTTCAAGATCATATCCGTCGGTTGCAATACCTGCTGAACAGCTGCGAGGAAGGCTAAGCCATTATCAGATGGAGAATACTGGAATGTGATATGGATGACTTTTTTGTCAAATTGATCACCATATCGCTCCACATACTGCTTACTTTCGAGGAAGTGAATGTAATTATTCATTTTTTCTTGCAGAATTTCCAGATGGACTGCTTCTATCTCTTCCTCCCAGCCAACTGGATCAACTAGAAGAAGTTCCAAATGATTATCAACTATACCAATTGCATCAAGTTCGCTAGGTTCCAGTTCTGAAACAATGGCTTGAGTGACAATTTGTTTAAATTCCTCTGCTGTAAAAAGACGACGAGTATTTCCTGGGTTTTTTAAAATAAAAGAAGGATGATTTTCGATGAAGAGCTTACCAGACTCATCTTGTGTATACTGCTTTTTAGATTTCCAAAAACCATAATCTGCATAATTCATCAACTCTTTACCAGTATGTTCTCCCGACATATAACTATCTGCAGCTTCTTTGGGGATTTCTTGAACTACTTCTGGCATGGTAATATTAAAAGTTGGATAACGCAAGAAATACTTATCACCATCTTGACAAATTTCCAACATATCTTTTTGACTTACATAAATTGATTCCATTCTTATCTCCTTTGTCTTTTACCAAATGTCTATATTTATTCCCTATTTTGAGGCTGTTTATATGAAGTCATCCTCTTTACCATAAAGGCCAGCGCCCCGTTTCAGCATAAATCATGACTTCGTATGCTCCCCTAGAAGATTCAAATGCTCTATCCATCAGTTCTTTAGTAATAGGATAGCGAACTTCTGGCCCCATGGCTCCTCCAACTTCTTTAAAGAAGCTAATTTCGTAATAACCATCTGTCTCATATACAATAAATCCATTGCCTCTATGTACAATCGTATCCGATTGATTACAATCTTCTAACTCATCTGCTTTAGGCCAACGATGATGTTCACAATAAAACATTACTTCTAAAGAATCTTTTTCTGATTTTGAAACACGTTCTGCTAATTCCTGGCTAATGGGAAAGTTAAGCACTTCTTTCCCTCTACTCCACAGAATCTCATAATCCTTATTGTTTTTTAATACCGTACAATTTTTGTATTGCAGCATTTCTATTGTCATATACATCGACTTTCTTTACTTTTTTAATTCTTCTCTATCATAGGCAAAAAAGATCTAGTTGGTGCGAGCATTTCTTATCAAGCTCCCCATGATCTTCTTTCGCTTGTGCAAATTATTGGCTAAACACAAATAGACAATAAACAAAAGCATCGAGTGGAAAAATAATGGCAAAAAACTAGGATATAACAGGAATACGACTATAGATACTAACAAACTAATAAAGCTACCACGAATTACGGAAGAAACAACAGCTCCACTTTTCTTTACTACTTCTAGGAATTCTAAGTACTCCAAATCTGTAAATAGAGCCGGATACAAATCCAAATCTTTCTTAAAATAGACATCCAGCAATTTCCCGAAAAGTAAGGAAAGACAAGAGAATAAAACCAAATAAAGATACTTGTGAGCAGATATACTAAAGATTGTTAATCCATTCAGAAATCTGATAAAAGGAAGAAATAGCAATACCAGAGAAAGAATAACGTACTGTTGACTCTTAGAAGTTCTTTCTGGAATCGAAAAAAACAATTTCTTTGTCTTTAAGTCATAGTAAACTAATTTGTTCTTAAACTCTCCTAGATGAACTAGTCCAGTATAATGTTTATTCTTTTCTATCATTTCCACTCCCTTTCTAACCATAATCAAATGATATAAGCTTTTTCATAGCTTCAGTGAACTGGATTAGAGCTCTCTAATATCTGGAATTCAGTTTCATTATATATCTCTTTTACTTGAGTAGCGATACATAATCATCTGGAAGTTTGCCTCTCCAGTCAATCCACATTTGCACAGCAATTGGAATTAATCTTTCAAGCTCTTCCTGAGTAAATAACTCTCTAGTTTCAGGTAAATCAATTAATGATGTCGGACTCTCTTCTATAAATCGTTTCTCACTAGCTTTCTTTTCTTCTTCCGTCGGTGGCCAACAATCGTTTTGAACCTTCCAAGATATTTCAAGTAGAGTCCGTTCTCCACTCTCTAGTAAGGTAAATAATTCTTGTGGTAATTCATAGACAACTAACCAAGAAGCTACGGTTCCCTCTTCTGAAACTAAATAATACTTGTTATCATTTCTCCAGATGGATTTTCCGTAACCTTTTACTTCTTCGAATTGGATAACATCTTCCCATTGTAGTTTTGTTGGTTTCATTTTATACCTTCCTTACTTAAGTGGTGATACATAATCATCTGGAAATTTGCCTTCAGATTCGATCCAAATCGTCTCTGCAATAGGCATTAACTCTTTTAATTCTTCTTGTGTAAAAAGTAATTGATTTTTCGGATTAGCTATCAGTATCTTTGGTCGTTCTTTGGCTCTTCCTCTTTTTATTTTATTGATTTCTTCTTCCATCGGTGGCCAACGATCGTGCTTAATCTTCCAAGATATTTCGAGTAGCGATCTCTCTCCACTTTCTAATAAGGCAAACAGCTCATTTGGTAATTTATAAACTACACGCTGAGGGGCAATTCCTCCCTCCTCATCAACATAATAAAGATGATTACCATCTCTCCAGATATGCTGACCGTAACCTTTTACCTCTTCAAATTGGATAACATCTTCCCATTGTAGTTTTGTTGGTTTCATTTGTATTTTCCCTTTTCTTATAACCCTTTCAGACTAAACTAGTAGAGCACTCATAATCTTTTTTATTTGGTATTCCAACATGATAGAACTACCTTAAAAATCAATGTTAACGTTTCCCATTATTATACCATACAAGCGCTTGATATGAGGGGTTTGCTAGTTAAAAACTAACAAAAAAACACTAGCTATCCAGTGTTTTGTTTCTAGTTTACTGCCCCCTGCAGGAATCGAACCTGCAACTACTCCTTAGGAGGGAGTTGTTATATCCATTGAACTAAGGGAGCTAGAGAAAAACCCTGCTGGGTGAGCAGAGTTTTTTAGTCGAATTAACGACGGATTTCTTTGATACGAGCTGCTTTACCTTGAAGAGCACGCAAGTAGTACAATTTCGCACGACGTACTTTACCGTAACGAACAACTTCGATCTTTTCAACACGTGGAGTGTGGATTGGGAAGATACGCTCAACACCTACACCGTTAGAGATTTTACGAACTGTGTAGTTTTCTGAGATGCCTGCACCTTTACGTGCAATAACAACACCTTCAAAAATCTGGATACGTTCACGGTTACCTTCGACAACTTTCGCGTGTACACGAACAGTGTCACCAGGACGGAATGATGGGATATCTGTACGAAGTTGACCTTCAGTCAAGCTTTGGATTAATGGATTCATTTTATTCTCCTATCTTTGTCAATCTTGAGGAACCTTCCTCAGCGGATAAACTGTATTTTTGTGCGTCCATTACACACAAGATACAGTTTACCAAATTTCCACCTAAAAGTAAAGAAATTTATAGCAGAATTCCTAAAAAAATCGCTAGAAAACCGCCTATATAAGTTAAGAGAAAATAGCTATAAAATACCTTCTTGTCACTGATTAGTCTTTGTAGCTCGTCATTCAAGGTTGAAAAGGTCGTTAACCCTCCACAAAAACCTGTCGCTAGGATGGCATAGATTTCCTTGGACTCCACATGATTGTAGAGTAGGCCGATCAAAAAACAACCTAAAAGATTGGCTATAAGCGTTCCGAGGGGCAATTTAGAAGCTTGATTATAGCGGGAAAAGAAATACCGCACCAGGGCTCCGAACCCGCAGGTGATTGCAAGATAAACGATTACCATTTCTTCCTCCCTAGAACATAAGCCAAGAGTAGACCTCCTCCAATACTCAAAAGCAGATAGATGATTAAGCTAAGATAACGCCCGGTATCAAGCAGTTTTACTGCATCAAGCATTAGGCTAGAAAAGGTTGTCAGGCCACCGCAAAAACCCGTCCCCAGCGCCAAAATTAAGCCTTTACTAGTTCCCTTATGGGCCAGATAGCCTTTTACCAGATAGACCAGGCAGAATATTCCCAGATAGTTGACAAGGAGGGTACCCCAAGGAAAGTCGGGACTGGCTGGTAACCAAGTAGAAACCAGGTAGCGGACAAGGCCTCCCAACATAGCAGCCAGAAAAATCCCGAGCGGATAAAATTGTTCTTTTTTCATTTGATGTTTTGATCCTGATAATCACGCGAACGTTTGAGAATGTCTGAAAAAGTCGCAACAATGGTCTCCTGGTAGCGCTTATCTTCTACTCGATTTTTGACCTTTTCAAAAATGATTTCTTCTCGCTTGGAATCTAAAATAGGTTTTCCTGAGGCTTTCTTATAGGCAACTACTCCCTCAACCAAATGCATCCGTTCTTCTAGGAGCTTGACGATTTGGTCGTCGATTTGATCAATTTCTTGCCGAATAGTATCTAAATCCATAGTGTCTCCTCCTTTATTTGAATTATTGTATCAAAAAGCCACCAAATAGGCTAGTAAAATCCCAAAAAACTAATAAAAAAACGCACTGACTTCTTCCAGTCAGCGCAGTTTGATTCTTATCCTACTTTTGCAGCCAATTCTTCTGCGAATTGTTCCAAACGTTCGATGTCTTCTTCTTCGGCAGAGAGGTCCACTTTAACACACTCTGAACCTTTTTCAGCTCCTGTCGCTACAAATACACGATCAAAGTCATCAACAGCCTTACAGAATTCGTCGTAGAAGGTATCTCCTGAACCGACCACTCCGTAGATTTTGCCATTCAAGTTGAGATCAGCTAGGTCTTCGTAGAAGTCCATCATCTCATCTGGCAATTCTCCATCTCCGTAAGTGTAAGTCGCAACAATTGCGATATCCGCTTCCAAGAAGTCTGAAGCGTCAACAGTCGTACATTCATCAACATCGACATCCAAGCCCAAGTCACGCAATTTATCTGCTACAATATCTGCAATTTCTTCGGTATTACCGGTCATACTGGCAAATACAATTTTTGCTAATGCCATATCGTCCTCCTCAATTTATCTTTCTCCATTATATCATATCTTTTTCATTTTAAAAATAAAAATTCTTGTGCTACAATGAAATGAGAAAGAATTGAGGTTACTTATGGAAATTTGCCAGCAAATTTTAGAGAAAATCAAAGAATACGATACCATTATCATTCATCGTCATATGAAACCAGATCCAGATGCCTTAGGGAGTCAGGTAGGTTTAAAAGCTCTTCTCACACACCATTTTCCAGAAAAGACCATCAAAGCAGTCGGTTATAACGAACCAACTCTAACCTGGATGGCGGAAATGGATACTGTCCAAGACAATGACTACCAAGGAGCTCTTTCTATTATTTGTGATACAGCGAATCGCCCTCGTATCGATGATAAACGCTACGAACAAGCTAATTTCACCATCAAAATCGATCACCATCCAAATGATGACATCTATGGTGACCTATCTTGGGTGGATACAAGTTCAAGCAGCGCCAGTGAGATGATTGCATTATTTGCTCAAGAAAATCAGCTAACTTTGTCTAGTGAAGCGGCACGACTTCTCTATGCAGGAATTGTCGGGGACACAGGGCGTTTTCTCTACCCTTCAACCAGTGCCCGTACCTTTAGAATAGCTGGCCAGCTCCGAGAAATTGATTTTGACTTTGCTGGACTGTCTCGTCAAATGGATACCATGAGCTTCAAGATTGCAAAACTGCAAGGGTATGTCTATGATCATTTAGAAGTTGATGAGAATGGAGCTGCACGCGTTCTACTTACTCAAGACACCTTGGAAAAATATAAGGTTACGGATGCTGAAACAGCTGCAATTGTCGGAGCACCTGGCCGAATTGATACTGTTAAGGCTTGGGCTATCTTTGTTGAACAAGCTGATGGTCACTTCCGTGTGCGTATGCGCAGTAAAATCACTCCTATCAATGAGATTGCCAAACGACACGACGGAGGAGGGCATCCATTAGCCAGTGGCGCCAATTCCTATAGTCTAGAAGAAAACGAACAAATATACAAAGAACTAAAAGAGGCCCTACAGATGCACCAAGGCTAAGAAAGAATTTTCTTGGCCTTTTATATGCTAGTTTCTTAAAATATACGGTTTCTTTGTACCTCAGTTTATGGTATAATAAATCAAACTGAATAAAAGGAGACATAATAATGGAAAAAAATCGTTTGTATATTCTCATTTCTGCTGGAGTAGCAATCCTTGGTTCACTCTTGCCATGGGCTAGTTTAAATGCAGGTTCTTTTGGGTCCTATAGTGTGAATGGTTACCAAGGTGATGGGTGGTTTGTCATTATCGCGGCTATTGTGTCTATTGTTCTTGCGTGCTTGAATAACATGAATAAAGCAATGCCTAAAGGGTTCTCAATTGGTGTCATTGTTGCGGGTGCAATTGCAACTCTCGTCACACTAAATAGTCTCTTTAATGTAAATAAGTACATGTCTAACTTTGGTGGATATGGCATTTCAATCGGCTTTGGTTTGATTTTGGCTATTCTTGCTAGCATTGCACTAGTTGTAACTGGTCTCTTGGCAATGTCAGGTGGTAAAATTACAAAAGAATCATTTACTGAATTAGCTGAGTCTGGTAAAGATTTTGCTCAAACTGTCGGACGTGTAACAAGCTCTACCGTTAAAACTGCGGTCGAAGAAATCAAAAAAGAATCTCAAGAACGTAAAAAAGAAGAAACTACTGCTGAAAAAACAGAGACTGTTAAAGAGGAAACCGAGCAAAAAGAAGAAGCTAAGGAACCAGCTAATGTAGAAGCTGAATCAGCAGCAGAAAACGCAGAACCAGTAAAAGAAGAAACTACTGAATCTGAAACAAAAACAGAAGCTGAGCCAGTAGCCGAACCAACAGAAACAGAGGCTGAAGCTGAAACAGAATCAACAGAAACAGAAACTACTGAATCTGAAAAAGAGGCTAAATCAGCAGCAGAAAACACAGAACCAGTAAAAGAAACAGAAGTAAAAAATGAACAAGAAGAAAAAGCTCCTAATCAAGAGAACTAATCATTCTTCTACCCTCACTCCAGTAAACACTGGAGTGATTTTTTATCAAGATTTTTAATAAAATCAGGGAAAAGACTTGCCAAACTTATCAGAATCTGATAGACTAGTATGGTAACAATCTATGGCTCGCAAAGAGACCATGGCAGAAAGGAAATATTGCAAAATGAAAAAAGATATCCATCCAGAATATCGCCCAGTTGTCTTCATGGACACAACTACTGGTTACAAATTCCTTAGCGGTTCAACAAAACGCTCTAACGAAACTGTTGAGTTCGAAGGCGAAACTTACCCATTGATCCGTGTGGAAATTTCATCAGACTCACACCCATTCTACACTGGACGTCAAAAGTTCACTCAAGCAGATGGACGCGTGGATCGTTTCAACAAAAAATACGGTCTCAAATAATGATAAAAAAGAACAGTTACCACTGTTCTTTTTTTTTACTTCTTTTTATGAACCAACCCCTACTACTTTCTATTTGTCAACCTTCACGCTGACACTATAATTGATTTCAACCGAGTTTAAAAAATATCGAAAAGAAGCTTGATATTGAGAATGGTCAAGATGATTGAAACTGCGTAACCTATGATGGTATTCCACTTGGCATTAGTGAATTCTCCCATCAGTGACTTCTTAGAGGTCAGATAGATTAAGGGGAAGATTGAAAACGGAAGAGCGATTGACAGAAAGACTTGTGAATAGACCAATAACTGATCCAAAGTTTTTTCTTGATGCCCAAACAAAACGGCAACAATAATCACAGGGAGTAAGGCAAAAATCCGTGTACCGATACGGATAATCCACTGAGGTAATTTCAGATGCAAGAAACCTTCCATGACAATCTGTCCTGTCAAAGTACCTGTAATGGTCGAATTTTGACCACTTGCTAAGAGGGCTAGGGCAAATAAAGTTGACAGAGTTGAACTAGCTATCGCTCCTGCTATCTTCGAATCCTGTAAAGCATTGTACATTTGAGAAAAAGCTGAAATTTCAGATGCATGACCAAAAAAGAGAGATGCCCCTAAAATGAGAAGCAAGGAATTGACAATAAAGGCTAGGGACAACTGAAGATTTGAATCCCAGGTCATAAAACGCACGGCTTTTCGAACATCCTTCTTATCTTTGTGATTGATTTTCCTTGTTTGGGATAGGGATGAATGAAGATAGAGATTATGGGGCATGACTGTCGCCCCCACAATTCCTAAAGCCAAGGTCAATTGGCTTTCATGACCTGGTAATGGTGTTTCAAATAATGTTGGAGTCGGTAAATAACCACCAAAAATACCCTGAATACTTGGATTGGATAAAGCCACCAGATAGGTAAAGATGGCTAATATGGTTAAAATAAGGGTCGTAACAATGGCTTCAATCTTTTTGAAGCCAAATTTCATCAACAACAACAAAAGAAATACGTCTAAAACGGTTAAGAGGATAGCGACCATAATTGGTATTTTAAATAAAAGATTTAAGGCAATCGCTGAGCCTAGAACCTCAGCTAAGTCGGTCGCCATTAAAGCTAATTCTAAAATCACCCATAAACTATAACGAAGCCACTTGGGAGCATGATGTGCAGTTGCCTGTGCTAGGTCCATCCTAGTTACGATACCGAGCTTTCCAGCCATCTGTTGTAGTTGCATGGCAATGATGGATGAAATCAAAATAACAAATAAGAGACTATATTTGTAGGAAGCACCACCAACCACACTGGTAATCCAGTTTCCAGGATCCATATAACCAACTGCTACAAGGGCTCCAGGTCCTAAAAATGCTTTTAGATTTTGCCAAAAATGATTGTTATTGGGAGTTTCAATAGATTGATTGATCTCAGAAAGAGAGACCTTTTTGTAAGAAGACATCGGGATTTTACACTTTCTAATCTGTCTTTACTTTTTTTAATGGATTTTTTGAAAATATCATGAAAATAGTTTTCCATTTCCAATTCTCCCTTATTATATCACATTTTAGAATGATTCTTAAGGAAAGAATGATAGTTCAAATAAGCAATATCTGTATTGCAAAAGCCAGCGTTTTCTGACGCTGGCTTTAAAACTGTAAAAATTCTTTCTCAACTAGATTGCTTCTGTGACAAAACTACGGCTTTCTAACACCTTGAGCATAGCATTAGCTGTATCTAGGGCTGTAAAGAGTGGCACACCGTGTTCAATGGCTGAACGACGGATTTGCTCACCATCTTCGTCAGCAGTTCGTTTGGTTCCGACAGTATTGATGATCGCTTGGATTTTCCCTTTGCGGACAAAGCTTGGAATATCCTGTTCATCGTCACCAATCTTACCAACAGGTTGGGCTTGAAGTCCATGACTAGCAAAGAAGGCTGCTGTCCCTTCTGTCGCGAGAATACCATAACCGATATTTTGGAAACGACGAGCCAAGTCCAAAGCTTCTTCTTTGGCATCATCAGCAATGGTAAAGACCACATTCCCAAAGGTTGGTAAGTGCAGGTAAGAAGCTTCAAAAGCCTTGTAGAGAGCTTTTTCCAAAGTAGTATCAGAACCCATAACTTCCCCTGTTGACTTCATTTCAGGCCCGAGCAAGCTGTCTACCTTAGCTAGTTTCGTAAAGGAGAAGACTGGCGCCTTGATATGAACGCGAGTGCTTTCTGGATAAAGTCCATCTTGGTAGCCAAGTTCTTCAAGACTTTGACCAAGAATGAGCTTAGTCGCTACCTGAGCCATAGGAATATTGGTTACCTTAGAAAGGAATGGCACCGTACGGCTGGCACGTGGATTGACCTCAATAACGTATACTTTTTCATCCTTGATGACAAACTGGATGTTCATCATCCCAAGACAGTTAAGGCCGATGGCTAGTCGTTTGGTATAGTCTGCGATGGTCTCCTGAACCTTTTGCGACAAGGTTTGTGGAGGATAAACGGCCATTGAGTCACCTGAGTGGACACCGGCACGTTCGATATGCTCCATGATACCAGGTATGAGAACATTTTCTCCATCTGAAATGGCATCAACTTCGCACTCTTGCCCAACGATGTATGAATCGACAAGGACTGGATGGTCTGGACTAGCCTTAACAGCGGTACGCATGTAAGAACGAAGGTCTTCTTCGTTTTCTACGATTTCCATAGCACGTCCACCCAAGACATAAGATGGACGAACGAGAACTGGGAAACCAATCTTACGAGCAGCTAGCACTGCTTCTTCTTCATTGGTAGCCGTTTGACCTGGTGGCTGTGGAATATCCAAGTCTTTAAGGGCTTGCTCGAAGAGGTCACGGTCTTCGGCACGGTCTAAGTCAGCGACTTGCGTACCAAGGATGGTCACACCTGCTTTTGCCAATGGCTCGGCAAGGTTGATGGCTGTTTGACCACCGAACTGAACGATAACGCCTTTTGGTTGCTCCAAGTCGATGACATTCATGACATCTTCGAATGTTAATGGCTCAAAGTAGAGTTTGTCTGATACCGAGAAGTCGGTTGAAACGGTCTCTGGGTTTGAGTTCATGATGATGGCTTCATAACCAGCAGCCTGAATCGCCTTAACAGAGTGAACGGTTGCGTAGTCAAACTCAACCCCTTGTCCGATACGAATTGGACCTGAACCTAGGACTAGGACAGATTCCTTGTCAGACTTGATAGACTCGTTTTCCCATCCATAGGTTGAATAGAAGTATGGTGTTTCAGAGTCAAACTCCGCCGCACAGGTATCGACCATCTTGTAAACTGGGACAATCTTATTTTCCAAGCGAAGTTGGCGAACTTGGTCAGCGGTCGTTTCCCATAGTTCAGCAATCTTGCGGTCTGAAAATCCATTGAGTTTAGCTGTTTTCAAAACTTCTAGATCTTGTGGATAGGCACCTAATTCTTGCTCGATTTCAAAGATATGCAAGAGTTTATCTAGATAGAAGATATCAATCTTGGTCAATTCAGCAATTTCTTCTGGTGTGTAGCCACGGCGAATGGCCTCTGATACGTAGAAGAGACGGTCATCTTGGGCTTTCACAACTTTTTCAATCAAGGCATCATCAGAAACGGTTGCCAGTTCAGGCATTTCATTGTGGTGAACCCCAATTTCAAGTGAACGACAGGCTTTTAGAAGAGACTCCTCAATGTTCCGACCGATGGCCATGACTTCTCCAGTCGCTTTCATCTGAGTTCCAAGACGACGCTCACCTTTTTCAAACTTATCAAATGGGAAACGTGGAATTTTCGCAACGACGTAGTCAAGGGCTGGCTCAAACATAGCATAAGTTGAACCTGTAACTGGATTGATGACCTCATCTAGAGTCAACCCAACGGCAATCTTGGCAGCCAATTTGGCAATCGGATAACCCGTCGCCTTAGAAGCAAGGGCTGACGAACGTGATACACGGGGGTTTACTTCGATGACATAGTACTTGAAGCTGTGTGGATCAAGGGCTAGCTGAACGTTACAGCCCCCTTCAATCTTGAGGGCACGAATAATGCTCAAGCTCGCGTCACGGAGCATTTGGTTTTCATAGTCCGACATGGTTTGCGCAGGAGCAAATACGATAGAATCCCCTGTATGAATCCCAACTGGGTCAAAGTTTTCCATGTTACAAACAACGAGGGCATTGTCAGCTGAATCGCGCATAACCTCGTATTCGATTTCCTTGAAACCGGCAATGGAACGTTCAATCAAACATTGGGTAACAGGTGACAGTTTCAACCCATTTTCAGCGATTTCACGCAATTCTTCCTCGTTGGCACACATACCACCACCAGTACCACCAAGGGTAAAGGCTGGACGAACGATAACTGGGTAGCCGATTGATGCTGCAAAGGCCACTGCTTCTTCTACTGTGTTGACAATTTCAGATTCAGGGATTGGCTGCTCAAGCTCTTCCATCAATTGTTTAAAGAGGTCACGGTCCTCCGCTTGGTCGATGGCAGACAATTTAGTTCCCAGTAGTTCGACACCCAATTCATCTAGAATGCCATTCTTAGACAATTCCATGGCCATATTGAGCCCTGTTTGACCACCAAGAGTTGGAAGCAAGGCATCTGGACGTTCCTTACGAAGAATACGTGTCACAAACTCCAGTGTAATCGGTTCGATGTAGACCTTGTCCGCAATCTCCTTGTCCGTCATGATAGTCGCAGGGTTTGAGTTCACCAAGACAACCTCATAACCTTCCTCTTTCAAAGACAAGCAGGCCTGGGTCCCAGCATAGTCAAACTCAGCAGCCTGACCAATAATAATCGGACCAGAACCAATCACCATAATTTTTTGAATATCAGTACGTTTAGGCATAGTTTATGATACAAAGCCCGTAAAGAACACAGTGAAAATAGGAAACTCGGTGCAGACGCCTTTAGCGTCAAGACGATGTTTTTCTTTTTCACACAGTTCTTAGGGCGTGTTCACTTCCGCGAACAATGTATCTTCTCCTTTCTATTCGTCGCCTCACAGAGCGACATTAAATAAGATACAAAGGACGATAAGAAAGCGACTGAATTTTAGGGAACCAAGGATAGCAATCCTTCCTTGGTTTCTCTAAATTCCGAGCTTTCCGTCCGTGTTCAGTTACATAAATTCTCCGACGAGCTTTTACTCGTTTTTAATTTGCTTGTTTAAAAGCTTCCATCATCTCGATAAATTCATCAAATAGGTAGCTTGCGTCGTGTGGACCAGGAGCTGCATCTGGGTGGAATTGTACAGAAAAACCTGGTTGGTATCTGTGACGAACTCCTTCAACTGACTTGTCATTGATTTCTTCGTGGGTGATGATCAAATGCTCTGGCAAGTCCTCACGGCTGACTGCATAACCATGGTTTTGGCTGGTAAAGTCTACACGTCCTGTTGCAATCTCACGTACCGCGTGGTTAAATCCTCGGTGACCAAATTTCATCTTGTAGGTCTTAGCACCGTTTGCCATAGCAAAGAGTTGGTGTCCCATACAAATTCCGAAGATTGGAATTTTTCCTTGCACACCACGAATCATATCCAGTGCTTCTGGAACGTCTTCTGGGTTACCTGGACCATTTGACAACATAACTCCATCAGGATTTAGGTGAAGAATTTCTTCTGCTGTTGTTGAATAAGGAACAACCGTAACGTTACAGTTACGCTTAGAAAGTTCACGTAAGATTGAGTGCTTGAGCCCAAAGTCTACTAAGACCACACTCAAACCAACTCCAGGAGCTGGATAGGAAGTTTTAGTAGAAACTTGTTTGATATTGTCTGTCGGCAAGACTGTTGCTTGGAGCTGGTCCGTCACATGGTCCATACTGTCCCCAACATGGGTCAAGGTTGCACGCATCGTACCATGCTTACGGATAATCTTAGTAAGGGCACGCGTATCAATCCCTGAAATACCAGGAATTTTCTTGGCTTTCAAGAATTCGTCCAAGGTCATTTGGTTGCGCCAGTTGCTAGCTCGACGCGCCTCTTCGAAAACGACAACTCCCTTACAAGTTGGAATGATGGATTCATAATCATCACGGTTAATTCCATAATTTCCCACCAAAGGATAAGTGAAAGTCAAGATTTGTCCATTATAAGACTGGTCTGTAATGGATTCTTGGTAGCCGGTCATCCCTGTGTTAAAGACGATCTCACCTGTTACATCAATGTCTGCTCCGAAGGCTTTTCCTTCAAAAACTGTGCCATCTTCTAATACTAGAAGTCTTTTTGTCATATTTTCACCTCTCGTGGACGCTCACTGGCGTCTTTTAACGTCTTGTGTTTTAGTTGGCGTTTCTACTCGCCAATACGGATTCTAAGATTGCCATCCGAACAAAGACACCATTGGTCATTTGTTGGACAATGCGTGATTTTGGTGCTTCAACCAAGTGGTCAGCAATTTCCACATCTCGATTCACTGGAGCCGGATGCATAATGATTGCTGTTTCTTTTAAGCGATTATAGCGTTCTTGGTTCAAACCGTGTTGAGCATGGTAGTCTTCTTTTGAAAAAACTGCTCCACTATCATGGCGTTCATGTTGAACGCGGAGTAACATCAAAACATCCACCTGATCAACAATCTCATCAATAGTTACAAACTGTCCATAGTCCGCAAACTCTTGACTTCTCCATTCCTCAGGTCCTGCAAAGAACAGTTCAGCTCCCAAGCGTTTCAAAATCTGCATATTGGATTTGGCAACACGTGAGTGGTCCAAGTCGCCTGCAATAGCAACCTTGAGACCCTCAAAGTGCCCAAATTCCTCATAAATAGTCATCAAATCAAGCAAGCTCTGGCTAGGATGTTGTCCCGAACCATCACCACCATTGATAATAGAAGTTGTAATCGACGGACTCGCAATCAACTCTCTGTAATAGTCAACCTCTGGGTGGCGAATCACACAGACATCTACTCCTAGAGCAGATAGGGTCAAGATGGTATCATACAGTGTCTCACCCTTATTGACCGAACTAGTTTTCACATCAAAGTCCAGTCGCTCCAACCCTAGCTTAATCTCTGCCACTTCAAAGGACTTATGTGTCCGTGTAGAATCTTCAAAGAAGAGATTCGATACGATAGGTTTGTTCTCGTAGGGAAGTTGGGCTCCGTTTTTAAACTCGATCCCTCGTTTGATCAATTTCATCACTTGATCAACTGTAAGGTCTTCCATAGAAACCACATGGTTCAATGCTTGTTGATTTTCTGACATGGATACTCCTTCAGCTTTCTAAGCTTCTTCAGTAATCAGAACTCTGTCTTGGCCATCAAGTTCTGTCATCTCTACGATGATTTCTTCAGAACGGCTGGTTGGGATATTTTTCCCAACGTAATCTGGACGGATAGGCAATTCTCTATGTCCACGGTCAACTAGCACCGCAAGACTCACGCGCGCAGGACGACCATGGCCAACAATGTTATCAATAGCAGCACGGATGGTACGGCCTGTATAGAGTACATCATCCACCAAGATAACTTCACGGTCTGTCACATCAACAGAAATCAAAGAAGTATCTTCTCCGCTTTTAACATCATCACGGAAAGGTTTGGTGTCCAATTCCACAACAGGAACAGTGATATTTTCCAACTGCTCCAAGCGTTCTTTGATACGATGAGCAATGAAAACACCACGCGTCTTTATCCCTGCTAGGATAATTTTATTCAAATCTTTGTTGCGCTCAATAATCTCATAAGTAATTCGCGTAATCGCTCGTTTGACAGTCAATTCGTCTACAACTTCTTTTGTCTTCATGACAAACCTCCAAAAAGAAAAGTCTCCTTCTACAAGGAGACTTGAAATGTATAGCTAAGCGAGCCCTACTGTATACAGTATAGACTTCACCCTTCTACTTTATCGCGCTCCTTGCCTGCCTCACGGGACAGGTTTAAAGGACTATTTAGTTACCATTTACTATAGCACAAAGCACCCTTAAAATCAAGCAAAAACTTTTTCAGAGTCCCCTTAAACATTACTAAAATCATACAGTTGGGGATAGTGGTCACATTCTGGATTTTTGGGATGACAGATAGCTCGTCCAAAGTAAATCATGGCCTGGTGAGCTGCTAACCATTCTTCTGGTGGCAAGACATCCATAACACGTTTTTCTACTTCAAGTGGCGTAGCTGATTTTTTAACGATATCATGATGCTTGCAGATACGCTCCACATGAGTATCCACTGCAAAAGCAGGAATCCCAAACCCCACACTCATGACGACATTTGCTGTTTTACGACCAACACCAGCTAGACTTTCTAATTCCTCTCGAGTCTGAGGCACTTGACCATCAAAATCCTCTAGTAACTGTTGGGCACATTTTTTAAGGAATTTAGCCTTATTTCGATACAGTCCCAGACGAGAAATGTGTGAAGCAATTTCACTTTCAGTCGCGACAGACATGGCTTGTGGTGTCGGAAAGGCAGCGAAGAGACCTGGTGTGGCCTTATTTACCGCTGCATCTGTCGTCTGAGCTGACAACATCACCGCAACCAAGAGTTCAAAATGGTTGGTAAAATCAAGACTAGGCTTAGCATCTGGAAAGAGGGCAATAATTTCCTCTATGACATGACGGGCACGTTTCTTGGATAAAACCATCTACTCATCTCCATCAAATAGTCCTTGCAAGCCAGCAAATGGACTGTTTTCTTCTTTCTTGACTGCTTGTTGGGCTTGATATTCGTCTTCAGTCATAATTTGCCAGTCATTTCCTGACACAAAACCTTGGCCCGCCTCTTCTTCTGCCGTCAAGACCTTGATTGGGATATTGAGCAAGATATTATCTGCTACGCTCTCAGCAAGGTCGATTTCTCCATTTTCGATAGGCAAGACCAAATCATCATCTAGAACTTCCTGGTCCAGTTGGTTGGTCGCTCCTTCCATGAAGACCTCTGTGACTGGATAAGACTCAGCCAACTCAACTGGCTCCATACTGCGGCTGGAAGCAAGGACAATGGTATATGACAACTGATAATCTAAGAAATACAGACGGTCTTCGTACTGTACCTTCCCCACTGCAAGGATATCTTTGACATCTAAAATCTCTTGGTTCCGTTTACGCAAGTCTGCTGCCAGGTCTAAAGCTTGTTCAAAATGCAGGCCTTCAGGTTGCTTACGAATTTCTTGAATATTTAACTTCATATTTCCTCCATAAAGATGTACTCACTTGATTATACCATGAAAGGGCTATAAGTCAGCTTTCCAAACTTTGATATTAAAATCTCCTTTTTAACATATTTACTATGACAAACTTTCCTATTAGTGCTATACTATAGGCAAGAATACATCAGAGCAAGGAGGATGCTCATATGGAGGACAAAGCACTCATCACTGAAGCTTACCAACTCCTTTCCGAGTTAAATAAAAGCTACCAAAGCTGTAAACAAGGAACAGCTGATGATCTTCGACTGCAAGAGCTGCTGAACACCACTCTTAAGGAACTAAAAACAGCAGAAAAACTGGACAACAGTATCTTAATCGACCTTGAGAAATTTTACCAACGTACCAGTCTTCTTATTGGACTAGGGAGCCTAAAACTAAACGATCAAGCTCGTATTGCTTGGCGAAACTATGACAAGTTCCACTACGAACATGTCAAACACGTGCTAACTCTCTATGGGCCTGTTTTCGGTTTTTAGAGTTTGAAATTACTTGTTTTCTGTTGACAAAATTTCCTGAAAGGTATAGGATAGAGGTACTAATACTCGGAGGTAAGGGAGACATGAACAACTAATCTATCAAATAAAGAACTTTATTTAGTAGATCTTGTTTTTGTCTCTTTTTGTGTGCTCTTTTATGCTCTTTTTCTGGCATTTTATACTCAATGAAAATCAAAGAGCAAACTAGGAAGCTAGCCGCAAGCTGTACTTGAGTACGGTAAGACGACGCTGACGTGGTTTGAATTTGATTTTTGAAGAGTATTAATAGAGTTTTGGACAGTGACTTTGGCTCTACTAGATAAAGTAGAGCTTTTTGTTATGCACTATCGACATTCTAGAAAGGGAAACAATATGATAAAAATCAATCATCTAACTATCACGCAAAACAAAGATTTACGAGATCTTGTATCTGACCTAACCATGACTATCCAAGACGGAGAAAAGGTTGCTATTATTGGTGAAGAAGGAAATGGTAAATCGACTTTACTACGAGCTTTAATTGGGGAAGCATTACCTGATTTTACTATCAGGGGCGACATCCAGTCTGATCTTCAATCACTGGCCTACATTCCTCAAAAACTCCCCGAGTTTCTGAAAAGTAGGACTCTCCATGACTACTTCTTTTTGGATTCTGCTGATTTAGACTACAGCATTCTTTATCGTTTGGCGGAGGAATTGCATTTTGATAGCGATCGTTTTGCTAGCGATCAAGAAATTGGGAGCCTCTCGGGGGGCGAAGCTTTGAAAATTCAGCTCATCCACGAGTTAGCAAAACCTTTTGAGGTTCTGTTTTTAGATGAACCTTCAAATGACCTAGACCTTGAGACAGTTGATTGGCTAAAAAGACAGATTCAAAAGATTAGGCAAACTGTTATTTTCATTTCCCATGATGAAGACTTTCTTTCTCAAACGGCAGATACTATTGTCCACCTGCGACTGGTCAAGCACCGAAAAGAAGCGGAAACGCTAGTCGAGCATTTAGACTATGATCGCTATAGTGAACAAAGAAAGGCAAATTTTGCAAGACAAAGCCAGCAAGCTGCTAACGACCAGAGAGCCTATGACAAAACCATGGAAAAGCATCGTCGCGTCAAGCAAAATGTAGAAACTGTACTTCGAGCTACCAAAGACAGTACTGCCGGTCGCCTATTGGCAAAAAAGATGAAAACTGTTCTCTCTCAAGAAAAACGCTTTGAAAAGGAAGCTCAGTCCATGACCCAAAAACCACTTGAAGAGGAACAAATCCAACTTTTCTTTTCAGACATCCAACCATTACCGGCTTCTAAAGTCTTAATCCAACTGGAAAAAGAAAATTTATCCATTGGCGAGCGCATTTTAGTTCAGGGGATACAACTCACTGTCCGTGGCCAAGATAAAATCGGTATCATCGGGCCAAATGGTGTTGGGAAATCAACTCTGTTAGCCAAGTTGCAGCAACTACTTAGCGCCAAAAGAGAAATTTCGCTTGGTTTTATGCCACAAGATTACCATAAAAAACTGCAATTAGATCTATCTCCAGTAGCCTATCTCAGCCAAACTGAACAAAAAGAGGAACTACAGAAAATCCAATCTCACCTAGCCAGTCTCAATTTCAACTATCCAGAGATGCACCATCAAATCCGCTCCCTATCTGGCGGTCAACAAGGTAAACTCCTACTTTTGGATTTAGTGTTGCGCAAACCAAACTTTCTCCTTCTGGATGAGCCTACACGTAATTTTTCTCCCACTTCTCAACCTGAAATCAGAAAACTATTTGCCTCCTATCCAGGCGGTCTAATCACTGTTTCGCATGACAGACGCTTCTTAAAAGAGGTCTGTACGAGCCTCTATCGTTTGACAGAAAATGGTTTGGAAGTCGTCGCTTTACAAGATTTATAAATGTTGAACATAGCAAAAATCCAGAGAAATCTCTCTGGATTTTTTTACATGTGTTTCAAGCGTTCGATTCGTTCTGAGATAGGTGGGTGGGTATAAAAGAGTTTTTGAAGTCCACCACCTTTCTTAGGATCATTGATATAAAGAGCGCTGCTGGCATCGTCAACATGTTGATGCATCGGCTCGCTATTCTCCAACTTACGCAAGGCATTGATCATCCCTTGAGGATTGCGAGTCAACTCCACACTGGATGCATCCGCCAGAAATTCCCTCTGACGGGAAATGGCAAGTTGCACCAAAGTTGCTGCGAGAGGTGCTAGAACAATGGCTAAGAGAGAGATAATAAGCATGATAATTTCCAAACCATTTCCATCGCGATCATTATCACTCCGTCTGCGACCTGCTCCTCCCCACCACATCATCCGTCCTGCCATACTAGACAGAAGGGTAATGGCACTGGCAAGGGCGACAGCAATGGTCGAAATGCGAATATCGTAGTTTCGGATATGACTGACTTCATGCCCCATAACAGCTTCTAGCTCCTCACGATTCATGATAGCCAGAAGACCCGAAGTGGCTGCGACTGCTGCATTCTGCGGATTCGAACCTGTTGCAAAGGCATTTAAAGAAGAATCCTCAATGATGAAAACACGCGGCATGGGAATCTGAGCGACCATGGCCATATCTTCCACTACATGGTAGAGGTCTGGTGCTGTTTGCTCATCAACCTCACGCGCCCCATTCATAGACATGACAATCTCTGTCGATTGAAAGATCATGGTCAGAGCGTAGATAAGACCGATAATCAAGGCAATAATCATACCCCCAAGACCTGAGCGCATGAAGAGATAACCAACCGCATAACCAACCAAGGTCAAGAGTAGGAAGAAAACCAGCAATAAAATCCAAGTTTTTCGTTTATTGCTCGCAATTTGATCAAACAACATCTTAGTCACCTAAACTGCTAAAGTCAACTTTAGGAACTGCCTTTTCCTCTTCAGGTGTTTGAAGGAAGTCTGCAGCTTTAAAGCCAAATAGTCCTGCGATGATGTTACTTGGGAAGCTTTCAAGTTTTACATTGTAGTTGCTGACAACACTGTTGTAGAGTTGGCGAGAGTAAGAAATTTTATTTTCAGTATTGGTCAACTCTTCTTGCAATTTGATAAAGTTTGCGCTAGCTTTCAAGTCTGGGTAATTCTCTGCTACTGCAAAGATGCCAGAAATCTGGCGGGTAAGGGCATCACTGGCCTTCATAGCTTCAACTGGTGAAGTTGCTGCGGCTACTTGTCTACGAAGTTCTGTTACTTTTTCCAAAGTAGAACCTTCATATTTGGCATAGCCTTTGACTGTTTCAATCAAGTTTGGGAGGAGATCATTACGACGCTTCAACTGAACATCGATCTGACTCCAAGCCTCCTTGGTCTGCATACGATTTTTAACCAAACCGTTATAGCTAACAATCACAAAAATAACAATCAGAGCCAAAACTCCAAGAATAATCCAAGTCATAATCTTATTCCTTTCTGCTTTTAGATTACTACCAGTATATCAAATTTTTAATGAATATGGTAAAATAAGATGATACTAGAGAAGGAAACAACTATGAAACCAGAAACATTTTACAGCTTGCTCGTCGAGCAAAATCTTCCACTTTCTGACCAGCAAAAGAACCAATTTGAACGCTATTTTGAACTCTTGTTAGAATGGAATGAAAAGATTAACCTGACCGCTATTACATACAAAGAAGAAGTCTACCTTAAACACTTTTATGATTCGATTGCACCCATCCTACAAGGCTTGATCCAAAATGAGAATATCAAACTTCTTGATATCGGAGCTGGGGCAGGATTTCCTAGTCTTCCTATGAAAATCCTCTATCCTCAGTTAGATGTGACCATCATTGATTCGCTCAATAAGCGCATCAACTTCCTTCAGCTTTTGGCTCAGGAGCTGGATTTGGACGGTGTTCACTTCTACCATGGACGGGCAGAAGACTTTGCCCAAGACAAGAACTTCCGTGCTCAGTTTGATATGGTGACGGCTCGTGCGGTTGCCCGTATGCAGATCTTATCTGAGTTGACCATCCCCTATCTTAAAGTTGGCGGAAAACTCTTGGCACTCAAGGCCAGCAATGCCCCTGAGGAATTGCTGGAAGCCAAGAATGCTCTCAACCTCCTCTTTAGCAAGGTAGAGGACAACCTCAGCTATGCCCTGCCAAATGGAGATCCGCGCTACATCACAGTCGTCGAAAAGAAAAAAGAAACACCTAACAAGTACCCAAGAAAGGCTGGCATGCCAAACAAACGCCCACTTTAATTTTTTTAGTAAAAAAATTATTTACAAATCTGCCTCGCTCTCGCATTTCTGGGCTCGGGAAAAAATGATTTACAAAATCTGCCTTGCTCTCGCATTTCTGGGCTCGGGAAAAATTCGTTTACAAAACGAATTTTTTCTGCTATACTATCCTAAGCAAAGGTTTTTAATGTCATCCTGTGAGGTGACGAAGGCGCAGATTTATATAAATTTTTAAAAGATAGCTATTTTTTAAAAAGTCTTACTCTGAGGGCCTATTGCTGCAAAATAATGGGCTCTTTTTTGGTGCCCAAAAGTGAGGTTTTTATGAAACAGGAATCAACTGTTGACTTGTTACTAGACGTTGACCAACGTCCTTCTGCTGGTAAAGGTATTCTTCTAAGCTTCCAGCACGTATTTGCCATGTTTGGTGCAACCATTCTCGTTCCCTTAATTTTGGGAATGCCCGTATCGGTTGCTCTATTCGCATCTGGTATTGGAACACTTATCTACATGATTTCTACTGGCTTTAAGGTTCCAGTTTATCTAGGTTCTTCATTCGCCTTTATCACGGCTATGTCTCTAGCCATGAAAGAAATGGGGGGCGACGTCTCTGCTGCTCAAACTGGGGTTATCCTGACTGGTTTAGTCTATGTTCTTGTAGCGACAAGTGTTCGTTTTGCAGGTACGAAATGGATTGACAAACTCTTGCCCCCAATCATTATCGGACCTATGATTATCGTTATCGGTCTTGGTCTTGCTGGTTCTGCTGTAACGAATGCTGGACTTGTAGCAGACGGAAACTGGAAGAACGCCCTTGTAGCTGTCGTGACGTTCTTGATTGCCGCCTTTATCAATACAAAAGGTAAAGGTTTCCTTCGTATCATTCCTTTCCTCTTCGCCATCATAGGTGGGTACATTTTCGCAATGCTTCTTGGTTTGGTTGACTTTACCCCAGTCCTTCAAGCCAACTGGTTTGAAATTCCTGGTTTCTACTTGCCATTTAGCACGGGTGGTGCCTTTAAAGAGTACAACTTGTACTTCGGTCCTGAAACAATCGCCATCTTGCCAATCGCTATTGTAACAATTTCTGAACACATCGGAGACCACACAGTTTTGAGCCAAATCTGTGGCCGTCAATTCTTAAAAGAACCAGGGCTTCACCGTACTCTTCTCGGTGACGGTATCGCGACATCTGTATCAGCCTTCCTCGGTGGACCAGCTAATACGACCTATGGCGAAAATACAGGGGTTATCGGGATGACTCGTATCGCTTCTGTCTCTGTTATCCGTAACGCGGCCTTCATCGCCATTGCTCTTAGCTTCCTAGGTAAATTCACTGCCTTGATTTCAACCATTCCAAATGCTGTGCTTGGTGGCATGTCCATCCTTCTCTACGGAGTTATCGCTAGCAACGGTCTAAAGGTTTTGATTAAAGAGCGCGTTGACTTCAGTCAAATGCGTAACCTCATCATCGCAAGTGCCATGTTGGTACTTGGACTTGGTGGGGCTATCCTCAAACTTGGTCCAGTAACCCTTTCAGGTACTGCTCTATCAGCCATGACAGGAATTATCTTGAACTTGATTTTGCCACACGAAAATAAAGACTAATTATCTATACACACAAAATCCACTCGATTGAGTGGATTTTTTTATTACTTACTCTTTATTTCTAGCAATAAATCTTTCAAAGAAATAATGGTCACGGCTAGTAAAATCATGGCCATACCAAGAAAATCAATCGCATAGAATTGCTCCTTCATAATTAAAAAGGCAAAGAGAACAGCTGATATGGGCTCTATGGAAGCCAATAAACTGGATTTAACTGGTCCTATTAGACTAGCTCCCTTTAGGAAAGCTGTGTAGGCAAATACTGTTCCAATGATGATAATGCCAGCAAATGCAAAGAGAAAATCCAAGCTGGTCGGTATACTGGCTTGCAAAACTCCTGTGAAGGGAATAGCCCCAACACCAGAAATAACCATGCCCACACCAATCACCAACATACTTCCCCACTTCTTAATCAAAGCGATAGGAAGGATAATATAGAGGGCATAGGTCAAGGCAGAAAAGAGTCCCCAGAAAAGACCCGCAGGTGTGACCGACAACTGGTCAAGTTCCCCATGCGTAGCAATAAGAAAAGTTCCTCCAATTGCTAAACCAATTGAAATAATCTCAGCCAGAGTCGGTGCTACCTTGTCCTTGATACACGTATAAATCAAGATCCCAACGGGGCATACATACTGGAGAACTGTCGCCGTGCCAGCATTGGTTTCCTGAATAGCAGAAAGATAGGCAAACTGGTTTAAGAAAAGTCCAAATAAGGCAAACAACAGCAGAGATAAAAGGCTTTTTCTGTCTTTTAAAAAAGCATAGAGTTTATCCCTTGAAGTCGCATAAGATAAGAACACCAGTGCCAATCCTGCAATGATAAGTCGCAAATTGGTCAAGACTAGAGCGGAAATCCCGTGTACCATTAGGTATTGGCCACTGGTTCCAGACAAGCCCCAAGCAATCCCTGCCACTACTGTATACAGAGTTCCTTTTACGGTTTTTGACATGCTTCTTCCTACTCCCCTTGACGAATCATTTCCATGACTTGGTTTCGATCGACTATCCACTGGGCACGCTCATCCTTCTCATACGTTCGATTGGATAAAAAGATAGCCGCCTCCTGCTTCTCCCGATTCCACATGATGAAGGTACCTGTATAACCCGTATGGTCGAGCCAAGCCCCTTCCAGATTCCAGGCTAGAGACCGCTCCTTATCATCTAAGGGAGAAAAATTTCGGCTCAATTCTGCAGCAAAATCATCTTTCAAGTAATGTTCCAGAAAGATCTGCAAATCCTTAACAGTCGAAAACAAACCAGCACTTCCTGCGTGTTTCCCTAATAGACGGGCTTTGGGATCGTGAATGTTTCCAGCCTCCACTCCTCTCACTGTTGGGACAGCTTGCTCAACAGGACCAAACATCGTTTCCTTCATCCCCCATGGTCCCAAAACTTGTTCTTCTATAATCTGATCCAAGTCTTGGTCAAAGATTTTTTCCAAAAGAAAGCCCAAGAGTAAAAAGTGAACGTCAGAGTATAGGAAGGCTGACTGATCTCGTCTGTTGAGGTGAAACATGGCTTCTCTCAATTCCTCTGCACTTAACTTGTCTCGGTTGGGAATAAAGGGATCTAAGTCTGTGGCATGGGTCAGAAGTTGCCGTATAGTGATATCAGGATAATCACACTCCGGTAAAAAATCCATCACCGGTCGATCAATATCTAATTTGCCCTGCTGCCACAAGAAGATAAGAACCGTCCCCACTCCAACGACCTTACTCACACTAGCCAGATCATAAACCAAATCGCTCTCCGTCTTTAAGCCCAGTTCTGGATCACTCAATCCCAGATAAGACTCTTTCCATTCACCATCCTTATAATACGCAAAAGAGGCCCCGGGATAAATCCCTGCCTCGATTTGATTTTCTATTTTTCTTAGAATTTTTTCCAACTTCATGCTTCTTCAAACCACAATTCAATGTTATTGGTATCTTTACCAAGGAAGAATTTTTCAGACTTAGGGACAAAGTAGCCTGTCTTTTCAAATTTCTGACGAAGACTGGTTAGATCAAAATTCTTGACTAAAAATTTTAACATCGTCAGGTCCCAAGTGACATTGTTTTCAACAGCCAAATCTTGTCCTTGCCCTTTAGTAAAGATGATTGCTTGCGCTACTCCTTCAGAATCAAGTAAACTCTCTGTCCCTTCAGGCAAACGCAACTCCATAGAAACCTCAAATTGGCTCAAGTATTTTATACTTGTATTTGAATAAAATTCAGGAATAGTTTCCAGTAGAACCAGATCTCTTACATCATTTTCCGCATGAACAAGGATCACATCCTCTTCAGGTGAAACAATCTCAAAAGCATACCCTCGGTTTCCTTTAAATAGGCGAGGAAGAGACTTCATCTGAGAAAGGAGGGCCTCGATTTCAGAAGGATTCTCAACCTTTATCAAGAGTCTAGCTAGCTTCTTAAGCCCTTCAACTCTGCGTGTTCGCATGCTTGGAGCCTCTTCTAAAATCAATCTCTCCGTAGCTGTCTGGTCGCCTAAGGAAAGAAAGGCAGACTCTTCCAGCAAAGGTTTCATCCCCAGGGTTTCAATGTAAAAACTTTCATTTAATTTTCGATTATTAACTTTCAAAGTCGGAACGATCCGAACAATCTCATTCACATTCATATATTCCTCCAACTCTTTTATTTTAAAGGATTTTCGAATATTTTACAAGCCATATCTATTTTATTTAGAAATTTTACAAGAAAAAAACTGGGATACCCCAGTTTCATTTCTTATAGGTAAAGTAGTTTGAATAGTGCTACTGCTGCAATACCCGCTGCAATTGGAGCTACAACTGGAACCCATGCATACCACCATTTTGAATCACCCTTGTGTTGACCAAGAACTGATTTTGGAAGGAGTTCGTGAAGAAGACGTGGTCCAAAGTCACGAGCTGGGTTCAAACCAGGTCCAGTAGGTCCACCAAGTGAAGTTACCAAGGCCATCACTAGGAAACCAAGTGCCAAGTGCGCAACTGAGATCCCAGCAGCTGTATGTGGAGCTACTTGAGCTTTCACTGCCAATTCACTTAAATCAACAGTTTGTCCAGCTTGAGTAGCCATTTGTTTCATGTATTGAAGAACCTCAGCACCAAAGAAGTTTTTAGTCAAACCAAGTGCTGCAAAGAAAAGAACAAATGAACCTACAAACTCATTGAGGAATCCGTTAACAGTAGCTGCAAAACGTGATTCTTTTGTACCGTGGTCGATGCTTGAAATCGTTGAGAAGGTACCTAAGATATTGTTTGGATTTTCTGTCTTCAAGTAGTAAGGACGGTGAGTCGCTACAACCAAAGCTTGACCGAAGATTGCTCCCAAAACTTGTGCTAGGATGTAATATGGTACTTGCTCCCAAGAGAAAAGTCCACTAACAGCAAGTCCAAGAGTGAAAGCTGGGTTGATGTGGTTACCAGATACATTACCAAACATCAAGGCTGGGATCATAACCCCCATACCATAACCAACCGCGATAACGAGCCAGCCACTTTGGTGACCTTTCGTACCTTTAAGTTCAACGTTAGCAACTGCACCATTACCAAGAATGATCAAAATAGCAGTTCCCAAGAATTCTGTGGCATATTTAATAGCCCATGTAAAATCCATTTGATAGATTCTCCTTAAATTTTTTTAGACAATCCTTATTCTATCAATTTTTAGGCCTTTTAGCAATATCTTTTCTAAAAGAATCTATGGAAAACGCTTTATTTAACTTATCTTTAAGAAAAGGACAAAAGAAGTCAAACTCCTTTTGTCCTAATCGTTATTCTTGACGTTGACCAAAATCTGCAATCATCTGCTCCATCTCTTGGCGACTCGGAGTGGTCAACATATAAAGGTAGTCCCCTTGTAGCTCTGCAAAGGCTGCTGGCATGATTTTTTTGACCTTGAATTGCTGGCTGTACTTAGCAAGCAAGTCTTCTTCTGAATAGACATAGTTGGCATTGGCACGGCGAGAAGTAGCCAAACAATACTGTGGTTCAAACTCTGATACTGGGAACTCTTCACCTGTAACAATCGCCGCATAACCTTGGTAGAGATCCAAGGAGTGAGCGAAGTTATAAACATCAATGGTAAAGCCACCTGCAGGACGGTTATTGTACTCAATGGCAATGTAGTCGTCCCCGTCACGGAAAAACTCGATATGGAAAAAGCGCTCTTTCATACCAAATTCCTTGACAATGGCCTCGCCATACTTACGCAGTTTGGGATCCATATCCTTAAGCACATAGTAGGAATTGTCCATCTTATAAATCATGAGATCAAGTGGTGTATGGGCATAATCGAAAGTCGTTGAAAAGACGATATTGCCATCCTTGTCCACAAGCCCGTCAAAGGTACAGATTTCACTAGAAGTGACAAATTTCTCAAAGAAATACACGGTTGAATGGTCCCATTCAGCCTTAAAGTGATTTACATCGTCTTCTGTCTCAAGCTTAAAGGTTGCGGCCGCTCCCACTCCATTATCAGGTTTGGCAATCATTGGTAGACCGATTTCTTTCACTGCTTTATCCACATCTGCTTCCGTCTGGATAACAGCTCCAGGTACCACAGGAACGCCTGCTTTTTTGAAAAGTTTCTTCATTTCAGACTTAAACTTGGTCTTTTTGAGGTCCTCTGGTTTGGCACCAAAAATATTGAATTGCTCTCTGAGTGTTGCGTCCAGCTCAAGCCAGTATTCATTGTGAGATTCGATGCGGTCGATTGGGCCATGTTTGTAGAACAGAAAGGCAACAGCACGTTTGACTTCGTCTATGTTCTCAAGATTGTCCACACGGAAATACTCGGTCAGGCTATTGCGCAAAGGTTCATCTAGTTGTTCGTAAGGTTCTTGACCAATCCCCAAGACTGTAATGCCTTTATTGGCTAGCTCGATGGTAAACTGTTGAAAGTTTTGCGGATAGTAGGGAGAAATAACAAGGTAATTCATAGGCAACTCCTTTTATAGATACAGGTGTCCAAGAAAATAGGGCATTTGTTTGCGCCACCATTCCCAGTCATGGGCGACATCGTGTCCCCATTCAGCAAACCAGGCTGGAATTTGTTTCTGGTCAAAGGCTTCTTTGAGCTTGTAGAAGGATGGTAGACCGTCTTGTTCCCAAGCACCAAGGCCCGTGCAAACGACGATTTCTGCCTGACGGTAACGATCGATAAACCAGCCGTCGTTTTGATTCCAGATATAATCTACAGGTGAGTTTTGGTAAATAGCATCATCATTGTAGTAATCGCCAACGAAGAAACGTGCGTCGTAAACACCACTGAGGGCAATCACCTTGGTAAAGACATCTGGATGCTGGAGAAAGAAATTGAGTGCATGATAGGCTCCCATCGAGCAACCCGTTGTCATCATGCCATCAAACCAACCTGTCTTGTGCTTAATAAAAGGAATGGCCTCCTCAATCACATAGCGTTCGTAGGCGCGGTGCATCTCCGCCTGGTCATGACCATTTTTCCAACTAGCCAGCCAGCTCTCACTGTCAACACTGGATAGAGTAAAGAACTGGACGCGCCCTTCCTCGATAAAGGAAGCACAGGCGTCAATCATGCCAAAATCATAGTATTCGTTGTGACTGCCACCAGATGAAGCAAAAACAACAACTGGAATCCCAGCATGCCCATAGCGGTTGAGGTACATTTCACGATTAAGATTACCACTCCAGTGGCTAAGGTTTTCAATATGCATTGGCTTTCTCCTTTCTTAACTTACCATTTCTCTGCAAAAAATCGGAGACAGTCTGGTAAATTTTCCGACCAAGGTATTTCACTATGGATAGCACCAGACTGAACTTTCAAGACCAGATTATCCAAGTGTACTCCACCTGCAATCAAATCACGGTAATAGCGAAGCGACGAATCGATATAGGCTTGCTTGATATTGCCAGCCATCAAGGTCTTGTCCGTATCGTCTGCTTCTTCTGTTCCTACATAGATGAAAATGCGCTGTTCAGGCGACAATTTCTTACGCTCGATATAGCGGTTAAAGGATTCTTGGTGAAGCCAGTTAGCAGATGAGAAGACACCTAGACAACCAATTCGGTCTTGGTACTCTAGTCCGATAAACTGGGTAATATTGCCTCCTAGTGACGAACCAATCATAGCCGTATGCTGGCGATCAGCTTTGGTACGATAGGTTTCATCGATAAAAGGCTTGACCACCTCCATGACAAACTCGGCATACTCCACACCCTTACCGCCAAACTGTTGCCCTGGGATAGGAGATTCTTGAAACTTCCAAGCCGCATACTCATTCATCCGTCCCATACCATCATTGTCAATAGCAACAACAATCATACGACTGATGTCAGGATTCCGCTTAATGGCTGGAATAATCTTCCAAGAGTGTCCGATATAAGACTCCTTACTGTAAAAGACATTTTGCCCATCATGAAAGTAAATAACAGGGTAAAAACGGTCGGTGTCTTTCTCGTAGTCCTTTGGCAGGAGCACACGCACACGACGCTCTTTTCCTGTATAAGGAACCTTAAGTTTGTGTTCTTTCATTTTTAAATAAAAGTAGGAATGATTCATTGTCAGAAAACTCTCTATATTCAAAATTTTATCTCATTATACCATAAAAATAGAAAAAAAGTCAGTAATTGTCCATTTTAAGGATAAATAACTAACTTTCTTCATTTGTTTTTCTGAATTCTTCTGGATTTTCTGATTAGAGGAGATTGTCAATCAAGTTATCGACTTCATCTTTTTTAGCTTGAGGTGTAATCTCAGTAATCATAATCCCAGCCACTGCTCTCTCAACCAAGCCTTCAACATCCATGCGTTTTTCATACTGCTCTGCATTCTCTATCTTAGGATTGGTCTTAGGACGGTCAGGTGCAAAAATAGTACAGCAGTCTTCAAAAGGCTGGATTGAAATTTCAAAGGTATCGATTTCCTGCGCGATGTCAATGATTTCCAACTTGTCCATGGTAACCACGGGACGAATGATTGGAGTGCTAGTCACAGCGTTGATAGTCTGCATGCTTTCCAAAGTTTGGCTGGCTACTTGACCAAGACTTTCTCCATTAATGATAACTAAACCATTTCGTACCTCACGAATACGGTCGGTAATGCGCATCATAAAACGACGGGTCAAGGTCATGAGGTAGGCTTCTGGCGCCTTAGCCTTAATTTCCTCTTGAATCTCTGTAAAAGGCACCTCAATAAACTGGATATTGCCCCCAAACTTGGTCAATTTCCGAGTCAAATCGTGGGCTTTCTTGAGGGCACCAGGACTTGTGTATGGCGGGCTAGCAAAGTGGACGGCTTCAATATCTACCCCACGTTTAAGAGCTAGATAACCTGCTACAGGTGAGTCAATCCCTCCTGACAACATGAGCATACCTTTACCAGAACTTCCCACAGGTAATCCTCCCGCTCCACGAAAAGTTTCATAGGAAAGATAGGCAGCCTCTTCACGAATCTCAACCTGAAGATTAATATCTGGATTTTTCATCTGAGCTTGCACGTTTGGAATGGCCTCGAAAACAGCTCCACCGAGAGTTTGATTGAGTTCACGACTATCCAATTCAAAGTTGTGGTCGCTACGCTTGCTAGTGATTTTAAAGGTCATCCCTTCCTTATAGATTTCCTTCATAATCTCTTGGACAGCAGACTTCAGAACTTCCACTGACTTTTCAATCTTATACACAGGAGAAAAATTTTGAATCCCAAATACTTGTTTGAGCGATTCTGCTACTGCTGTATAATCAGCTCCATTGAGGTAAGCGTGGGCTCGGTCGCGATCTGCGGTTACCTTAACTTGGGGATAGATAGACAAAACGTCTGAAATATTATTACGAAGTTTATTGATGAAACGCATACGATTTTTGTGTTTGGTTGACAATTCTCCATAGCGAATCATAATTTCTGAATACTGCATAAATGCTCCTATCTTACTTTTCTAGTTTGATTGTAAATTAATTTTAGCTTGGTCAAGAACTGCTCGACCTGACTCATGTCATTTTCCAAGTCTAGGCTTAGACGCACAACTGACTGGGCCTTATCTTTGTCCACTCCCATGGCAATCAAGGTCCCCGCAGGTTTTCCTGCCTTGGACGAACAAGCAGAGGTTGTGGAAATGAAAATATCATAGTCTTCAAAGGCGTGAACGATGACTTCACCACGAACACCCTTAATCCCAAAAGTCAGGATATGAGGGGCAAAGTCTTCCTCATCTGAAAAGACAAAAATATCTGGATAATCCAGAAGGGCTTGACGAATGACTGCCTTCATCTGCCCTGTCTTACTAGCAAAGATATCTAACTTTTCCATAGATAAACGGAGAGCTTTGGCTGTCGCTGCAATCCCTGCCACATTTTCAGTTGTCGAACGAGAGTCTCGCTCCTGACCACCACCAGTTAAAAGAGGCGTAATCTTCTTACCAGACTTGATATAGACAAATCCAACACCTCTGACACCATGAAACTTATGACTCGAAAATGTTGCAAAATCCACTCGATCTGTCAGATAGTTTTCAATCGGAATCTTAGCGAGTGCCTGAACCGCATCAACGTGGAAAGAAATAGTCGGCTTATCTGCCAACAGTTTTGAAATAGCTTGAATTGGCTGGATAGAACCGATTTCATTGTTAACTGCCATGATGGAGACGAGAGTCGTATCAGGACGTATCAAATCTGCTAATGCTTCAACATCCACAAATCCTTTCTCATCAACTGGAGCAAAATCTATCTCAAAACCTAGACTTTTCAGCCAAAGGGCTGATTCCTTGACTGCTGGATGCTCAATAGCTGATACGATGATATGCTTGCCAAACTGGGCTTTTTCAAAGGCCACACCCTTGATGACCCAGTTATCTCCTTCTGTTCCACCAGAGGTAAAGAAGATTTCATCACTCTTCTTCCCAATCAAATCTGCAATTTGCTGCCGGGAAGCATCTAAAATTCGTGTTGCCTGATCTCCCAAACGATGGAGACTAGACGGATTTCCTACAATTTTTGAAGCGACCTGCATGTAAGTTTCAAGTGCTTCAGGATAAGGCTTGGTTGTCGCCGAATTATCAAAGTAGATCATGTTTTCTCACGCTTTCTAAAATCACTCCTTCTATTGTATCACGAAAAGAGACCTGCGACAAGAAAGGGAGGTTTCTCTTTTTTTAAGATTTTTTTAAAGAAATGAGGTATAATAAATCATAATTAAAGGAGAGTATCATGTCTAACTATCGTAGAACTTCAAAACCAAAAACAGAACACATCAAAAAGGGCTTTACTGTCTTTCAAAAAACGATTGCTACCATCGGTAGTATCCTTGGTCTCATCACCGCTACTATTACCATCATGAACGCCATGGATAATAACAAAAACAACAAAAAAGAACCGACGACAACCCAAACAACTGTTGTCAAGGAAATTCAAAAAGAAGCCCCTCAGGAAAATACTACACCTAACAGGGACAACACTCCTACTAAAGAAAATACTCCGCAAGAAGAAACTTCTCAATCCAATAAAAAAGAGGAGAAAAAAGAAGAACAGAAAACAACAACTCAGGATCCTTCTACACCTTCCTCAACAAAAGAAACAAGCGATAATGGAACACAGTCAAATACGACGAGTTCTGAAACTAAAACGAACCAGTAATCACCAAAATAGCTTCTTTCCAAATTTGGAAAGAAGCTATTTTTTATTGTTGCAATACTTTTCGTGGTTTGGTTCCCTCAGCTGGACCGATGACACCTGCCATTTCGAGTTCTTCCATAAGGCGGGTCGCACGATTAAATCCAACTGACAAACGACGCTGAATCATTGAAGCGCTAGCTTTCTGGGTTTCGATAACCAAAGCCTTAGCTTCTTCAAAAAGCGGATCGCCACCAGCTTCACCATCAGAAAAATCTCCTTCATTTTCAGGAACATCTCCTGGGTCAAAGCTGTCATCGTAGTCCGCATCTGCCTGAGCCTTGATGAAGTTTACGATACGTTCAACATCATCATCCGAGATAAAGGAACCTTGCAGACGGACTGGATGATTTTCATCAATTGGTTTAAAGAGCATATCTCCTCGACCGAGCAGTTTTTCTGCTCCATTCTCATCCAAGATGGTTCGTGAATCTGTACCTGATGAAACTGCAAAAGCCACACGAGATGGGACATTGGCCTTGATAAGACCAGAGATAACATCAACCGATGGACGTTGCGTTGCGAGAATCATGTGAATCCCTGCAGCACGCGCCTTCTGTCCGAGACGAATGATGGCATCTTCCACTTCCTTGCTAGCCACCATCATGAGGTCTGCCAACTCATCCACAATGACAACAATCAAAGGCAGCGGTACTTGTTTGTACTCAGATTGGCTATTAAATTCCTCAACCTTGGCATTGTAACCAGCGATATTTCGTACTCCAACCTTAGCAAAGAGTTCGTAACGATTTTCCATCTCATCCACAACCTTTTGCAGAGCCTTGCTGGCCTTGCGTGGATTTGTCACAACTGGAATCAAAAGGTGAGGAATGTCATTGTAAACAGATAACTCAACCATCTTTGGATCCACCATCATAAACTTGACCTGGTCGGGTCTTGCTTTCATAAGAATGCTAGCGATAATACCATTAACTGCGACTGACTTCCCTGATCCCGTCGAACCTGCAACGAGTAGGTGGGGCATCTTGGAAAGGTCAAAGGTGCGAGCAGTTCCATTGACAGCCTTACCTAGAGGAATTTCGAGGAGATTTTCTGGTTTAGTCTGAGACTGTTCCCAGAGTTCACGGAAGGAAACGGTTGCAATATCAGAGTTGGGTACTTCAATTCCGACTAAGGATTTACCAGGGATCGGAGCCTCAATCCGAACATCCTTGGCCGCCAGAGCCAGCGCTAAGTCATCTGCCAGATTGGAAATGCGGTTAACCCGTACACCAACTGCTGGCTTGACTTCATACTTGGTAACTGATGGTCCTATTTCAGCCCGTTCCACCGTCACCTTGATACCAAAGCTGGCAAAGGTTTCTTCTAGGATTTTGATATTTTCTCGAACAATCTTCTTTTCCTTGGACTGATCTTTTGGTTTATCTGGCGCAAAGAGTTGCAAGCTTGGTAGCTTGTATTCGAGGGCTTCCTTGGCAGAAAAATCAACCTGTACCTCTTCATCCTCAAAGTCTTCTTCCACATCTGAAACGTCAAAATCAGCTTGAGGGAGGATAATCTCCGGTTCGATCCACTCTTCCTCAGGAATTGGTGGGAAATCGTAGTCTGGTACTTCAGATAAGATTTCTCCCGTTTCAGGATCTACAGGAGGAAGCGGTAATGCATCCTGTTCTTCTTGTTCTCTCTGAATTCTGGCTGCTTCTTCAGCTTCTTGACGAGCCTTCTCTTCTTCTCTCTTGATGAAGCGTTCCTGTTTTCTCTGTTCCTGTTTTTCCATGAAAGATCTAAACTGAGCTCCAATAAAGGCAGCAACATCGTAAATAGACCAAGGACTAATTAAGAGTGCCCCAACTAGAATCAAGAGAACTCCAATAAAGTACGATCCGATATTGGAGAAAAGAAAGGCTATGGGAATATAAAGTCCGACACCAAGAAGGCCTCCACCAGCGAAGCTAGTCACCCGCATACCAGTCAGGTCCGTCATAACTTGAGACAAGGTCCCTTTTAGGACTGACTGCTCCAAGCCATATTTCCATACCAAGTAGGCCTCAAAAATCAAGAGTAAGCCAGCAAAGATACAGAGAAATCCTGACAGAAGTCCCTCTTGCTTGCGGATCCATTTAAATAGAAAAAGATAAATGAGGAGGCCGCCTATAGCCACATAGGCCAAACTTCCGACCACCAGTCGAATGAGATTGTAAAGAGTGACACCTGCTGCACCGAGTTTAAGGGCTGCAATAATCAACAATAAGGCAATCCCTAAGGAAATCAACATCCTCTGAATAGCCTGTTTTCTTTCGAGTTCTGCTTTAGACGGTCTACGTCTTGTTTTTGTAGTATTCTTGTTTGCCATTCTTTTATTATACCATATTTCACAGCCATTTCGAATAGAGAAAAAGATTGCACCAAATGGTAACAATCTTTCTATTCTAATACTTTTTATGCTTGTGGTTTGCGTAGGTAACCATAAACCACACCACTTACAATTGCACCAACCAAAACAAAGGCAAGGTAGAGAAGGGCATTTGAAGTAAGGGCGATGACGAAGATTCCTCCGTGTGGTGCCATGAGTTTGATTCCTGCAAGACCAACGAGTCCGCCCGCTACTGCTGAACCAAGGATGAAGCTAGGAATCGCACGAGCTGGGTCAGCGGCACCAAATGGGATCGCTCCCTCAGTGATAAATGACAAGCCCATGATGATGTTCGTCAAACCAGAGTTGCGTTCTTCTTTGGTAAATTTATCTTTAAAAGAGAAGGGTTGCGACAAAGATGGCAAGTGGTGGAACCATTCCTCCGGCCATAACTGCTGCCATGGCTACAGAACCACCTGAAGAAACAGTCGCTGCAAGCGTACCTGTACCAAAGACATAAGCAGCTTTGTTGACTGGTCCACCCATGTCGACAGCCATCATTCCACCAAGAACGATACCAAGAAGAACAGCTGAACCTCCTCCAAGACCGCCTAGGAAGGCATTCATATCGGTGTTGATTCTTGCCATTGGGATGTTGACAGCTAGCATGACAAATCCTGTCAAGATTGTTCCGAAAAGCGGTAGGATAAGGATAGATTTAGCACCTTCAAGTGAACGAGGAACTTTAACGTATTTCTTGATAGCGAGAACCAAGGCACCTGCGATAAATCCACCAACAAGGGCACCTAGGAAACCAGATGAGACACCTGCAAGAGTTGAAGTTGCTTCACCTCCTGCAGCATAAGGGATTTTACCAAAGGCAAAACCTTCTTTAGCAATAGCACCAGCCACGAAACCAGCTACCAAACCTGGTTTTTCAGCGATAGAGTAGGCTACGTATCCTGCAAAGACTGGAAGCATCAAGCCAAAGGCTGCACCACCGATTTTCATGAACATAGAAGCTAGCTCATGGTAAGATCCGAGATTGCCAAGACTATCTTGTGGCACACCAAAAGCTCCGTCGATTAAGAAGGCGAGGGCAATCATGATACCACCACCAATAACGAATGGCAACATTTGAGATACACCACTCATCAAGTGTTTGTAGAAAGCACCACCGATACTTTGTTTTTCATTAGATGCTGTTGCAGCTTTTGCTCCATTAGCAGCACGGTAAACTTCAGCATCTCCTGAAAGAGCCAAGTTAATCAATTCTTCAGTCTTACGGATACCGTCTGCAACTGGACGGTTAACCAAAGGTTTACCATCAAAACGATCCATTTCTACTGCCTTGTCTGCTGCGACGATAACAGCTTTAGCCTTGCGAATGTCCTCTGCAGTCAATTGGTTCCCAACACCACTAGCTCCGTTTGTTTCAACCTTGATACCAACACCCATTTCAGCAGCCACTTTTTGAAGGGCTTCTTGGGCCATGTACGTGTGGGCAATACCTGTTGTACAAGCTGTAACAGCTACGATAAAGTCGCCAGATTCATTGGCAGGTGCTTGAACAGGCTCCTCAGCTTTTTCTGAAGCTTGGTCAAAGAGTTCGATAACTTGATCTGCAGATGTTACTTGACGAAGTTTGTCAGCAAATCCGTCTTTCATCAAGTATTGAGACAATTCTGCCAAGGCTGCCAAGTGAGTATCATTGGCACCTTCTGGAGCAGCAATCATGAAGAAGAGGTCTGTTGGTTGCCCATCCAAGCTTTCGTAGTCAACACCCTTGTTTGACTTAGCAAAGAGAACCGTTGCTTCTTTAACAGCAGAGTTCTTGCTGTGAGGCATAGCAATTCCGTCACCCAAGCCAGTGGAAGTGAGAGCTTCACGCGCTAAAATGCCTTCTTTAAAGGTTTCAAAATCTGTCACATAACCGTGATCCACTAGACTTTTAATCATCTCTTCGATGACAGCTGTTTTTTCAGTTGCTTGCAAATCCAGCAACATGACATCTTTTCTCAATAGGTCTTGAATTTTCATCGTTTTTCTACCTCAACTTTTTCATATGTTTCTTTAATAAAGTCCGCTGTTGCCAAGTCATCTGAGAAAGTAGTTGCTGTGCCACAAGCAACTCCCCACTTGAATGCTTCTACTGCGTCTTCTGATTTGACAAATTCACCTGTAAACCCAGCGACCATAGAGTCACCAGCCCCGACTGAATTTTTGACTGTTCCCTTGATTGGTTTAGCGAAGTAAGCTCCCTCAGATGTGACAAGAAGGGCACCGTCCCCAGCCATAGAGATGATGACGTTTTGAGCTCCCTTGGCCAGTAACTGACGAGCATAGTTCTCGATTTCATCTAAACTTTCGAGTTTCACTCCAAAGATAGCTCCAAGCTCGTGATTGTTTGGTTTAACCAAAAGTGGCTGGTAGTCCAAACTATCAATCAAGGTCTGTCCTTCAAAGTCACAAACCACTTGCGCACCAGTCTGGCGTGTCAATGCAATCAAATCCTTATAGATAACATTGCCTAGGTTCTTAGCACTCGAACCTGCAAACACAACCGTATCATCTGCTGTCAGACTAGACAAAATAGCTTTCAATTCTTCTAGCTGAGCTGGTTCCACATTTGGACCCGTTCCATTGATTTCTGTTTCTTGGTCTGCTTTAATCTTGACATTGATACGAGTATCTTCTGCTACTTGGACAAAACGCGTTTCGATCTCCTCTTCTGCCAAAGTATCTGTGATAAATTTACCAGTAAATCCACCGATAAATCCAGTCGCGGTATTAGGAATATCCAAGCGCTTCAAAACACGGCTGACATTGATTCCTTTCCCACCAGCGAACTTATCATCACTGTCCATACGATTGACACTACCGACTTGAACTTGGTCCAAGCGAACGATATAGTCAATGGATGGATTGAGTGTGACTGTATAAATCATACTTCTATTACCTCCGTTTTCTTCTTAATAGCCTGCAAGAGCTCATGCCCTTGACTTGTGATGACAATAGCGCGTTTAAGTGGTGCGACCTTGGCAAAGCAAGTTTGACCAATCTTTGACGAATCCACCAAGACATAGGTTTGTTTGGCATTCTCTAAGATAGCACGCTTCACGGCTCCCTCCTCCATATCAGGAGTCGTATAATAACCATCGTCCACACCATTCATCCCGATAAAGGCACGGTCAAAGTGCAATTGATTAATTTGGTTAAGAGCAACACCACCGATACATGCATCTGTTGCCATCTTGACACTTCCTCCAACCATGACAGTTGGAATCTGTTTTTCAACCAACTGAACTGCATGGTGAATGGAGTTGGTCACAACTGTGATATTCTTATTAACCAATTCCTTGATTAAAAAAGCAGTTGTCGTTCCAGCATCGATAAAGATAACATCTTTTTCCTTGATAAGAGATGCTGCTTTCTGAGCAAGAAATTTCTTTTCTTGAAGGTTTTTGACAGATTTTTCTTGAATGGTTTCTTCTTCCTGCAAGGAGTGGGGCAATTCTGCTCCACCATGCACACGACGAAGCTTGTTTTCCGCCTCCAACTCATCCAAATCTCTTCGTACCGTTGATTCTGATGTTTCTAATAGACTAACCAATTTTTCTAGGGAAACTACATGATGTTGATTTAACTCCTCTAAAATCAGTTGCTTCCGCTCCGTTTTTAACACCAAACCACCTCCTGTTATCGTTTACACTATTCATTCTAGCACATTCTCTACCAAAGTCAAGCGTTTTTTATCATTTTCTTTCAAATTCTATCATTTTTCTTATTTCCAAAATTTTTATTGCAAGATAAGTGGCTTTATGGTAGACTATTTGAGTAAGTATTGGAAGATTACTCAAGAGGCTTAAGAGGCCGTGTTGGAAACGCGGTAGGCGTATAACAGCGTGCGTGGGTTCGAATCCCATGTCTTCCGTAGAAAAAAGAAAAACTGCACCTCAATGCAGTTTTTTATCGTTCTAAGAACAATATCTAGAAATGAAAGGCTGAGTTACTCTAACTATCACACCATATTTTTCTGTATCCTTCCCTATCCTAGAATCACTTTGATTTCATCAAAAAACAAGTAGTTTATTTTGACTACTTGTTTTTCTTCTAAATCTTGTGATTAGATATTGCTTTTATCTTTTTTATCTGAAGATTTGTCTGTTGATTTATCAGTGGATTTGTTTGAAGATTTATCAGAAGACTTGTCTGTTGATTTATCATTAGACTTAGTTGAGTTTTTACGGACAATTTTATCATAACCTTCTGTATCATCAAGCAACTCTGTTGCCAAAGTACGGTAATCTTCTTGTGAAATCAGCCAGTTTCCATCCTTATCCTTAGTTAATTTGATTTCAGTATCAAAATCACCAGTAGTGAAAGGTGTATGAGCTAAGTTAGGATCAACGTCACTGTAGGTTGAGAAATCTTTCTTAAATAGATGCTCAAAAATCCAGTAAGAAACCAATGTTTGGTAACGCTTGATGTCAACGTTTGAACCAGCTTGATTGTATTTACCTAGGTTATCAACACCTCCAATAAGAGTAGTGAGAACTTCCCTTGTAGATGAAGCCAATCCTTTAGAGTGTAACTTCTTAGAGTTGAAAGTAACAGTCGCTGTATTTCCTGATTCATCAACCTTCACGTCTTTAACAGTGTAAGAACCGATATCTTGATATAATCTACGTCTCATCTTCAAGAAACCTGAAATGGTTTCTTCTGGAGTTTCTACAGGGAAATCTTTGTGCCATTGTACTGAGTAGGTAGATGCAGGTGAAAGACCTTCTTCTTTGATTTTTTCACTTGTTTGAACTGCAAATACGGCCTCAGTCCATTTTTCATAAGTGTCGCCATAAATCTTCTTAAATCGAGCAGAGTCGCTAGTAAGAACTGAGTCTAAGAGAATCTCAGCATCCTTTGTAACCTTTTCTTTAACTTCTGCTGCCTCATCCTTCTTCTCAACTTGTTCTGTATTCTCCTTGTTATCAGAAGAAGCTTCAGATGACTGATTAGAAAATACAGAACATGCACCCAAGACAACCGTCGAAAGTGCTAAGATACTTAGTAACTTGATCTTTTTCATGTTTCACCTCTTTATGAAAATTTACTCTTGGAGACCACCTCCAAGTTGATTGGTTTAGAAAAACACTGGGTTTATCTAACGGAGAATGGGGGATTCGAACCCCCGCGCCAGTTACCCGACCTAACGATTTAGCAAACCGTCCTCTTCAGCCTCTTGAGTAATTCTCCACTAACATACTAGAATAAATAGGATACAACGAAGGATACAATTTGGAAAAAATCTACTGTATACCTGTTCATAATGGAGCCGGTGGGAGTTATAAAAACCTTATTAGACCGGCTTGTAAAAGGATTGTTGTATCCTTTAGTGTATCCCTATCATATTTTTGACTAGTTTCATTTTCAAACTATTATACCATGAGATTTTTTTTCAGACAAATAAAAACCTTTATTTTCACAGCCTTGCATCTTCTCTCTCCATCTCATACATCCTCACCGAATGCAACACGAGATCACGATATTTCCAGGTTGATACCAGGTACTCAATCACTTCCTGGTCATCTATCTTGCATTCCATGAACAGCAATAGCTTGACCGTGTACTCATTTTTCAAAATTGGCACAGTGTAAGTCACATCTACCCAATGCTCAAAACCTAAGTCTGTCTGTTCTACGCTCGCAAGTTCAATGTTCAAAATGTTCATATTTTCTTCCTCCTACCTATCTATTCGTAAAAAAATAAAAAGTAGTGAAAAAATCATTATTTTTTTTAATTCTAATACTACTTTCAGAACAAACAAAAAAACCGCAAGCCTAAGCCTGCGGTTACAATTCGAACAATATTTTAGAATTTCCTTTCTATTTTTTAAAAATTATTTTGTGGTAATAATTAGTCCATCAGGTAATACATCAAATGCTGGTTTGTCTGAACGGCTGCCATCTTCATTGACGTAGTACCAGCCTCCTTCGACTTTGACAAGTTCTTTTGAAGACATTTCGCCATTCTCTTCTTTGAGATGATATAGTTTGTCCTTGTATTGAACCCAGCCAGTAACCATTGCTCCTGAAGCATCAAGATAGTACCATTTGCCATTCACAAGCACCCAACCAACGGCCATTGCGCCGTTTTCTTTGAGGTAGTACCATTTTCCATCATCCTTCAACCATCGAGAAGCTATTGAATAACCTCTCTCATTGAAGTAGTACCAGATACCATCAATCTTTTCCCACTCCTCTTTTGGATAGGCGCCATTGGGGTATTCATACCACCAACCAGTTTCATTGCGTTTCCATTTGGGCTTAGCTTCTTCATCATCTAGTAAAACAATGTTCTTGTCATACGGGCTTGAAGAGTATTGCCACCAGCGAATCCCGTCCATTGATGGGAAATATTCAAAATCTGCATTTCCATCATTTAGCCCATAGCCAGCAATCCAAAGGCTGTTTGGGAATTTCGCAAGAATCTGCTCATAATAGATATTATTGAGCGTGAATGGCTTGTAGCTGTAATAGATTGGCTCATAGCCATTTTCTTTGAGGATTTCCATGAAGCGAATACAAGCATCTGTATTTGCCTGTTTATCTCCGCTAGCGTGATCTTCGTAATCAAGACACAAGTATTTTACTTTTTGAGGCACATTATCAAGGAAGTAGCGTGCTTCTCGTTCGGCTTCTTCAATGTCACCACCAAACCAAGCAAAATGATAGAATCCAACTGGTGTGGATTGCTCAACTTGAGCAGACAGGCAAGGGTTTAGGTAATTTGTACTTTCAGAAACTTTGATAATAGTATTCTGTGTACCCATGTCAGCCAAAATACCTGTAATATCGTATCCATTGTGGCTGGATACGTCGATGAATAAGTCGTTTTTCTTCATTGTTCTCTCCTAGTCTTCGCTTGGTTCTTGATAGTCAAGAGCACGTTTGCTGTCCGAAATCCCTGCTGTGGTTGGGTCATTCACGACACCAATCAATACCAGGATGTAAACGAATGTGTTCACACCGTCCTGGATATTTTTGGGGATTTCAAGTCCGAATTGTTGGGCCATAAGGAAGATTGCTCCAAGAAGAGCAATGAGTGTTGTTTTGTTTTGCAAGCGCAATTTCCAGTTAATCATTTTTGAGTTTCTCCTTTTATTGTTGTTTGTTTTGAATTAGGCTTTTAAGCTCTCTTACATCCTCACCAAGTGATTTCACTTGCTCAGCTAGAACAAGTATGGCCTTGTTTTGCTCGTCGTGATTATCAAGCCGCTTGTTGGCTGATGTCTTGAATTCGTTCAGATTTTCGATATCTTTCTCTAAAATCGTAAGACGATTCTCCTGCTTGGTTGCTTTATCTTTCATCGAAAAATAAAGACCAATCACAGGAATGAGGGTGATAAAGATCTGTACGAGAAATCGTTCATAACCTGGCATACGACCTCCTTCTAATCGATCCGTGGCATAACCACCGTCAAAATACCCTTCTGCAACATTTCGGCAAGAGGTTGCTCTTTGAAAGTGTAGCCCTCAGATGGTTGCATTTGGAATTTCAGAATTGTAGGTGTTTCCTTCGGCCATTTCGGATTCGTATCGTATGGATAAGGCATCGATACCATATCGCCATTCACATAACGACGGTCTTTTACAAGGGGCTTGATGAACTGCGCAACCTTGCTATAAGTGTTTGTTGGCATTCCACCGTTTTGACCAATCGCAAGCGCAATGAGAACCTCAGTAATTGCTGATACGCTATCGATGTTCTCTTTGTTCGCTGAAAGGTCAGTCTTAGCTTTGGCCAAGGATTGAACAGCTTGTTCAATCTCAGCTTGTGCCTTCACAATTGCTGAGCCTGGGTCCAACTCGGATTTCAGGATATCCAATACTGCTTGAATCAAGACATCCTCTTGCTCATTCGTACGGTCTCCTGCAAGTTCGCGCAGGTTCGTACTGTATCGACTGCCTTCCGAGAGACGGATTTCAACCACGGTCTTTAGGTTATCCCCAAAGCCTCGTGTGTAAGGTTTGCCTGCTAGTTCATAGTTATTGATTGCCATTTACAATTTTTCCTTTCACTTCTTCAAATTTAGCTTTGAGTTTTTCATCTGATTCGATGATTTGCTTCATCTGCTCAAGCTCCATCGCAGTTACTGTGTATAGAGCTTCGAGCGTAGCTGATTGAGTTGCCTCATTACCGACCTTCTCACCTAACGATTTGATCGCTAAATTGCTGATTTGTTTGTCTTGTTCATTCATGCTGTTTTCTCCAATTTCTGTATTTTTTGATTTAGTTCTTGAATGGCCTTGATTAAGTAAGGCACCAATTCAAATGTGCGATACGAGTATGCCCCGTCTGGATTCTCATAAAATGCTTCAGGAACATATTTCTGGACATCCTGCGCCATAATACCGCAAGAGATATCTTCGATTTTGCCATCGTATTCTTTGCGATAACTGTAGGTCTTGAGTTGCTCGATGATATCAAGGCCGGAAACTGTACTAGCTTCGATATTGTGCTTGTACCTGCGGTCTGAAATCTCCTTGTTCATCGGAATCCAGTCGTAGCTTGAATTAGCGCGATAGAGATACAGATAATTATTTGAAGGTGCGATACTTGAATACTCTGGCGATGAAATCCAGTAGGCCCACAATCCTGATTCCTTAGCGTAGTAAATATTACCTGTTACTTGAAGATTACCGTGAATAATTGGGGTGTCCCAGAATTCAGCACGGCTGTAGCAAAACATTCGACCATTTTGCCTTACAAACCAAGCGTCATTCCCAGGGCTCCCCCAATTATCGCCCCAATTCACCCAAAGAGCAGTTCGAGTCCAATTAGTATTATTACTACCGCTGCTCATTCCGACAGAGAACTGGTTCTGGCCAGTCAACCAATAAGCAGACGGGTCTTTGTCATGCGTACCGATTTGGAAGCCACCGATTCGACCCTTGAAACCTTCAAATAAAGTCGCAGACACTACAACAGACCGAAGTTTATTGATAAAGGCTTCTTTAGCAGCAAGCGTATCCGTGAAGATATCGCTCGAAACAAACATTCTAGCCATTGCTTGGTCCATGACCAATTTATCAGCTGTGATAGTATTCGCTCCGATAATCTCAGCATTCAACTTGGCAAAGTTGCCTTCACCGACAAACAGACGTTTGAAATATCCATCAATAGCCGTGAGTTCGTCCAGCAAGGTCTTACCTTTCAAACGAATTTTCTCAGCTTCAATCAATATCTGATTATTCGTCGCATTGATTTGCGAGACGATTGAGCCTGCGCTGGTCAGGTTTTGAATTGCCCATGAGCCAGCAAGCTGATTTTGAACTGTACGAACAGCTTCAGCTGTTTCCATAGTTGCATCTTCGGGAGCTGGTTGCCAGAGACGGTCATTTGAGCCTTCGTAAAAATCAAGCTCAGTCATGAACAGACCGCCCCATTTGTTAGGATTGTTTCGGTCGTACTCGAATTGCAAATAACCATCATCGAAGTCACCAACATTGAACTTGAATGTCTTCTTTATCGCCTTTGTATTGTCAAAAACTGGCCCGTTTGTCCATTTTGGACTACCGTTAAAAACAAGTTGGCTTACGTCGTAATTGGCAGTTGAGTCTTTTTTGCGTTTACAAAAATATACTCTAAAATATTTTGAGTTGTTATCAAAAGCTAAAATATTGAAAATGTAGTCTGTATTTCGTTTGACAATGAACCGTGGACTTTTAACAACTGCGCCTGGTCTCAATTCAAACATGCGCTTCTGTCCGTTAAAATAGAATCCGTGCGATGTGAAACCCAATCGACCATTCGCTTCAGACCAGTATTTCAATCCGTCATCTGCCCTCGAATTTCGGAGCATATTAGGACCGCCAACGTTGGCATACTTGCCGACTTCAACTTGAAAGAGTTGGCTAGTCATGGCCATACGTGAGACTTTTTCAGCGATGTCAGACTCGCTACGACCAATTATTCTCTCATAAAGCTGATTGGTTTCTTTCACTCTCTGAAATTCGACGAGGTCAGCCTTATTATCAAGCTGTCGTCTCACTTGCTCACTGATTTGCTTCGCTTCTTGAGCGAGTAAGCTGCTTGCACCAGCGTTTCTCAAGGCTTCATCTGCTTTTTGTCGAGCTTCACGCAAACCTACGCTATCAAAGTCACGAAAACGTTGGTCAATGGTCTCTGTTAGATTTTGCCTTACCTCTTCCGCTTTTGCTTTGGCAAGTTCAATCTGGTCATTAAAGTCATTCTTGATTTTCTCGACTTTCTTGTCAAAGCCTTTGTCTGCTTCTTCAATTTGGTTTTGAATTTGTTTCTCAAATTCGCTAAATTGCTCAATCTTCTTCGTGATCGTTCCTGCGTATGAATACTGCGCATCATTTCCGGATTTACTATCTGCGCTGATACGACCACGCAGACCGCCCTTAAATGTGAATGATTGGCTCAAAATAGGCGATTTGAACGTTTCACCCTTGTTCGTCTTGATGGTTACCCACTGACCAACATCGAGCAAAAGATGACCTTGGTAATTCAAATTAAAAGGGTAATAGCGAATGTCTTTGATTTTGTGGTAAAGATTATCCAACATCGATTGCGTCATCAAGTCATTTTCGATTTCAAGAGAGCGACCAGTACGCATACCGACCGTGATAGTCTCTTTATCTTTCTTGCAACTTATCCCTGCAATCTGGTATTGAACTTCACTTTTGGTCAAACCGTGCATGAAGTAGCTATCTGCCGTAATCGTGATGCCTGAGTCAAACAATCCTCGAATTTCAAGATTGCCGTCACGATTAAAGAAGCAAGAACGACCAAGGATTTGAGTCGCTAGCCCCAAAACATCCCGATAGGTCAATTTCTTGCCATCTGGTTTCTTATCGATGTAGTAAACTTGCCCAGTTAAATCCGTAGCATCAAAATACGCATCTTCTAGCTTAACGCCAGTCTGATTTGCAATCTCAGCCACGACCTTTTGGATAGGCGCTGGATAAGTCAAAGACGACTCATAAGGTCGATTTAACTTGAACATCCCGTCCATCAAATCAAGCGTAGTTGTGTTACGGTTTCGGTCGATTTCAATATCATTGATAAAGTATTCACCCATCTTCACCCATTCGTAGGTTTCGTCGACTAAAAGACCGATTTCAGGATAAACCTTATCTAGCTTATTGAAAGTTGTGATAATTCTTGTGAACGTAATCTTACCACTGCCAGCACACGTTCCACCCGGTTTATAAGCATCACCTTTGATATAGCCGTAGTCAAAATGAGCCTCTTTAATGTCACTGGATTGATACTGACCTACTCTGATAGCAAGAGTACGGCTTTTAGCAAACATAGCTTCATCAAATTTCTTACGTCTAAATATATCCATGCTCTAACCTACCTTTCTATCAGATTAAACTTTGCACCAGACCACGGTTTGAATTTGTCAGTAAATGAATAGCTCGGGGCCGTTCTGTCTCCAACGTAAAAAGTCCCTGTTGTCTGACCTCTTACTGGATCAGGATATGAAACTTCAAAAAAGACCGATGATACAGCATTTAAAAGCTGACTCATTTCATCTTGAGTCAGCATGCCCCATTCACAATCTAATTTTCGCTTGGTCGTGATACGATCACGAACCATGTCTCCGTTAGCATTTCGACCAGTCTCTCCATCGATGTCCTGAATACCGACTTGAAAAGATTTGGGAGGCTTAACAGCCACCCCATTGATAATTAAGCGTGCCATTTTACCTCCCTTTAAATGTTAAGCAAGACTTGTCCTGCACGTTCTTGTTCTCGATTGATTTCTTGGATAGCTACACGACCAAATTCGTGTCCGCCAACCATGATGACGATGTCACCACTACCGCTAAAGCCTCCAGATTGTGGTAAACCACCACCCAAGGCATTGACTACCGCACCACCTACGATGCGCCCCATAGTCTGTAAGAAACCAGTGTTCTCAAGTGGCATAACGACCTCTTTACCAGCTTCACCAATCATGGCTACGGTAGGACTATCAACGATACCACCACGGGCTAATCGAGGTAGACTTACATAGCCAACGCTTCCAAGAGATACGCCCGGAATCTTGTTGATTAAGCCGATAACGCCGTTAATCATGCCAATAAAACCATTGACCACGTTTTCGATCGTACCAAGAACCGCATTAACTGCGCTCTTGAATGCTCCACCTACTGCGCTACCGACCATTTGACCAGCATTCACGAAGATGTTCTTGACCGTGGTCCAAACACCGCTGAAGAAGCTTCCAATCGTGCTGAATGCGTTCTTAACCGCTTCAAATGCAGTCTTGAAGATATTCCCGAACCACGTTGCAACGTTTGAAAGCGCAGTCGTTACATCGTTCCAACGCTCACCGAACCAAGTGCCGATTGAAGAGAATACATTCGTTAGAGCGTTCCAAGCTTTCTGGAACATATCGCCAAACCATTTAGCTACGTCGGCTAGAACGGTTGTGATGTCGTTCCAGCGTTCTGAGAACCATTCGCCAATCGGTGTGAAGATAGCCACGATACCATCCCAAATTGCTTGGAAGATTGCTACAATCGTGTCCCAGATAACTTTTAAAACCGCTACTGTTAAATCTAGCAAAGCTGTGAGAAGCGTTGATAGGATGTTCATGATAGCATCGCCTGTTTCGGTGAAACCATCAAAAATCTTACTCATATCACTCGTAAGAATACCAGTGATGATATCAAACACACCCTTAAGGAAGTCCGCTATGCCCCCAAGTATATCAGCGACTGTATTGAATAATACACGGAAGACTTCTCCGATATATTCAAGAGTTGGAGCCAGAACTCTTGTTAATTGCTCGACGATAAAACCAATCACAGGACCTACATAAGCGTTAATGACTTGTGACATTTCTTGGAAGCTAGCGACCATGTCCAAAATCTTTTGAACAAATGGTGAAATGTGCTTACCGATTGTGTCTGAGAAACCTTGACCGATTTTCTGGATGACTGGTTGAATATGATTGTTCCAGCCTTTTACAAATACGCTAACAAAACCAGATATGGCCTTAGTTGATGACTCAATCGATGGACGAATGTAATTATCATACACACGACTGATTGAGTCTGACAGGTCATTGATTGCTTTTTCAGCACTCTCAAAAATTGGAGCGATACCTGTTAAGGCATTTGAAAAAGCCTCAGCAACGCCAGGCATGTTATCCGTAACAATCTGTTCAATACCTTGTAGTAGGTCACCGCCGAGTTTGAAACCAATCTCCACAATGCTAGCTTGAATAGCTAAAACAGCAGACACAATCGAGCTTCCAATACGAACAGCGCCAGTTGATGTTATGACGTCATAGAAGCCATCTGCAAATACCTGAGCGATGTTTCCAGCGGAGGCAAACATATTGCCCGTGTTCTCGAATTGAGCTACAAGCGAGCGAATAATACGCTCTTTTTGACGACCTAGGCCATTTGCAATGCTTTCAGCAAGAAAGACACCAATGCCGAATCCAACCGTGCCGATAGAGCCCGCAATCTGCCCTAGCGCATAAGCGATTTTCTCGGTCATGCCATTAAAGGCATTGACTACCCGTGGGTCAGTAGCAATTTCTTCAAGTGTAGTCTTGATTTGACCAAGACCAATCTTAATGCGTTCTAAACCTTCGGATCTGAATGCAGCAGAGAACCCTTTGCTAAATAGGTCAGATAGACCTTTCAGCTTACCTCCAAGACCATCAAAAATGCTCTTGAATTGGTTATCCATGTCGGTTAGTGCGACTTCTGGCAAAATGTCTTTAAAAGGTCCGCTTCCACCTTTTCCTTTCTTACCTTTGCCTTTACCACCGCCCCCAGAACCACCAGAACCTCCGTCGTCCGAATCATCCTTCTTGTTTAAAAGCGTGATTTCGTCAAAACCAGCTAACCCGAGCAGTTCTTTAACTGCTTTCTTGGCATTTTTGGCTGAATCTCCAAGGTTGTCAGCTAGACCGCCTGAAGCGTCGTCTGCATCACCCATAGCATCTGCGAGGTCGCCTGCGCCACCTGCTGCATCTTGTAAGGCTCCGTTCATATCGCCGACTGCGCCAGCCACACCGTCTTTTACAGTCGCTTTCTTGTTGAACATCAAAGCAATAAACTCAGCGAGTTTAGCCGTCACGTTCTTCAAGACCATAGCGAATGAATTCAAGACTGGCATGATAGCGTTGATAATCGGCAAGAATGCGTTACCTACGTTTAAAGCAGCATCCTTAAGCAATGATTTAAACAAGCTAATGCGCCCATTGACCGACTGTGACAAGGTCGTGCCATACTTAGCAGTAGCTTGTTCCAGGATAGCCATGAGACGGATTTGTTGCTGGGTCTGATAGTCAAGTTGATCCCAACTTTGGCCATTTGCAAAACGTTTGAACGCTTCAGTCGATTGAATCATGGCCACATTTACGTTGATTCCTAGATCTTCAATTGCTTCGGTGTTCCCTAGCAAACCTGAGCGAATACGCTCCATGACGTCTGTAATGCTACGGCCTGAGCCTTCTGCTACAACTGCAGATGTCTGAAGCATCTTAGCAGTATATGCACTCAGCTTGTTTGAATCTTTGATGAAACCCGAAAATAAGTTTGAATATACCGCCCCGTATTTCGTAGCTTCACCAACACCCATGTTCATAGCGTTTGCGTTGTCATTTACCCATTTTAAGAATGTCTGTGAGCTCTCGCCCATTTGACGTTTGATTTGGTTAATTGATGCTGTGACTTCAAGGGCCATCTGCGTTGAGTACATGCCAACATCAAGCAACTTCTTACCAAGATAAGCAAATCCAGCGAATTTGGCTAATTTACCAAAAACGCCAAGCATGGATCCAGATTGCGCCTTGATTTTGTCGGTTGATGACTGTACTTTGTTAGAGGCGTCTTTGACCTTGTTCTCGACTTCTTTCATTTTGTTCTTGAAAGGTGCGATTTCAGCATCAATCATAACCTTGAGCTCATCAAGAGTAACTCCCATCTATTCTCCTTTCATTTTCATTTTTCGATTGTGACTCTCAGCGAATGCGCGCATGCGTTCCTTATGCATCCTCATTTCTTGTTCTTGCCTTGCTCTTTCGACTTGTTCTCTCTCTTCCTGGAATAATTCAGGCGCATAGTCCCAAACCTCAAGTGGCTTGGCATCTTTTGAAAGCAACAAGGATACATTATTTGCTATCATCTGCGAAAGTCTGTAAGATTCAACTATTTTTTCTTTTTGTTTTTGGATCGTGACACGATTATAGCTTTCAATCATTTCTCTGATTTCAAGTACCGTCAAATCCCAAAAATCGAGGGGCCTACCCCCAATGTCCAAAAACATCGGATAAAGCCCCTCAACCATTTCTTTTACTGATGTAACTGCAGTCGATTCTACTCGACTACTTCCATTTTCGCTTTGGATTTCTTGGGAGCTTTCTTGTTTGCTTTCTCCCGTGGCATAAAACCCGATACTTGCAACATCGGCAAGATGACGTCTGCCATGAATGCTGCCTGATCCCCACTGTTATCAACATAATCGTCATATAGGTCAGATACATCTTCAAATGAGAGTCCATGCTCAAACTTTTGAAGTGCTCCATGAGTCAACAGCAACATGACTTTTAGAGGTGGCAAAGCAAAGGCTTCGCCCTCAGCGGGCATGAATACCTTGAGCAAGTTCACTCCGATTTTTTCTTCAACTTTGGTCGCTTGCAAAGATGTGAGGCGGAGTTTCAATTCCTTATCCTCACTAACTTTCCAAGTTGCGTATGGTAGAGCCATCTATTAACCTCCAATTCCATCAACAAATGTCAATTCAGACTGCAATGCAATCTTGAGTGTGAATTCGATAACAGAGTTCACTCCGCCACCGCCCAATTTAACGGATACTTGACCTTCAAAAGTAACCTTGGTATTGTCTGGGTATGTTTGCTCAAAGTAGAGCTTCTCCTTGTTGTCTGCAGCATTACGCAAGACACGATAAGGTGAAGTGGCAGTTGTGTTATCATAAGCGAACTTGTACTCAAGCTCCCCAGCATCACCAATACCAAATTCATATTTTTTAACCTTGTCTGCAAGAGTCGTATTCTCGACTTTTTCAGGTTCAATACCAAATTCAGGCACTTCTTTCAAACCTACAAGATTTTGATAATCGCCTTTAGTTTTACTAAAAGCAAGCTTAATTCCGTTTGCTAACATGTATTAATTCTCCATTCTATACTGATAAACCAATTGTGAATTCAGGTCAACGATTCCCTCAAAGCGCATCAACTTGTGACGCAAATGCGACGGATCAGGTACATCCTGACAATCTGTTCTTCGCAATCCTAAAGATGCGAAAATTTCATTGATTTTGACCGCTAAATCGCTGGTGCTATCTTTGTCAAAGATATCCACTTTGTAGCGAATATGCGACTTCTTCTCCTGGTCATCGAACCATTCACCCGGTTTATTCTGTTCTTCCAAAAAAATGACGACTGGAACGTTCTCCCAGTCGCTCGGATACGTATCGGTCACATTATCTGCGACCTTTTGCAATTCTTTGTAAATTACAGGCTTAATATTAATCATTTTATCTGTTCTCTTATCTTTCTACTAACGAATTTTGAAATGTTACTAGATACACGGTCATGGTTATCTTTCAAAGCAGGATACAAGTAAGGTTGCGCAGGTTGACCATACATCTTATAGAACTCACCTCTTTTTGCAAAGTGGTAAGGTCCTACGTTGATTTGGTCTTCATGCACGTACCAAGGACTAGACCGATAAGATACGCTTACTTCTGGTGATATGCCTGAGTGGTTCTCTTGCCCTTTCGGACCAGTTCCAAGTTCGACGTAGGCGCCATGGTCTGAGTTTGTAAAGATTTCACTAGATATCTTGTTTCCGTTCACTTTTAACCGAACTCTGATGCTATTTCTCAACTCACCCTCATTTGCTGGTGCCCTGAGTTTCGCTTCGGGTTGTACGATTGTTTTACCAGCATGCAAGACCGCTTGTCCTACAAACTCATTAGTCCTCGCTCCGTATAACTTACGACACTTAGCGATTAAGCTATCTGCTCCGATTAAACCTGACACGTTCTAACTCCAAAACTTGATGATGACTGTATACTTTCTTTGAGATAACCCGATGTGTGACATCTGTCTTGCTATCGATACAGACACCATCTTTCACGTTGATATTCGCATCGTTGATCGCATTCGCATTTAGGATATCATTGACTCGGTTACCGTAAATCTCAGATTGTAGATTGCTACTAGCTGGCCACAATTCAAGTCTTACTTCTTCAACCTCATCCGCATATCCTTCTTTAGCGACTCCCTCATTCGTAACGGTTTTTTTGAATCGTCTGAGGTTATATGGTTTCAGTCTATTCCTTTTCAAAAACATGACCTGCAACCCTCGCTAATCGATGCATCCGAATGCGCTGTAAAAGACCCGTAGACAAGCCTGACTCTGCATAGGTTACAGAGATACCACCCTCGCTCCTAGATTGCTCTCCTTCGCTTCCTGTGCGATTGTAGAGCTCGATTGCAAGTTCAGGTAGTAGTCTGTCGAGCGCTGGAGTCAGCTTCTCTCGGTTCGTTTCAGATAAAATGATGTTTTCAGCCCTTAAAAGTAAAGACGAGAGGACTGTTCCGTCACTCTCGCCTGTTAGTGTTTTTAATTCTTCAAATTCCATAAGACCTCCTAATCGTAAGGAGTCGTCTCGTCTCCTTGGGTTTCGACTTCGTCAATGATCTCGACAACCTCTGCGATATCGACTGAGAACTCACTCTTGAGATTGTGCGACAATTCGTTGTAACGCTCGTCTGTCATCTCAAAGATATCATTCTCATGTCGAACTACTTGCGCTTGCCAATCATTGAAGGTTCGTTTTACTCTGACTTTCATAGATCAGGCCTCGTTATTTAACCTTCCAGTTAGCTGAGTCAGAATCTGGTGCGTTGGTTGAGCTAGTGATTTCTTTGATTGCAACGTAGACTTTATCCTCGTGCGTTACTGTGTCACCTTCTTTGTAGGTTGTTCCAGCCTTCCACGCTTTAGCACGGTTTACTGTCTTTCCTTGGGCTGATTTTTTAGCAGCAGGTTTAGTATCTGCAATTGTGATGATGTATTTTTGGAAGTGTTCAAGAACATACGCTCCAGTGTAGAGCAATTGTTCTACCAATTCACCAAATCGACCAGGTACGTTGTTGTTGTACTTAGTGTTATCAATTTGAATTGGCGATGTCACTACGCCAGGTGCAGCAGCAAGGGCATTTACATTTGGCAAGAATTTAGAAGGAACTTTATAGACTGTGTAGTCATCCAATTCACCAACATATCCTTTGCCAAGGACTTTCTTATCTGCATCCCCTTGTGGCAAGCGTACAATTTCGGACTTGATAGCTTTGTAGAAACTTGGAGTTACAAAGAGCAAGCGTTCTTTTGTGATTCCAAGTTCATCCAATTTCTCAGACACATCAAGAACCGCATTGTAAGCGTTGTTTGCGCCTTTATCTTTGCCCATAACCACGTTATCGCTTACGTTTCCAAGCGCTGCACCAAAACGTAGTTCATCAAGATATGGAGCGATTACTTTAGCAGCTTGACGAGCAATCACATACTCAATATTTACTTGACCGTTTGAGTCACGTTCATCCAACTGGTCAACGAAACGGCCCCAATATTTTTCTTCTTCAAGGGTGTATACCTTTTCTTCTGTTTCAACATTGTCAAATTTATTCACTTGGTTACGTTTGTAGTCTTTCAACTCAGTTGTGTCACCAGTTGCAACTGTGAAAGAGCGACCGTTTAGAGTTACTGCTTCACTTGGTGTCAAGAGTGGTGTTGCGTATGAATTAACCGCAAGGACATCCTCGATAATTCCAAGGTGGCGCTTGCGTGATTCTGCTGTGTTTAATGCTTCAAATGCCATTTATTTTTTACCTCATTTTTTATATTTTTAGCGCAAAAAGTCCTGTTTCCATTTTTCAGTGACTTCTTGCTGATTTGCTGGCGCAGTCTTAATAGGTGCGCTACCCTTCATGCGGTCAGATACACCTTTTTGGACTGCATCCTCCCACGTTTTCTGAATGCTTGCGACTGATTCAGTCACGGCTTCAGCGTTTGACAAATCAACCACGGATACTAATTCGACTGGTAAGCCACGTTCACTTAACATTGCCTTAGCTTCTGCGGTCAATTCCTTGCGAGCAATCGCTTGTTCACGATTAGCTAATTCTTGCTCACGCTGATCTAACTGATATTTCTGTTTCTCGTCAGCGTTCATTTTGGCAAGCTTCTTAGCTTCGTTTTCCTTGGCTTCTTGCTCTGACTTCCACTTAGCAAATTTCTTGTCGATGATAGCATCGACTTCTGCGTCTGTGTACTTCTTCTCGTCTTGCGGTTGTGGTGTAGGTCCTGCAGGCACCTTTTGTTCTTCAACCGTTTCGACCGTTTGTGTTTCTTCGTTCATTGCGAACCTCCTATTTTTAAAGTCGTCCCCGACTGTATTTTCCATAGCTTTTTAGTGTCTTCAATGCTTGGACAATAACGCGCACCGGTGGACTCGAACCACCCGCCAGATTTCAAGACTCGAACTTGGTTAACCCGTGAGATAGGATCGAACTATCTCCCCTTCGTGCGCATAAAAACCGTACGGGATTCCATACGGTTAGGTTTTATAGTTTAATTTCTTCAATTTCTGCACGTTGTTCTAGAATTTTTAAATAATTCCACATAGTCGAACGCTGGCCTTTTAACAAATCGATAGGACATTTAGGTTCAAACTCTAGTTGCCCTTTTTCGTATTGGCCAATCATCATGTCTAACTTTTGAAATCGTTCTCTCAATTCGTAGTATTCTTTTTTAAATCGTTCTTTCCAAGGTTCCTTTTTTTCTGTTCCTTTCTTAAATATAAAAACCGCCTCGAATTCGACACGGTTTATAGCAATTTACAGTAATTTATAGCAGTCTATTCCTGCCTGTCAAGATTCTGGATCACCTACTTTCTGTTTTTGAAACCTGTTAAAATCGCAAGAATAGTTCCTGCAATTAAAACGAATAACCAAAAGAATACCAACCACCCGAAAGCGATTGCTATCCATTCCCAAATGAACATAGTTTACTCCTTTCTAAGCATTCTCTTGAGGCTTGGCATTCTTTTCTACCCATTTTTTGAAATCATCAAAAGCATTCATGTTTTTAAGAGACAAATACTTTTCAACTTCTTCAATGGCTTCCTCAACTTTAGTGTCATGAAAACAGTAACCGTTACCCGATAAATCAAAAATTTTATTTTGGTTTTTCTTATCGACAATCCATAAATGTTTTCCAGTCCATGCACTCTGCGGATCATAACATTTCTTCGATTGTATCTCGAGACCGTTATTTTCAATCAATTCTATCAACTTTTTGTACTTATTCATCAAATTCTCCTTTCTGGTCTGAGCACGAAAAAAGCACTTAGAATTTCTAAATGCTTTCTTTTTTTGTCATGTTGATAATTTCTTTTAAGGTTGGTTTAGTTTTTCTAATTCTATCCCATGACCTCATTTTTAAGAATGTAGGTAAATAAATACCATTTATTTTTGGCATTTCTTTAGATAAGTTATAATCTTTTTTGATTTTTTCCTTGTTATTTTTTACAAATTCGTTATCAGGTAAACAATAAAAGATACCCTCACCAAAATACCTCAAATCTTCATCAGATATTTCAATAAGTTCTTCTGGTTTTACAAAAATAGATCTATTCACTCTATCTTCGCCCTTAGAAAAAATCTTTTGTACAAAATCTTTATCAAGACCCATTTTCTAGCACCTCCAAACCATAAACTAGTAGACCGTCTTCTGTTTCTTTTTTAGAAATAACGTTATATTTCAAGTTAGGTTTCATCAGATATTCTTTTTCAGGGTTGAAATCTGACAATTCAGCGATATAAGCCCCTGTCTTCTGTCCTTTCTTAACAGTAACCTCAAATAGAATATTTGCACCGTCACCGTCAATAGCGAACTCTCTAGCATAATTCTTATCCAAACTAAACGAAGTGAACGACTTGTCCAAAGTAAGTTTTTGTCCAACCTCTAAATCCATATACCCCAAATCTTCTCCTAAAGCAGAAACAGAGCCAGTACCTCTGAAAACTTTAAACGATTTTTCAGGGGCAAAATCTGACAAAGCTTTTTCAAGGAAAGGTATTTTAGTATTTGCTTCTCTAACTCGTTCCAAAGCAAGGTTTAAATCGGCTTCACCGTGTTCTTCTAACCAAAATTCTTCACTAAGCTTAAATGCTTTATCAATTCCAAAGCGTTTAATATTATTAAAGTTGTGGTAATCACTTTTAGTGTAAGTATAAATAGCGTTCTTTTCTTCATCTGTAAGTTCATTATACCACTTCTGATAAGATTTTTGTTTCTTAAAGAAGTCGTCTATTTCATTTGGTTTATCAGCTACAAAAACCTTGTCAGCCACTTCTGACTTAGATTCCTTAACAACTTCCTTACCGTCCACATACTTGCTATACCATTCGTCATAACTCATATCAGCAGGTACTAGCTCGGTCTTACCTGTTTCAGGATTTCTCGCTCGTCGCTCTAGTTTGCTGTAATCTGCGTCCTCGTCGTGCGCGATAGTCGTAGACCTACACCACGGATGCAGAGGTGGATAGTTCACACCAGGAACAGCCTTGTCCGTATCATAGACCTTGTTGTCATGCTCTTGACAGATGTGTGACGTCCGTCTGTCCAATACTGCCACAAATTTGTATTTTATGATTTCGGCATCTTCGTAGCTTAGCAGTTCCATCTGGTTGTGAAAGAACGCTGACTCAGTACGAATTAAACGCCTTGCGTTGTTTTGACCTACTCCGAACCGTTCAGCAATAGCTTGAGATGTGTCTCTTACGCTTCGACCAGTCATGAGACTCACTAGGAGCTCGTCTTTCACGCTTGAAGCGAGTGCCCCGGTATTTGACCATATCCTATCCGAATAGCCCTCTCCTGTCCATTTTAGCTCCCTCAGGCGCTTGATTTCGGTTTCAGGGAGATTGGAGAAACTATAAGCAAGTCCTGTCTGTTGTTGTAAGTCAAATGTAGCCTTATAATAGCTATCTTTCATCAAGTCGCTATAAAAGGTATCTGATCCTACCTTCTCAGAATGATAGATCGACTCACGCATGCGGTCTAAATCGTCGTTCAAACGCTCTAGTCGCTTCATGCGATAAGCATAGGCTGGACTGTCTAAATCAGCAAGCAGTCGTTGAATATTCGGGTCATTTGGTCGAGCTTCAAGAACCTTACGAAGTTCGTTCAGATCCTTTTGGTCTTTCATATTCTTTAGGACCTGACGAGCATCACGCTCGCTCAATCCATAATCACGCTGGAATTTATCAAAGACCTTGTTGATTTGCTTGTCTAAATATGTTTTAGACTGCCTGTAAATCTCGTCAAACTTGTCCGCTTGCTTTTCGGCCTTGTCCATCTGCTCATAGATGAGATTAGCCTTTCTCTTGGTCCAATACTCCTCGTTCTTCATCTGTCACCTCTTCGTCTGGCTTCGTGTTCGCTTGATTAAAGAACGGCACACGGTCCTTATTCTTTTCTTTCTCTTCCTCAAGACTTTCAAGTTCAGCATCAGGATCTTCAACGAATGGCAAGAGAGAAATAAGCTGACGAAGTGAGACTTTGCCTTCAAGATTATTGATAATCTGCGACAATTCGAGCAAGTTCTTAGGTAATCCACGGCTAAACTGTGGCACGATTGAATGTGCTTCAAGAGCAATCTGCTGCATACCCAAATAGTGAGCGAAGATAGCAATCCGCTGTCTAAGACCTCGCTTGTAATTCGCTTCTTTCGTCTTAGTTATCATTTCAAGACCTAGTAGCTTGAATTCCATGGCTACGCCTGAGCTATTGCCTGCGAAGTTCTTATCTGTTAAATTCGGCACATGGCTGAATGTGTAGACGTCTTCTTTCAAGGCCTTGCGCAAGATTTCAGTTGCGTTCTCGTCCAAAGCATTTTTCAAGAAATCAGCCTTGGCATCTGCCGGCAATTCCAAAAGCCCCTCTTCAGCAAGGATACTCATTGCTTCCCTGGCATCTTCCAGATTGTCAGCCAACTGCGCACCGTACAATACGAGAATAGACTCAACCGCTTGTTCTTTGTCGTTGACACGATTTCCCATCAACGAGTTATAAGCATCAATCAAGCTGATCTGTTGCTCGTAGTCACCAATCGCAAAGTGATTATTTCGGTACTCGATGATTGGGATTTGGCCGAGATTATGTTCTTCTACTTGCTCGTTCCGTGTTGTCCCCATACTCGAATCACGCAGCACGATGTGATAGTGCAGGTTCTGAGTAAAGACTTCGGCTTGATACTTAGTCGTATCTTTCGTGTCATCTTTAATTTCGTAGTAGTAGACCGCAAACAAAGCCTTGCGTTCGATACTATCATCGTATACAAGAAATACATTCTCAGGATCTACACTGGTCGAATCAAGCTCGGTCAGTCCCTCTTTGGCGTAGATGTATTCATAAGCACGTCCATAGATAGCCATATTCAAAGCATTCTGCGCATCCACTTGGTCTATTTCAGCACCATCGAAAGCCTCAAGCAAAGGCTCGAGGTCGCTCTCAGCAGTGTTGTTATACTTGATAGGATTGCCCATGAAATATCCCGTAGATGTGTCTGCAATGTCCTTAGCGTGATTAGCTACCGTCTTGTAATTTGGAGCTTTCTGATTTCTTCTCGTATGATTCAAAATAGCATGCTCACCCAAGTAGTATTTCTTCAAATCACGCAAGCGACTGCGTTCTTGTGTGTGTTTGCGAATCAGCTTGTAAATCAATTCTTTACTCAAAGCTGTTTCATCGTATCCATCCCGTGGATAAGTTAAAATCTGATACATTTAATTCCTTTCTATAAACCGTATTGTGAACGTCTGCGGACGGTTGCTTTCCCACCTTCGATACATTGAAGGCTATATCGCAACGCATCCATCAAGTGGTTATTCTTATCTTCTGGTTTGTTCAACCAATTACCTTCTTTGTCCCGCTGGTAGCAGTAACTATAAAATTCATCCATGATATGTTCACAACTCGGATGTACATAAATAGCGTATCCTTGCAATTTGGACACGCCTGCCATGATACTATCCTTTCCCTTTCTACTCTCTTTAATTCGAGATATGCCGTGTTCTGACCTAAGTTCTTCAATTAATCGAGATTCAGCGCTATCTGCGATAATTGTCGAGCGATGATAACCTTTATCCTTTATCATCTTAGCGACTTCCTTGGTTATCAGACCGACTCTGTACGCTTCGTCAAAGATATGTATCTCTTTTGTCGTGTCGTTTATCAGCGAACAACACAAAGCAGTTGGATCATGAGTAAAACCAAAGTCAAGCCCGATGCACAACTTGTTAGCAGGATTCTGCAATAGCTCATCTTTGTCAAAGTCTTTGACGGTCACATTATTGTAGATTAGCCCTTCAGCAACTCCCCATTCACCGTCACAAACGATTCTTGCACGCCTTGGATTCGTGTGATACAGATCCTCATAACGCTTGATATCGACTTCATCCAGCCACTCATTGCATTTATAAGTTGTCGTAGTAGCGAACGTATCAGCTCGTCTAGTTTCCTCGTCAAAAAAGACACGTTTAAGCCAATGCCTCTCGTTCCACGGGTTGAATGTGACCGTGATTTGTTTAAAGAAATCAGGTACGTCTAAACTACCACGAATAGACTCAACAACTGTACTAAACTTATCTTCAGTTTCGATTTGATACGCTTCCTCGAACCACGCCCAGCAAAGAATCCCCACATCGACTGTGATAGATGTGATTTTCAGTTCATCATCCAAACCACGAAACAAAATCTTTTGGCCTGTTTCTTTCACGGTGATTTCAGGCAATGACTCGTTGAATTTGAATTTATGGGCGACCTTTAGCTGGTTAGCTGCCCACTTAAAATCTGTATAAGTCGATTGCTTGTTCGTATTTGAATACCTACGAATGACAAGCAAGTTAGCCCAGGGATATTTCAAAAGACGGATAACATAGTTCAAAGCAGTCGTCTTTGACTTCTTCGAACCACGGGAACCCTTGACAACTCGATACAAGTTTCTCGAACGCCAGAACTGGCCGTATCCACCGCCTACTGTCTTGGGTAAGTCAACGACAATATCATTCTGTTTAATCTGGTATGTCTGACTCATTCGCAAACACCACCGTTCCAGAAATGTCTATTTCAGATTTATCCGTCCAAAGTCTATGACGTTTACCTAGAAGTTCAGCAGCTTTAATTCTATCTTTAGCTCCGACATCGATATCAATAACTTGTTGACCAAGTTCACCGATACTACATAGAGTCTGTTCTTGAGTCTCCCCTCGCATGACTGAAGTGAGATAACCAAGAACCTCTTTTTGGTCAGCAATCTTCTCAGAATCAAGCTGTTTCAGTCGTTCATCTATATAGGTTTTAATCTTAGGATTCTTTAGTAACTTATGTCCTTCGACACCCGCTACCCTATCACTAGAAGCGCGATAACCCGCTTTCTTATAAGATTCCGTCGCATTACCTGAGATGATGTACTCATCTGCAAATCTCTTTTGTTTTATCGTTAATTCATTCAATTTTCCATCACCTCCATTCGAAAAATCAAAAAAGCCACTCGATGAGTGACTGTATGCGGTAAGTGGGTGCCTCCCCCACCAGAGCCTTATATAGCGCTACTTTATCTCTGTCCTACAGGTTAATCAGCCTAAATCTAATTACCGCCCTGTACCCCTATTGTGATAGCTACTCACAGAGATACAATTGGAACGACAGGACTTGAACCTGCCTACATTTCAGACCCTTTATAGTCATATCGCTCCACCAACTGAGCTACGTTCCAACTACAAGGCGACTACTGACCTTGCAAACTGATAGATATTATATTTGTTTTTTATTTTTTTGTAGTCATTAACAACCTCTGAGGGAATCAAACCCTCTAGCTTATAACTTACCTAGAATATAAGTAGCTACGCAATCATGCAAGGTCTAGTCGCTCTGCAACCATTTGTAAGTTCAAAAAAATAACGACATCAAGGATTGAACCCAAAAAGACAAAGAGGAAATCACCGACTTATCCATGATGCCGTTACAGAAAGTTAAAGGAGTCATCAGTCCGCTTTACCGTACTTGCTGACAATACCATAATAGCACATTAAAACTATCATTTACTATCGTTACTATCAAACATTTTAGAGAGTTTAACCAAGGACTTATCCCTAGCCCGCTGGATAGTAGCTGGACTGCAATTCAACCTTCTTTCCACTTGAGACCAAGATAGACCATCTATGTACAGCAATCGCATTACGATGTTCTCAATCGGCTCCTCTAACTCTTCAATCGCTCTGACAAGTTCCTCTTGCTCCTTGTATTCCCTCTCGATTTCTTGATAGAGTTCAGCAATGCGATCAATAGCCTTGATGTTCATTTCTTCGGTGCGATTATCATTGTTCTGAGATTTCGGCATACTGTCAAAAACCTGACCTTTCATGATACCAGACCTTAGATTGATGATTTCACAATGTAGAGATTGGATTTTAACATTCTTAAATTTTAGTTTCTTGAGTTCTTTCTCAATAGCTCTCTGCACCCTATCACCCCTCTCCGATAAATACATTCATAGGCAGATTGAAATAAGTCGCTACATCTTCAACATTGTACATATCAGGAGCGGATTTTAAATTCTCCCAATTTGAGATTGTTGCAATTGAGTAGCCTAACTTACTTCCTAACTCTTTCAAAGTAACCTGGTTATCAATCCTCTTTTGCTTTAGCATGAAAGCGAATAATTCACACTGTCTCTTTGTTAAAGGTTTTTCATAGTCCATTCTCCATCTCCTCTATAAGCCAGTCTAAATTTTTTCTAGCTTTCTTCAGGTCTTCAAGACCATTCTTCTTCTGGAATCTTAACATATACTTAATAGCATTACCCCAGCACCACGCTGCCTTCCCTGGCAGATTGCCAATGAAATTGTCAATTACTTCAATACCTTCAAGGCCTTTTGAGCCTTGATAGTGGCTTGGTTTGTTTACGTTGTCAATTTTTTCTGGTTTCATTCTTCTACCTCAAAAAGCTCTTTATTTTCATGAACGTTTCCGACCACTTCAAATTTATAGTAAGCAAGATATAGCGGTTTCCATTCCGATTTTCTTTCCTGCAATTCATCTACAAATCTATAGATAAAACTTGCGTAAGAGCCATGCCAATTAACAATCGCTTTTCTGCCTTTGTAATCGACTATATCCCCCTCAAAGATTTCCTTGCCGTTCTTATCTTTTAGGCCTGTTGATTGCATGAGGATAACATCCTCTCCGTTTCGCTTGTCTTCAAATTTTAACGGAACCGATGTAGAACCGTCGCTAAACTTCCCTATGATTTCTTTTCTAACGAATGAAATCATCAGTATTTCGTTAATCATTTCTTCTGCCAACACATACCACGCTCTAAATTTGAGTTTCATAATCTCACCTCGTCTCCAATCCTTAAAGATTCATAGCTTGTTTGCGTGACTACGAAAATGCCATAATTTTTAATAGTGATTGTGTGCATGTCGCCAATCTGCTCCTTGTGGATGACTCTACCTTTGATTTCAGCGCCTTGATTATCTGCTTTGTAGATTACAATAGGGCGCTTCTCTTCCAAATCTCGAATCCTGTCCATCTGCCAGATGTTTAATCCAGCAGAGACAAGAATCCGGATAGCTATGAATCGTTTCAATCTTTTCTCTCCTCCGCCTCGTAATGTAACCACACAAGACTTTTCATACAAAGTTCTTGCTTTTATTTTAATGTTGTTCAATTCATAGGCGCTCAACGATTCAGATTGAGTTAATACCTTTACTTGTATTTCTGTGATTGCTAAGCCAATTTCTTTTGATTTTTCCATTTACTCCACCTCCTCAATCTCAATCCCTGGACAATCAAATACCCAGCCGAAGCCCGCGCCTTCTAGTTCTTTGAGAGTGTGTTCCCTTCTTTGCGTATAAATCGTACTATAAAAACGAAGTCCATTCCTTTCTGTATTTACCAAATAATCAATTTCTTTTGAGTTACTTTTTAATTTAATCCGATACCGCTTCTCTTCCTCGACCTCGTAGCCGAATTGGTGCATGTTGACTAGAGTCTGAAATGGTTTGGTATTTTCATCAATTAGCCAATTTTCAATTTTGGTTAGTTCATTATCATTACGCTTTTTGAAAACTTCATAAACACATTGAAACAAACTTGTTTCAAAATCATCTTTGTTCTTTTCGTACCAATCAGCAACAAACTGCTGAACCACTGGTTTATTTAATTCTTGTCGAATCTTATCAGCATCTTTCAGTTGCTGACCAACCCATACTCCCTCAAATTTGCCTTGCTCGTATCCCTCGCGCCATTTTGCATGACTGAAATCTTTCTCAAATTCACCCATGATTGCCTTTTGCCAAACTTCACGGTCATGCAATGGCAATTCTCGCAATCGTGCAAGTATGTTTTTGACGTAGCGTGGAGCTTCTTCTGCGTGACCTGTTTCTGGTTCGTCTAGTTGCTGTAAATCTTCCAAAACTTCGTCTACTGAAATAACAGCAAAACAAGCGTCATTGTACTTTTTTATCAATTCCTGCTTATTCATTTTTCTACCTCAAATTCCTCAATTAACCACTCAAGATTTTTACGAGCTTTTTTCAAATCTTCAAGCCCATTCTTTTTTTGAAACCGCAACTGATATTTCAAAGCATTTCCGAGATAGAAACCCTTCAGCTGTTCCGGTGTCATGAAATTTCTTAGAGCATCTATAGATTGCATACCATATCGTCCTTGGTAGTGGCTTGGGTTATTTACACTATCATGTAACTCTGTCACTGTTTCGTCACCCAGTTTTTTCCAAGTTTTTCTATCTGTACTAAACTCACACGCAACCATTAACTTCCTGTTCCTCCTGCTTGTTTTTCTAGCCAATTGAAGAGCAGACCAAACTGCTCCGTCACCAGCTCATCATCATTGTATTGTTTGCAAATTTCTCCGATTGACGACACCGCCCATAGCCAATAAGCGTCCGAGCCAAAACCAATTTCTTGGCTCTTCTGATTGCTGCGCGCCATCCATTCCGGAATAACTCTGCTAAAGAAATCTATATAATTAATTTTCATGGCAATTCCTCAATCTTGATATAGATTCCGACTGTGTCAGCCCAAAACTTCTCGACAATCTCGCTGGCCACTTGTGCATCATCTTGCCAGTATCCAAGTTTTGTCATGCAATCCTTAAGTAGCTTCTGCAGATTGTCTGTATCTGGCTTTGTGGTCTTGTACTGGCCATCGTAGCTTCTTTTGATACGAGGGAAGCACCACTTGACCGTCAGTCGAACTGCTCCTTTAAATTTATCAGGAGGCACATGTTGCGCGAGCAAGCTCTCAAATTTCGCCCTGGCATTTTTCAAGTCAGCCGGCTCATAAAAGATTGGCTTCCCAAATTGGACATTTACCTTTTTTTGTTGGTGCGTCGTTGTGGGAATTTTTTCCATTGGTAAAAAGAATTCAATCATCAGCCAACTCCCTTAAAATTACACCCAAGGTCGCACTAGCGCTCATAAGCAATCCAAATGAGTAATCTGGATTAAGTGCCATCTCTTCAAAATCATCTTCACATTTATCCAACAAGTCATCGATTTCCTTTTTAAGATTATCAATAGCTTTTTTATTTAATGTCATTTTTTACCTTCTTTTTTATACGCGCTTAGTCCATGGACCTTGTATATGACAGGGTGCGTTTTTAGCAACCCTGTCTATACAGGTATGGACATGATGGACGACAGGACATTATCTATATATATAATATATAGTTGTCTGTCGCACGACACTACCGTATTTCATGGTTCTGTCGCGACAACGACACTACCGTATTTTTATAGTGCTGTCGCTATTAGGACGCGACCAGAATTTTACGGTTCTGTCGCTGATTTTATTACAGGGATAATATTGCCTGTATTTTTATCTATTTGGTATTTTTTAGATGTTTTTATTCGTCTTTCGACAGTCCTAACTGTTATACCTAAATAATCGGCCACATCCTCTTTCGATGGTGGTTCACCGTAATTTGCTTTTTCGATAGCTTCGTCAAACTCTATCAGCTTTTGCTTTTTATCTTCCTTCGCATTCTTTTTGCGAGTTTCTTTAGCTCTTTGCCAGCTCGGTTTATCATCGTCCAGCTTAATATCCGCAAGCACGCCTGTTTCATCAAGCGCGTGTACTGGATAACTAAACCACATGTTCACTGGCTTAAACTTGGCAAATTCTCGGAGCGTGCCTTCGACTCGCCACGCAGTCGCTATCTGGACCTTATTGCGTACTTCCTCGAGCTTGTCTACATAAGGAGCACGAGCCATGACATCAGGGATGCCTTTCTCGAAATGTGTCCGCATCTGCGCAGGGCTTAAGAGGTCATCTAGCCCGACATTCTGTTGGTAATAGGAATTATTTCGCTCTTGCAAAGCCTGTTTATATACTTCGCACGCTGCCTGATTCAGCCTTTGAGTAAGTAATTCCTCTGACACTTCTAGCTCTACTAAGTCGATAAGCGCGTCAGGATCCCGAGCGAATACACCCGAACCACTAGCGCGATCCATGGACTTCTTGCCACCTTGAGAACCCTTAGAGTGGTGGTGACAGTAGATAACACTAGAGCCTAGCTCCGTAGCTACTTTATCGAATTGATTGGTAAAGTGCGCCATCTGGTCCGCGCTGTTTTCGTCACCAGTTAAGACCTTGTAAATCGGGTCGATGATGACTGCGATATAATTCTTTTTCAAAGCTCGACGAATGAGCTTAGGTGCTAGCTTGTCCATCGGTACGGTCTTCCCACGTAGATTCCAGATATCGATGTTGTTGATATTTTGCGGAGCCAATCCCATTGCATGGTAGACATCGCGGAAACGATGCAAGGCAGACGGTCTGTCTAGCTCCAAATTAACATAAAGGACACGCCCCTGCGTACAATCCCAGCCTAGCCACTTCTTGCCCTCGGCAATAGCGATTGACATCTCAATCAAAGCGAATGACTTACCAGCTTTTGAAGGCCCGGCAATCAGCATCTTATGACCTTGACGAAGCACGCCTTTAATCAGCTCAGGCGCCAATTCTGGCAAATTATCCCAACTGTCGGCCAATCCTTCAGGATCAGGTAAATCATCGTTCAAGTCTTCGATGTATTGGTACCACTCGTCCCAATCAGCTTTACCAATGTTGGTATCTACTAGAAATTGCTTCTGACCATTTCGGACGAAACCTGGCATGCGCGAAAGTCTACTTGGATTTTTATTTTGAGTATCAACTATAATTCCGTTCTTCTGACAGATTTTATAAAGATAATCAACCCGGTTCCGATACTCTTCATAATTCTTAGCATCTACTTTGACGATGGCATGCAATGACTTGTTCCCACTGTGTACTAAGGCTGCAATTGGCAATTCAAGTTCTTTGTAGATGGCGTTTTGTTTATCGATCGGCATACTGTCGGATTCGACCAGTGCATATCTGAAATCCGTCACATTTTCATTTTTAGCGCCCTTTCCGTCCATTGGATTGAATCGAACCCATGCGCCAGCTTCTTCGTGATAGTCCCCAAGAACACCTCCAATATCTCCATTACATTCTTGTAAGAGTTGAATCAATTCACCAGCTGTGCGGTCGTAAGCTCCTTTGGTTGGCAACCATTTGACAATCTTTCCCGTTTTGTCATCAGTCTTTGGATAGCATTTGGTCACATAACCTACATTTTCGCCAGCTTCAAAAAGTGTTTCAAGGTATTTGATGATTTCCTGAACTGGATTCCAAATAGTCGGCTCGTGGATTTCCTTGCCCTCGATCCAATCTTTATCAATGACACGATAATCACGGTCAATTGTATCTGTCCAACCTAGCTCATGAGCGTTCTCGCTATCGTAGCCAGATTGCGACACCCAGCCGTTTTCTTTTGCAAGTTGGGTAATAGTCGCACCCGTCACGATAGTTCCTGCTTCCTCGTTGAAGGTATCCCATTTCTTGAAACATTCAAACTTCTTGTACCGGCTGTCGTTTTGCGACCAGTTATCCCAGTCAGATGCCGTGTAGCCCTCGTGTTTAAGGGCCATGCCCACATTTATCCATGTCTGGTAGTCTACCGTGGCAGGATTGATGTAATCCAGCAACGGCAACAAATTAAAATCATTCTCTGCCACTGTTTTCTCCTTTAAAATAATAATAATTGCTTCTTTGGTTGATAGTTCATCCAAAGAACTTCTGTTCTCGGTAGCCCTTTTTCTGCAGTCGCCGAGAACTCCACCCTTTCCCAATTCGTCAAGCGTTTATTATACAAGTCACTATCATATCCGCTCAGAAGAATATTGGCCTTGGATTGATTCAAAACCTCTAACAACTCTTCGTGGTCACGATCATCCATTTCTACCGAATATTGTTTTCTCGTCCTCGTACTGAGAACGTAGGGAGGGTCTACATACATACAGACATCTTCCCGACTGTATTTCTCTATCAGTTCGATGGCTGGCCGACATTCAATCTGAACCTGCTTTATTCGCAATGTCATTTCTTGGATTAAACCTGGCAGATCATTCCAATGTTTGACTGCGTAAGCTCGTTCTCTGCCGTTAATATCCATTTTCCAACCAGATTTTTCAATATTTCGAAAGCCGTGGCTCATAACAGAACGTATGACGAAATTCAGAGCTTTATCAATCTCATTCTCTGGCCGAACTTCCCAAGCATTGTCATAAATCCTTCGACTGTAAGGAGTCAGAAAGATTTTTTCGGCCAGCGCCTCAGGTTTCTGTTGTATCACCTGAAAAAGATTGACTACATCATCATTTAGATCGTTGACTGTCTCAATAGCGCTATTTTTTTTAGTAAACAATACCGCACCACTACCAAAATAGGGTTCTAGGTAGGTTTTGTGTTCAGGTAATAGTTCTACTATCCTACCAGCAAGATTCCACTTGCTACCTGGATATCGTAAAAGAGATTTCATACATCACCCCGGTACATATTCAGCTGGTCGCATGCCTGCCGGCAATCGCCAGCCATTCGCAGCAATGCGATCAATCATATTTCTAGCGTGGTCAAATTGCCACATACCAACATCCTTGAAGCCACGACCTTCTAAGAATCGAATCTGCTTTGGTGTCGTTAAACCTTCTGATTGTCGCTTGTGCAATCTGTCTAAATATAAAGCAGCCTTTCCAGCATTCCCGATTTCATCAGGAAGTATGCCGTACTTCTCAAGCGCTTTGATTTGTTTATCGCTAGCAGGAGCCATTTCCCATCCAAAGTTAGGAACGTAGTTCGATAAATCTTCAGCATGGATAGACATTTCGAATTGCAATGGATCCACAAGTTTACGCTTACGCTTGCGCATTTCTTCCAGCTGTTTTGCCAAAGCCTCTTCACGCTGTGCGACAACGTCCTCGGTTGCCTTGACTTCCATATCCTCAAGGTCAAGCATGACACCTGTTTGCTCTTCCATATTCTCAACCATTTTCTGAGCGACTTCTGGAGTTTCACAGATAAGGTGAGCTGGCCGACAGAGTTCGTGGCGTTCAGTGTGCCAGAGGAAGTCTAGCAAAAGCAGTTCTTCTTTCCCTGGATGCAAGCGAGTCCCACGCCCTACCATCTGGCTATACAAGGCACGTACCTTAGTAGGTCTTAACACTACCACGCAATCTACTGATGGGCAATCCCAGCCTTCAGTCAAGAGCATAGAGTTACAAAGAACGTTGTAGCGGTCATTCTCGAAGTCTTCTAAGACTTCGGCACGGTCCTTGGACTCTCCATTTACCTCAGCAGCGCGAAAACCTTTTGCGTTTAGAATATCTCGAAACTTCTGCGAAGTTTTTACCAAAGGCAAGAATACGACTGTCTTGCGGTCTGCGCATTGCTTGGCCATTTCATCTGCTATCTGTTCCAGATATGGATCCAGTGCCGTTCCGACATCGCTCGCTTTGAAATCACCAGCTGACATACTGACGTTTGTTAAATCCAAGCTGAGCGGTATTGTCAAGGCCTTAATTTTAGATAGATACCCTTCCTGGATAGCTTGAACTAGCGAATACTCATAAGCTAAGCTGTCGAAGTAAGAACCAAGGTTCTTCATATCTCCGCGGTCAGGCGTTGCAGTTACTCCCAATACATTCGATTGTTCAAAATAACCAAGGACACGTTGATAACCGTCTGAAATAGCGTGATGGGCTTCATCGACTACAATCGTATCGAACCAGTTGGGAGGAAATTGACTAAGTCTTTTCTCTCTCTGCATGGTCTGAACAGAACCGACCACAACCCGATACCATGAGCCGATAGAGGTATTTTCCGCTTTTTCCAAGGCTGTACCGAGCCCGGTCGCAGTCTTTAGCTTGTCGCTAGCCTGCTCTAAAAGCTCTGACCTATGAGCAAGGACAAGCACACGCTTGCCCTCTTTCACTTGGTCTTCAATGATTTTGGAGAAGACGATTGTCTTTCCACATCCTGTAGGCAATACTAAGAGCGTGCGCTTGCGACCTTTAGCCCATTCAGCTTGAACAGCCTCACGTGCTTCCTGTTGATAAGGTCTTAATTGCATCCCTTACCTCCTAGAACTGTCCAGCTTGGTATCCAGCTTGTGCTTGTGGCTGTTGTGGTTGTTGTGCAAAATTCGGCTGTTGCGGTTGCTGGTAGCTTGTTTGTGTAGTTTGCCCAGGTTGCTGGTTCAACACTTTTGTGTAATCGACGTCTTCAGGATAGAGCATGGATTTGACTTCGTTGTAATTGTTGTTATTGTATTGTCGTGTTCCGACTTTGCATACACCAGTTGCGCCGATGATGGTATTCCAGTTCATGCGAAGCGGTTCGCCCTTTTTCTTTTGGCCAATCGCAGCAAAGAAAGCAGACAGCATTCCTTCGGTTGAACTATGCAAAAATAGGTTGTGACGCAATTCTGTTTCGCCTTCGTTAGCTACAATCTTGATGCTGACGATAGCCTTATTACATGCTGGTAGTTTACCTGGATTTTGCGGATTTGGCGTGTGTCGTGTACGTTCCATGCCAACGACTGTGAAATAGTACAACCCATCAGGCAAAAGGACGAAATCCGAGTCTTTTTCAATCGTATCTTCCCAGCCAATTTCGTGATCAAAGTTGTTGTATTGTTGTTGTGTCATGTTGATTTCTCCTTTAAGCTAAAATAGTAATTTTTTTGTTGCTAGCAAGTTCATTTTTTAAATAATTTGCGATGCTTTCGACAGCTTCTAATTTCCATTTTCCCCCATCTGCTTCAAAGAGCGCAAGGCTCGCCGATTTGTTGATGCGGAAGACGAATTGACTAGCAGGCTGCTCTACTTCGTTGAAAGTACGATATGGTCGCAAGGTTACTGGATTTGGAGTTTTAGCTTGTGCTAGGCTTGCTACACCATCGCGAACCGTAGCCATTTGACTGATGCCATTGTCCTGTACTTCTGCACCTTTTTCGATTTTTAAATGACTAGCAAAATCCAAAACCAAATTACGATCTGCATCATCGATAAACATAGACTGCATCATAATGTTGAATTCTTCCTGGTCACGCCAATTGCTGAATGGAATAACTGGGACAGATGCTCTTACCGAAACAAGTTGAGGACGTTTACCATTTTCAAAATCAACTTGATCATATACAGATACTTTTTGGAAACTGTCCACGACAACTACAAGTTTAAGGCTACTGATGAAATCGTTATCTGATTTGAGATAGTCAACTAGACTTTTGAGTGTCTGAAGTTCAAGGATAGGTGCATACTTACGAGGGTTAAGTTCCTGTAAGTCATATTCATTGCTGTCAAAATATTCCTTTCCGGTTTCTGAACGAATGATTTTCTTTTCTTTACCCGCTAGTTCGACTGCGTAAGATAATGCTTCTTTGAGATTTTCTGTCATGGTTAGTTACCTGCTTTCTTTTGATTGTAATCAATGATTTTAGATTTTTCCTGTTGTTCCACTTTTTCGATGAGATCGCCAGTATCGGTCCGCATATCTCCGTTGTCATCAAAGTAAGTCTGACCAGGGATGCCGCTTTTGAGCTCGTTTGCGTGAATTTTACCAGTGTCATCACGACCGACAATGACAGTTGTTGCGACACCTTTCTGCGGTGCCAAAGTGGATTTGACTTCCATACCTGTCTTAACGACTGTACGTTCATCATCTGTTGACATCGTTAGTGTGATAGTAACTTTGCGAGTCGCTTTAGCTTCTGTATTGAGATCCAGAATATTCTCAAGGACTTTTTCAAGTTCTTTGTCAACCTTTTCTTGTAAGGCTGTATTTGCAATTTTTGACAAATCAATTTTAATAGTTTTATTTTTCATAGATACTCCTTATTATATTTTGCTATGATTTCTAATTCCCAAAACTTACACGGTAAAGGGCAATTCAGGGTCTGCTCGTACTTGATTTTGAATAACTTCCATAGTTGCCTGCCAATGTGCCACAATCATATCCCAATAATCAGGCGGAAAGTTTTCGATCGGAGTTCCTAGCGGGAAGTGCCCGCGAATGTAAGCTACTTTTTGAAGTTCTTCTTCTGTCACGTTACCTTGAGACATGAGGTCCGTCAAACTCTTTGGCAAGCTTGCATGATATTGTTCAGGTAATGTCTGTGGCGTGCTAGAAGCTTCATTTTGAGGTTTTTCAGCTACCTGCGACATATCGAGAGGCAATTCTTCTTGAACTTGCTCAGGGGCTTGCTGAACAGTCTGCTGAGGTTCTGGAGCGACTGCTTGAGGTTGTGGCGGAATAGGTTTCACTTGTTGATTCGCAAAGATATGAGCAATTCCAGCGTAATGGAATGGCATTTCATCAGGTAACCCATGTCGGTTCTTGGCATCCCAAGCTGGTCGATGGTTGGTATACATCACGCGCTCACCACCTTGCGCTTTTTTCTTGCCGTTATCAGTCGTCATGACCAAGGTCTTGTAGTTGGCGAATAGAACCATATCTGCCCATTCTTTTACGAGTGGAGCAGTCTTAGAGCCTGTCTTTTGACCAAGTTTCAACTCGTAACGGTCATAAGACCCCATTTCGTCTGGCTGTTCAAATTTCTTGATTTGAGCGTGCGCAGTCAATACCACGTTGATCCCCATATCAACCAAATCAGACAAGCTATTCAAGAAACGTCCCATTTCTTCTTGGACATAGGTGTAGCCTTTGCCCCAACCGAAATCTTCAATCCCTTGTTTTCCGTGTTGTGAGCATACGTGAGCTACTGCGAGTTGCTCTGCCCAGTCGACTGTGTCAACAATGAGCGTTTTACACTCTGTTGGGTTTGCCTTGATAAAAGCAATCTCATTGACTAACATGGTCCAGCTTGTTGGCTTGTCGAGTCGTGCCACATCCATGTTATCTGTCGAACCTTCCGTATCGATGAAGACTGGGTCTGGGAATTGACTCGCAAAGCTAGATTTTCCAATTCCTTCCGGTCCGTAGATAACTACCTTTTGAGCTCTCGCCCGTTTTCCTCTAGTAATATACATGTTTTAGTCCTCCACGTTGTCGTTTAGCAAACCTTTTAGAAGCCCTTCGATATATTTTCGTTTCGCGTCTTCAATATCTTCTGTTAACTCTTCCGGTTCGTTGCCGTCTAGCGTTTTTAATGTGTACTCTGCTTCGACGACTAAAATTTCACAATCGAGCGCGTTTGCTAATTTTTCAAAGTCTTCTTTTTGGTTTTCGATTGCCTTGAGTTCATTTTTTGCAGCGCGTCTAAGATCATTTGTATATTCAACAGAATAAGCAAACGTTCCTGTTTTGCTTTTATAGTTGTTTATAAAAGTTCCTGTTTTTTTATTTCTTAATACTGCGAATTTGTCTGTATGTTTCATGATGTTTTCTTCTTTCTTTTTTTAGAATCCGCCTTGCCACCCTTGCGGTGTTTGAATTGTTTCGGGTGTGACGCTGTAACCATCTTCGATAATAACTGAGCACTCTCCGCCCGTTGAAACTCTTGTCGCGATAGCTTGCAATCCTTCTTTTTCAAGCCACGCTCCGAATTCTTGAAGAGTCAACTGATCCATTTGCTCTAGCTTATCAATAAGTACGAATCCACATTCTGGTTTTAATTTACGCACAATTGCGGTCGCAACTTGCAGCTGCTGACTACCAGACATGTTATCCCAGCGCTGACCGAGGTAGAGCAGTTCGCCGTCATCCACGGACAAGCCAGACAGTGGCAAGTCTGCGTTCGTAAGCAAATCTGTCTTCTGTTTACGGATGTCTGCAATCACATTGTCAAGTTCCTTGTATTGCTCGCGATAGCCTTTGGCATCTTCTTCGGCTTTATCTTTGTCAAGATTAGCACGTACTTTACGATTGATTTCGTCAATCTCTGCGATGCTCTTTTCGATTTCTTCAGTCGATTCATCGATGAGATCCATTGCGTCAGTATTTGCAATAGCCAAGTCCTGAGCCAATTTCTCTTCTTTTGTTCTCGCATCAGCCAGCAATTGTTCCAGCCGTTCCACTTCTGCAGTTGCTGAAGCGTGTTGATTTTGGATAGCTATCAAATTCTGGCGCTTGCGGGCGTTCTCACCATTCTTTGCAAGAATTTCTTGTTGCTGTTGGATAAGTTCAGAGATAGATACCAGCTCTTTCGGTGCATCCGGATAGTATGGTTGTTCTTTCGCGAACTTTTCTTTCTGGTCAGCAATCACACCAATTGCGTGGCGCTCGTCATATTTGGCTTTCTCCTGCATTTCCAGTTCAGTCAATTGCGGACCAACTCCGATGATTTGTAGTAAGGTTTTCGCCTTTTCTTTGCTAGTCTGCTCCATGAATTTTGGCAAATTGATAGCTAGTTCTTCCACGAAGCTATCCAGCAAGTTTTGACCAGCCTTGTTACCACTAGGGTCAATGACCTTGAGAGTGCTGTTCTTACCACTGCGCTCCACAATCAAGCCGTTTGATAGCGTGATTTTAAGACTAGGAGGGATTGTACTTCCTTCGCGTTGTGCTTGGCTAGGCTTGTACTTGTTGCCACCCAGCGCCCATGCAATCGCGTCCAGCACGCTTGTTTTACCCTGGTTGTTATTTCCTCCGACGATTGTCAAGCCAGTCGCTGACGGCTCTAGCTTGACCGCCTTCACGCGTTTGACATTTTCAATTTCTAGTTTATTGATTGTTACCATTTGTTACTCCTTTATTTATTTTGGCGCAGGCAATCCAATCAATTCAGGCTTCAAGCCCTCTGGCTTCTCGTTATCAAATGTGAACCCTGAAAATGGTCTGCGGATGTTCTCGCGAATTGCTCTGCGTTCTGTTTCACGACCTTTTGCAAAGGCTTCTTGACTTGCTCGGATGATGTCTGCATCATGCTGCTGTTGCATTTTCTTTTCTTCGGCTTTCTTCAAGTCGATGTTGTGCGTGTGGATTCCTGCTCCAACAAATCCGATTAGCAGTGCGCCAACTCCCAAAAGCTGACTTGTTAATGACGGTTCAATCATTTTGCATTCTCCTTTTCTCTATAGATTGCCACAATGTTTTCAAGATCAGCAATACGCTGATTGGCATTTTGAAGTTTTTCTTGTGTTTCAATCAGTGATTAATTAAGATCTAAAGCGACTTCTTTCCAGTCAAGATTAGTTTCTTCTACCTCTTCCGAAAAGTAGGTCATAATTTTTGCTAGTAATTTCATGCTATCCTCTCTTCGCTAACTGACTTTGAAATCGTAGTACATCGTTCAAGTCGTACAAGCACTTGCCACCTTTTACATTTTGTTGATAGCTGAACTTGCCTTGATCTCGAAAATCCTCGATGCGCTTTCTGCCCCAACCAGTCGCTTGCATAACGTCCTTGATTGGCACCATGATGATTTGCTTTGAGACTTGTCTTTTAGCTTCTTTCAAAGCTTCGACGTTAAGCTTCACAAGGTCCTGAAATAGTTCATTTTTGAAATCTTCACCGAATAATTCCAAAGCCATTTGCTATTTCCTCTCTTTCTGTGGTATAATTTAGTTAGTTTTTATTGATAAGCGCCTGACTTCTGTTAGGTGCTTTTTGTATCACCGAATTTTAAAATCTTCAATCACACGAGCGATGAACTGATTTGCTTGTGGATTTTTCAGCTTACCATTCAGGATATTCGTTACATCCTGACGAGTCATGCTATACTGTACTGCTAGCGTCGCCATCGTCAAATTGTGCTCTTTCAGATAATCTCTGATTTTTTGACGTCCACCATCCATGTTTGGCATAGTCGCACCTCCTTTTCTTTGTAAGTTGAAAAAATGATTATTCTTAACGGAAAATGTTGTCTACTCTGGCTTTTAAGCAAATAAAACCTTTACAAGCCTTCTTACATTTAGTATAATAATGTTACCTTTATAACAGAAAGGAGCTGATGCAAATTGGCAAAATTTTTGAAAGGTACTGTGTCTCAGTAAGGGTTACTCTTCGCTTTGCAAAAGCTAGTCACTTATGCCGGATTAGTCAACGTAAGCAAGACTCAAAACAATTATGACTTTAAAGAAGAATATCCTTAACCAACTGCAGTGCGAGGTGCGGATACTTGCCAAGAGTTGAGTGTCACTGCTTCTGGCCTGAGCAGACAATTTCCGTAGCGTATTCTATGAAGCAGATAGAATACGCTTTTTGTTTTGTAAGAAAATGAGTTAGAAATTTTATAAATTACTTGACAAAATTAATGTATAGTATTAAAATGAAAGCATAATTAAAAACCTTGATAAAACCTTGTATCTATCAACTTTTTTGCCCGCCAAAGCTATTTTGTTTTTAGATAAGTTTTACTTCGTTTTTTACTAACCCATCAACTTACAAAAACTATTTTAATACTTCGCATTAACTTTGTCAAGTGTTTTAATGAGAAATATTAAATATTTTTTGTCATGTTCTCAGAAAGGTTGAAAAATCAATGTTTCCGACATTTGACAGAATTAAAGAACTTGCCAAAAAGCAAGGGCTTTCAATAAATTTATTGGAAGAAAAACTTGGTTATAGTAGGAATACTATTTATAATCTCAAAAATTCAAAACCGTCCACTGAACGAATTTCAGAAATCGCTGACTACTTCAATGTGTCCACCGACTATCTACTTGGACGCACGGATAATCCAACAATTGCAAGCAACGGTGATACTTCTGCACCGTTTGACCTTCGAGATATTGCTGCGCAATCTATGTTATTCGATGGTAAGCCACTTTCCGAAGAAGATATAGATTTTATTACAGCGGTCTTGGAGGCACACTTAAAAAATAAATAGAGGTGCATTTATGACTGTAAGAGAGCTTTGCGCCCAGGAGGGTGTGAACCTATGCTACTTTGATGGAACAGGCTGGCATAGTCCAGGATTCTTCAATCCAACATTGAAGCTTCTTGCTATTGATATCAATCTATCAGAGCAAGACCAAAAACAAGTAGCCCTACACGAACTTGGCCACAAGGAGCATTCACAATACCAGTATAATCTCAACAGAGAGATGTGTGAGCTCCAGGCAGACCGAAATATGATCCATTATCTTCTGGAAGAAGAGTTAAAAACCATGGATGATGTATCTGAATTTAACTATGTCCATTTTATGGAAAAGTATAATTTAAAAACCATAGCCGATGAGGTTATGGTTAAGGAAGAATATCAAGCGTTATTAAATTAAAGGAGAGTATCTATGAAAAAATTACTAACCACATCAGCTATCTTGCTTACTGCTACTTTCGCTCTCGCAGCTTGCTCTAGTGATAAATCTGCTACAAAAGGTAGCTCGGAGCAACCAAAAACGGAACAGTCTGAGGCTAAAGAAACAAAGGCGAGTGAAAAACCTGCTTCTAAAAAAGCAACTAGTTTAGATGACTTCAAGAAGGCGCTAGAAGATAATGGTTTTACCATTGAACGAGAACAAGAAAAATCATCTTCGCTAGTACAAGCAAAAGATGGTAAAGGATTTGTTTTACCAGACGGGAGCTCAGTAGAAGTATATCAGTACGAGGAAAACAATCCATACTTTGCGACAATCAAGAAAGATAAAAAACTACTTGATCAGCCTGTTACAATTTACGGTGATTTCGTTGTTATGATTGTTAACCCAACTGACTCAAAAGATAAGATTTTAGAGAGTTTCAAAGGATTTGAATAACAAAAAAGCCCCACGCTCTCAAAACTTTGGCGAGTCTGAGCGTGAGGAACTTACGTATAAGAAACAACCATTCAAAAGGTCGTTTTCTTATACCCATTTTATCAAGAAATGAGGTAAAAATCAATGGAAATCAAATCTTATAAAAAGAAAAACGGAGATACTGCGTACGGATTCACTGTTTATCTTGGCAAAAAGAATGGAAAAAGTAAATATGCCAGGAAAAAAGGATTTGAAACCAAGGCGAAAGCTCGTTCAGCACTCCTACAACTTCAAAGCGATATAGAAAACATTGAGCAGATCAAGAAAAATATAACTATTAGAGAGATAGCTGAAAAATGGCTTGAAGAATACAAAGAAACCGTGCAAGAAAGCACCTATCTAAAGACTTCAAGGAATTTCGAAAACCATATCTACCCAGTTTTAGGCGATAGGAAGATAGCTTCTATCACTCCTCTCCAAATGCAAGAACAAGTCAACGAATGGTCGAGAAAATTAGTTTACGGGCGAAAGCTAAAAGGCCTTATGAACAATATTTTTAAGTATGCTATTAGGCACGAATACTTAGATACAAATCCAGTCGATAGTGTGGTTACGACTATCCGAAAAAAATCAGACGAAAAGAGCGACTTTTACAACAAAGACGAGCTTCAAACTTTCTTAAAATTAGTAGCACAGACCGAGGATTTGGAAAAGATAGTCCTCTTTCGCATTTTAGCCTTCACTGGGGCCCGTAAAGGGGAGATTTTAGCCCTTGAATGGGATGACTGGACCGATAACACTCTGAGCATAAATAAAGCCATTACACGAGGATTTGAGGGCGAGAAAATAGGTCGTACAAAAACAGTAAGTAGTAAGCGTCTGATCAGCCTTGACGAAAAAACAAAAAATATCTTGCAAGAATGGAGAGAATGCAATCCAGATACAAGATACATTTTTGAAACTGAGTTTGGCAAGCCCATGCCTGGGAGTCTGCCAAGAAAATGGTTGCTTACAATCTTGAAAGATAGCGACCTACGACCGATTAAAATCCACGGATTCAGGCACACGCATGCCAGTCTTTGCTTCGATGCGGGCATGACCTTGAAGCAAGTTCAACATCGGCTCGGCCACTCAGACCTTAAAACGACCATGAACGTATATACCCATATCACCACTCAGGCAAAGGACGACATCGGAGAACGCTTTGCGAATTATATTGATTTCTAGGATACAGCAAAACGTTGTATCCTTTGTTGTATCCTTTTTTTGAAAAAGAATGCTAAACAATAAAAAAGATAAAAATAAAAACGCTGATTTATCAACGTTTTAGAAAGGTTTGCGAAAGAATGTAAAATATATATGGAGCCGGTGGGAGTCGAACCCACGTCCAAACACCTGCCAACATATTTGTCTACAACCATAGGTTATGTATTGTTTTAACAGTCCCTCGACACATAACTCAAGCCTAGGAACTGCGAGTCTATTAATCTCTTACCAAACCACTAGACAAGGCTTGATCGTATCTCGCTAATCATAAGACCTGTCATTGAACACGAGCAATCCAAATCAGGTCACGCCTGCTGGTTTTTAGGCAGCTAGAGCGTAAGAAGTGTTATTTTTTGCAGTTATATTTAACTGAGCGTTTACGTCGCCACACGGGTTGCAAAATATGCCTCATAATGCCTGTCGAATCCGTAACGACCCCAGGATGTTAGAACTATTATAACCTATCTTCAAAAAAAATGCAAAATCAAGCCAATTCTTTAGAACAGATACGTTTTCAAAGCATCTGATAATGCTTGATAACCGGCTACACTTAGATGGAGGCCATCCGTTGTATAGGTTGATTGAAGTTGCCCTTCTGAATCTGTCAAACTATCATAAATCGGCACAAAATCTACCTGCATATAGGCGGATGCTAGAGCCTCATAGGCTTGATTCCATTCTCTGATCTTTTCATTGGTACGAATATATACTGTCTGCTTGTATTCTTCTCCTTCATTGACTGGCAGAATAGAAACAAGCTTTATTTGTGACAGCGGATAATCTCGGTTGAGCGATTGAATCACACCTTCAAGATTATCCAAGGCTTCATTCATGGGAATATCTTTTCCGATATCGTTTGTCCCAATTAAGAGAACAATTTGATCGACAGCATCACCATAAAGATGAGCATCCAAATTCTCTAATAAAAGCCTCGTCTGGTAACCTCGGATGCCTCGATTAACAATCGTCTTGACAGTCCCGAGTAACTCTTGCAAAGGGTAGTATTCTACAATCGAATCGCCGATAAAAATCATATCTGGTTCTAAAAGAGAAATCTGATTGAGTTCACGATACTTGGTTTGAATCTTTGCTTGCTCTTTTAGAAGCCAATTTTCTAATAACTGTACTGCCACCTTATCCCTCTTTCTCTAACCACTTTTCTAGAATCTGATAAACGCCCCCTTGGCTGTTAGCTGGAGCAAGGGCTGTTGCAACTGCCTTGGCCTCATCATCAGCATTTTCCATAGCATAGGCAATTCCAGCCATCTCCAACATCTCAACATCATTTTCGCTATCACCAAAAGCCATGATCTGTTCTGATGTCAAATCCCAGCGCTTGAGTAATTCTTCCAATCCCCAAGCCTTGTGAACACCAGCTTGCAGGATATCAATACAGCCATAACCGCTAGAAACAGCCCTTACACGACCATCAAAGAGATCATTGATTTCCTGCAAAACTGAACTAGAACGTTCTTCACCAACGACCATGCTCATCTTTAGAACTCCTCCAAAGAGGTCTGAGTTTAGCTCATCCACAAAATTGGTCCTTTGGTAAAGTTTTTCAATCATCTCTGGAGTCATAAATTTTTCCAGGTCTGTAAAAATCGTTCCTTCCTTGACAAAACTCCCATTCATACTGGTAACGACGAACTGATCTCGACACTCTCTCCCTTTAAAATGAAGGAGAGCCTTGTCAACCATAGAATCATCCCAGGTCTGAGCTTGAAGTAATGTATCATACTCAAATATCCGAGCACCGTTAGCAACAACCAGAACTACTCGACTCGCCAAGTGTTCTAATAATTGCCTCATCCGATGGACTTCATTCCCTGTCGCAATGACAAAACGGATATCCCTTTGATCCAGCTGATCTAAAATCTTTTCCAAGCGAGGTAGATCTAGCTGCCCCCTCGGGTCTAGCAAGGTTCCATCCATGTCTGTTGCAATCAATTTAATCGTCATCTCATCTCCTTTAGGGCGAGTACCTACCACTTCAACCCTACATGTTCATTCATTTCTTTATAGGCCATGTCAATTCGTTCCTTAGTCGCCTCGTCCAACTTGTCACGGTGACTGCCTCCCTCGATGAAGTCCTCTAGGATATAGGTCTGATAGAGGAAAAGCGGATAGCCTTCTGGAGAGTAAGTCCCTTTGGGTGTTCGATTGACCCAAGTAGGATGCGCTTTGGCAGCTTCAATCCTTGTCTTTCCATCTTTTTTCTTAATGGTCACATCCATGAGAACACCGCGCTCCGTCCACTTGGCATTTTCCTCATCTTGCATGGTTTCAATGCGTTGATTTGAGAGGAAATTCCCCATGGAGTAGATGATCAGTTTTTTGTCCCCATCTTTTTCAACTGTTTCAGCAGGTTCAACGACGTGAGGGTGCCCTCCAAAGATAATATCGGCTCCCCAGTCAATCATCTTGTGGTACAGTGTTTTCTGTTCTTCCGTTGGTTCTAGCTGGTACTCAATTCCCATCTGAGGCATGATGACAGTAATATCCGCCTCCTTCTCTGCACGCTCGATTTCTGCCTTCATCTTATCTTCATTCAAATCAGAAAGATAGCGATTATAGTCCTCTTGAGAGATATACTGCTCAATGCCATTAAAACCGTAAGAATAGGCCAGGAGAGCTACCTTGATACCATTGACTTCCTTGATGACTATAGGTGCTTGGTCTCGGGATTCATGTGTGTAGACTCCGATGGGTGTCATTCCAGCCTTTTCAATAGCTTGAGCCGTTGAAACAACTCCCTCTAGCTGCGAATCCAAGATGTGATTATGAGCCAAGTCTAGAACTTGGTAGCCTGCATCCTTGATCGCATCCATGACTTCCCCTGGTGCATTAAAGAGAGGATAACCTGCCAAGTAGTGGTCCTTGTTCACCGTTCCTTCAAAGTCACCAATCACCAAATCCGCTTGTTTGAGCCAGGGTTTTACATACTCAAAATTTTCATGAAAATCATAGGTTCCATCTTCTTTTAGAGCTGTTCGGTAGATGGGGATATGGTAGAGAAGGTCACCATTTGCCATGATACGCGCCGTCGTTTCACCAGACTTATCTTCCTTGGATTGACCAGATGTACTAGCAGAATCAAGAGTTTGGCTACCAGGGCTTGTTCCCTTACTACCTTGTACTGCTCGAACTAATAAGTTTCCCCCCATGGATAAGGCAACTGCAAGCAATAACACAATAATAAACTGGGCATTGGTCCAGGATTTATAATTCCGAAAGAAATCCACACTAGTTCTCCACACCCCATAAAGAGAGCCCTGAGACCGTCTATCTTGTCGCTTTTCCATCTTTATTCCCCCGTGCTTTTTGGTGCAAGTCTTTTCTTTTATTATACCACAGACAAAAGAGGAATACCGTTTATTATATTATTTTTTAGGAACTTCTGCGACTTTCTTTCTCGCCTATTTTGTGTTATCATGTAGAGGTAATGAAAGGAGAGAAAATGTCTGCTATAGAACGTATTACAAAAGCTGCTCATTTGATTGATATGAATGATATTATCCGTGAGGGAAACCCTACTCTACGCGCAGTTGCTGAGGAGGTCACTTTCCCACTGTCTGACCAGGAAATCATCCTTGGCGAAAAGATGATGCAATTCCTCAAACATTCCCAAGATCCTGTTATGGCTGAGAAAATGGGGCTCCGCGGTGGTGTTGGGCTGGCTGCTCCCCAACTCGATATCTCAAAACGTGTTATCGCTGTTTTAGTTCCCAATATTGTGGAAGAAAGTGAAACTCCACAGGAAGCCTACGACTTGCAAGCTGTTATGTACAATCCAAAAATCGTCTCTCACTCTGTTCAAGATGCTGCTCTTGGCGAAGGAGAAGGTTGTCTTTCTGTTGACCGAAACGTACCTGGCTATGTAGTCCGCCATGCTCGTGTCACTGTTGATTACTTTGACAAGGATGGAGAAAAACACCGAATCAAGCTCAAAGGATACAACTCTATCGTTGTCCAACATGAAATTGATCACCTAAACGGAATCATGTTTTACGATCGTATCAACGAAAAAGACCCATTTGCTGTCAAAGATGGACTCCTCATCCTCGAATAAAGAAAATCCCGTTGCAAGACGGGGTTTTGTGTTATAATAGAGGCATGAAAACAAATGATATTGTCTATGGCGTCCACGCCGTTACAGAAGCCCTCCTTGCAAACACTGGAAATAAACTTTACCTCCAAGAAGATCTCCGAGGTAAGAATGTTGAAAAAGTCAAGGAACTGGCTACAGAAAAGAAGGTATCCATTTCTTGGACTTCAAAAAAATCCCTGTCTGAGATGACTGAAGGCGCTGTCCACCAAGGTTTTGTTCTACGAGTGTCCGAATTTGCCTATAGCGAGCTGGATCACATCCTTGCCAAAACACGACAAGAAGAAAATCCACTTTTATTGATTCTGGATGGTCTAACTGACCCTCATAATCTGGGTTCAATCTTGCGAACAGCTGATGCGACCAATGTTTCAGGTGTCATCATTCCCAAGCACCGTGCTGTCGGAGTGACTCCTGTCGTTGCCAAAACGGCCACAGGTGCTATTGAGCACGTACCGATTGCCCGAGTGACCAACCTCAGTCAAACCCTAGACAAACTCAAGGCTGAAGGCTTCTGGACCTTTGGAACGGATATGAACGGTACTCCTTGCCACAAGTGGAATACAAAAGGGAAAATCGCCCTCATCATCGGAAATGAAGGAAAAGGCATCTCCAGCAACATCAAAAAACAGGTCGATGAGATGATTACCATTCCCATGAATGGACATGTTCAAAGCCTCAATGCCAGTGTTGCTGCAGCCATTCTCATGTACGAAGTTTTCCGAAACCGACTATAAAAAAGTTTCCAATCAGTTGATTGGAAACTTTTTTCTTAACTATGTTCTGTAATAAATTTGTATGCTTCTTGACCAGCGATAGCCCCATCTCCAACTGCTGTTGTTACTTGGCGAAGATCTTTTTGGCGAACATCCCCAACCGCAAATATACCATCAACGCTAGTTTTCATATGATTGTCTGTTACAATCCAGCCTGCCTGGTCTTGAATATTCAATTCTTTAACAAAATCGCTAACAGGATCCAAACCAACATAGATAAAGACACCACCAAAGGCTCGCTCTGTTACTTGACCTGTTTTTACATTTTCAAATACGACAGATTCTACTCGGTTTTCACCTTTGATTTCCTTGACAACAGAATCCCAGATAAAGTTGACTTTCTCATTTGCAAAAGCACGGTCTTGCAAAACCTTTTGGGCACGAAGTTGGTCACGGCGGTGAACAATAGTGACAGTCTTGGCAAAGCGAGTTAAGAAGAGAGCTTCTTCTACTGCTGAATCTCCACCACCAACTACGAGCAAGTCTTGGTCACGGAAAAAGGCTCCATCACATACGGCACAGTAAGAAACACCACGACTGTTCAGTTCTTCTTCTCCAGGAATCCCCAAAAGACGGTGTTTTGACCCAGTTGCCACGATGACAGTACGGGTTTCGTAAACTTGATCATCAGTGATTACCTTCTTATAGTCACCCTGATCTTCAATATTTTCAACGTAGCCATAAAGATGCTCCACTCCAAGGTTTTCAAGTGGTTCAAACATCTTTTCAGCCAATTCAGGTCCACTGATGTTGGCATAACCTGGATAGTTTTCAATATCAGATGTGTTATTCATTTGCCCGCCTGGCAGACCACCTTCAATCAAAGCCACTTTCAGATTGCTTCGAGCAGCATATAAGGCAGCGGTCATTCCCGCAGGTCCAGCACCGACAATAATCGTATCGTACATTTCGATTCCTTCTTTCTTGTTGTAACTATCTTTATTCTAACTCATTCTTGCTAGTCACGCAAGGATTATGCCTTGAAAACCAAGAGCAAACTCATGACGGCAAAGGATAACACCGGAACGACCAAAACTCCAATCATAATCATATCATAGAGATGAGCTTGGCGAGCTTTGGCTGTCTTGTCCACACCAGACATGGCTCTCAATCCAATCCAAATCCCCAGAAAAATCACGACAAGGATGGCCGTTAAGATCAAACTCTCGAAATACAAAGAAAATAGATGCAGTAGCATGATCTCTCTCGTTTCTATCTTTTTTAAAGAGTAAACTCAGCTAGTCCAACTAACTGAGTTTTCCTTTTTCTATTATATCAAATATAAGTCCGTTTGTAACTAGCGAAGAATTCTTTTGTTCGTTCTTCTTTCGGATGATTGATGATTTCATCCGGTGTGCCAGACTCGATGATTTTCCCTTTATCTAGGAATAAAACCTTGTCTGCCACTTGGGCTACAAAAGACATATCGTGACTGACCAAAATCATGGTCTGACCTGACTTGGCAGCATCTGCAATAGACTTCTCTACCTCACCGACCAACTCTGGGTCAAGGGCTGAAGTGGGCTCGTCCAAGAGCAAGACATCTGGTTTCATAGCAAGCGCACGCGCGAGGGCAACCCGTTGCTTTTGTCCACCTGATAAGTGGCGAGGATAATGGTTTTCACGGTCAGAAAGACCAACCTTGGCCAACTCCTCCTTGGCGATTTTTGTTGCTTCCTCGTCCGATAATTTCTTAACGACAACCAAACCTTCCTTGACATTGTCAAAAGCTGTTCGGCGTTCAAACAGATTAAACTGTTGGAAAACCATAGACAACTTGCGACGAAGGGTTAGGATCTCTTCTTGGCTAATCTTAGAAAAATCAACTTTAAAATTGTCAATCTGAATCGTTCCACTATCTGGAGTTTCAAGGTAGTTCAAACTACGAAGAAAGGTTGATTTCCCAGCTCCAGATGAACCTATCAAAGCCACTACCTCACCTTTTTGGATATCCAAGTTCAGATGATTCAAGACTGTCTGTCCTGAAAAGGATTTGCTTAAATTCGAAATCTTAATCATTAACGAAGGTCTCCTTTCACATCTGTAGATACTGTATCCGGCGCTGAGATAGCCATTTTTCTCTCGATGAAACGGCCGAGGCTTTCAATTCCGATATTGACCACCCAATAAACAAGGGCAACAGAGATAAAGCGCTCAAAATAGCGGTAATCAGCTCCACCTAAAATCTGAGCTTGGGCAAAGACCTCCACAACACCTGCACTAAAGGCTAGAGAAGTTCCCTTGGTCAAACCGATGAGGGAATTAATCAAGGTTGGAGTCGCCACAACGGCCGCATTTGGAATAATCACGCGACGGTAAACTTGAGCTCGCGTCATACCCAAACTGCGTGCCGCCTCAATTTCACCGGGATTAACAGAAAGGATGGCCGCACGAATCGTTTCACTTGCATAAGCCGCCTCATTAAAAGCAAAGGCCACAATCGCAAAAAGCGCCGCTGGAATCGCATTGATATTGAGACCAGTTCCCCATTGTTGGTTGATAGCTTTCAGCGCTAAAGGTATTCCGTAGTAGGTCAACATAAGTTGAACTAGGATTGGGGTACCTTTTAAGAAACTGACGAAAAAGGCCTGCAAGGGATATAGAATCTTAACACGATTGATCTTAACAATGGCAAAAATTAGGGCAAGTAGCAAACCAAAGAGTGCACCTCCAAGCGTCAACATCAAGGTTGTAGGCAGTTGTTGGACAATCCTTGGAATTCCATCAAAGACCGAACGCAAACTAAAGAGCTTACCATCCGGAATGAGTTGCATCAAACTTTGGTACCAATCTGATGCTAAAAATGTTGTAACCGTCATAAAAACATCCTCTCCTGATAATGATTCATTCTATCATACTTCTGCTCGCAAGCAAATTATTTGCTACGGGCTGCTCAGACTTTGTCTATCTTCTAGTTTATCACACTTTAAAACAGGGATGCTATATATTTTACCTATCAAGGAGATAAATAAAAACTATCTCAAACCTAAGTTCTCATAGGGTTTTCTATAGCCGATTTGTTTAACAGCACCATTCTCCACCAAAATTGGACGTTTCATTAACATGCCATCACTCGCTAGAAGCTTGGCTGCTTCTTGTTTTGACAAACTTTCCACCTTATCTTTTAGGCCCAGTTCGCGGTATTTGATCCCGCTGGTATTGAAAAATTGTTTCACTTCAAAACCGGAAGTTTCCAACCAGTTTAAAATCACGTCTTCACTTGGGGTTTCTTCTACGATGTGGACATCTTGGTATTCCAGTCCAAGTTGATCTAATTCATTTTTTGCTTTCTTACAAGTTGAACATTTTGGGTATTCGATAAATTCTAACATCTTCTTTTCTTTCTATTCTTTATTTTCTTGAAATGCTGCACCTTCATGTTGCAAGAGCCAGGCTTTCTTTTCGACTCCCGATGCATAGCCTATCAAGCGATTGCCTGACCCTAGCACACGATGACAGGGAACGAGTATGGACCAAGGATTGCGCCCCACTGCTCCGCCAATTGCTTGGGCAGAAGCTACTTGCAAGTCTTGCGCTATTTGTCCATAAGTCACTGTCTGACCATAAGGAATGGCCTGTAAATAAGCCCAGACCCGCTTTTCAAAATCTGTTCCAATAGGAGCCAAAGGTAAATCAGATAGATCCTGAACACTGCCTTCGAAATAGATATCTAAATAGGAAATAACTTGCTCTAATACAGAATGGCTAGCAACTTCTTCTATCGTTTCATCCCCTAATCCCCTCTCAAAATGGGTTTGGTCCTGTACCCAAATTCCATACAGATATTGCTCGTCAGCAACTAAGGATAAGGTTCCAATCGGCGACGGGTAGAGCATTTTTGCGTACTTTTTCTGCTTCATTTTTTTAATTTCTGATAGGCCAAACGTTCCCCATCAACTGGAACCTTACCGACCTGTTGGAAGCCCAGCTTTTCAAAGATATGCTGCATGGCCTTGTTTTCTGCATGCGTATCTGAACGAAAATCTAGATAATCAAAACCTTCAATCAAGCCTTCTAGGAAAGTCTGAGCAACTCCTTGTCCTTGGACATCTGTTGCCACAGCGATACGGTGAAAGACCAGATATTCTGATTCTCCCCCCTGCCAACTTCCTTCATAAATGCCTTCATAGGATTTCTCTGGACTCTTGGTCACAGCAGCATAGGCTAGTAGTTCTCCTTCTTCCAAGGCCACATAGGCTTGACCTGAGATGATATCATCGATAATGATGTCGGCATTTGGATAGCCATTTTGCCACTGGTCGCTACCAGACTTGGCTAAGCACTTTTTAGCATCCTCCATCACCTGCATAATCGCATCTACTTCGTTTGGAAAAGCTAAACGAATCTCCATCTTTTCCCCTCATTTCTAACTAGTTTCTCTCATCATAGCATAATTTAAAGCTTTCTACAAGCAGTTGAAACTTGACTTTTGTTTTTTATTATTTTATAATCTAGTTATCGAAACTAGATAAAAAGGAGTTGGAAATGAATTCTAACTTTTCCTACCCAAAATGGGAAGACATTCCAAACATTGACCTCTATCTGGATCAGGTTTTACTCTATGTCAATCAGGTCTGTGCCCCTATCTCTCCAGATAAGGACAAGGGTCTAACAGCATCCATGGTCAATAACTATGTCAAACATGGTTACCTGACAAAGCCAGACAAGAAAAAATACCAACGCAAACAGATTGCCCGTTTGATTGCTATCACCACTCTCAAGTCTGTCTTTTCGATCCAAGAAATCGCTCAGACACTTAATACTCTACAAACTCAAGCGAGCTCAGACCAGCTCTACGATGCTTTTGTGGACTACATGAACCATGGGATTGATCCAGAAAATCCTATTATCCAAACCAGTTGTCAAACGGTTAAACTCTATCATCAAACTCTAGACTTAATCCTTATCAAAGAAGAGGAGGAAATCCAATGAATACCAGTCTAAAGCTCAGTAAAAAACTCAGTTTTGGAGAGGAGATTGCCAATAGCGTGACCCATGCTGTGGGTGCTGTTATCATGCTCATCTTGCTCCCTATTTCATCCACCTATAGTTATGAAGCACATGGGTTTTTATCATCTTTTGGTGTTTCTATCTTTGTTATCAGTCTCTTTCTCATGTTCCTCTCGTCAACCATTTACCACTCTATGGTCTATGGTTCGACCCACAAATACGTCTTGCGAATCATCGACCATTCTATGATTTATGTGGCTATCGCAGGCTCTTACACGCCGGTCGTATTGACTTTGATGAATAACTGGTTTGGCTATCTCATTATTGCCATTCAGTGGGGAACGACCATCTTTGGCATCCTCTATAAAATCTTTGCTAAAAAGGTCAATGAGAAATTCAGCCTTGCCCTTTACCTGATTATGGGCTGGTTGGTTCTGGCTATCATTCCTGCCATTATCAGTCAAACAACGCCAATTTTCTGGAGTCTCATGGTAACTGGCGGACTCTGTTATACAGTTGGAGCTGGATTTTACGCTAAGAAAAAACCTTATTTCCACATGATTTGGCATCTCTTTATCCTAGCGGCGTCTGCACTCCAATATATTGCCATTGTTTATTACATGTAAAAAAGTTGAGAATTTTTTCTCAACTTTTTTCTTTACACATATTGATAAAATACTGGTGCAAGCCAACATCATCTGTCAATTCTGGATGAAAAGAAGTTACCAGCATATTTTTTTCTTGGGCTGCAACGATTTGATCATCAACTGTTGCTAGAATTTCTACACCCTCTCCAACACTGCTGATAATCGGTCCACGGATAAAAGTCATGGGAATCTGACCGACTCCCTTACATTCTGCCTCTGTATAGAAGCTTCCTAGTTGGCGCCCATAAGCATTGCGCTCAACCACTATATCCATGGTTCCAAGATGACTTTCTTCCTGAGAAGTGATTTCCTTAGCCAGCAAAATCAAACCGGCGCAGGTTCCAAAGACTGGGAGTCCAGATAAAATAGCTTCTCGGATGGGAAGCAGCATCTGCTGGTCACGCAAGAGCTTGCCCATGGTTGTAGACTCCCCACCAGGTAATATCAAACCCGCCAAGTCACTCTGATGTTTCTGAAAATCATCTAAATTTCTGATTTGGACACTAGCGACTCCTAGTTTATCTAGCACTTTTTCATGTTCTGCAAAGGCACCCTGCAAGGCCAATATTCCAATTTTCATCTATTTTCCTCGCTCTGCCATGAGAATTTGAATTTCACTCTCATTGATACCAACCATGGCTTCCCCTAGGTCTTCAGAGATTTGAGCCAGAATTTGAGGATTTTGGTAGTTGGTTACGGCTTTGACAATAGCACTTGCTCGTTTAACAGGGTCGCCTGATTTGAAAATACCTGAACCGACAAAGACACCCTCTGCCCCCAATTGCATCATCAGCGCAGCATCTGCTGGCGTTGCCACACCTCCAGCTGCAAAGTTAACAACTGGTAATTTTCCATGTTCATGGACGTATTGGACCAATTCAACAGGGACTTGCAAGTCCTTGGCAGCCACATAAAGTTCATCCTCACGGAGATTTTGAATGCGACGGATTTCTTGATTCATCATGCGCATATGGCGAACGGCTTGAACAATGTCACCTGTACCCGGTTCTCCTTTTGTCCGAATCATGGAAGCTCCTTCAGCAATACGACGCAAGGCTTCACCCAAGTCCTTAGCTCCACAGACAAAAGGAACTTGGAATTCCTTCTTATCCACATGGAAACGGTCGTCAGCTGGAGACAGCACTTCACTCTCATCGATATAGTCAATCTCAATAGCCTCTAAAATCTGAGCTTCAACAAAATGCCCAATTCTGACCTTGGCCATCACTGGAATACTGACCGCTTCTTGGATTTCCTTAATCATCTTTGGATCACTCATACGGGAAACCCCACCAGCTGCCCGAATATCAGCTGGAATCCGCTCCAAGGCCATAACAGCTGCCGCACCAGCAGCCTCTGCGATACGAGCCTGTTCAGGGTTCTGAACGTCCATGATAACCCCACCTTTGAGCATCTGTGCCAAGTTTTTATTTAGTTCATAACGATTTTCAGTCATTTCTTAATCCTCATCATTTGTATTGGTAGCTACCATTTCATTTTAAGCCAGATTAGAATGAAGTACAAGATAGAAAAAGGATAATTGTGTGGGTACAGATTGACACTCAATGAAAATCAAAGAGCAAACTAGGAAGCTAGCCGCAGGCTGTACTTGAGTACGGTAAGGCGAAGCTGACGTGGTTTGAATTTGATTTTCGAAGAGTATAACTAAAAAACTATCTGACCTTAACTTAAGGCCAGATAGCTCAGCTATTGTTATTTTTCAGCTGTAAGTGCAGCCATTGTAATGTAGTTGTATGGTTTGTTGAAATGTGGCAAGAAGAATAGGTCTGTCAAAGCCAATTTATCAATGGTTACATGCTCTTGGATAGCAAGTGAGAACATGTGGATTCCCATACTGATAGCAGCATCATGTGAAACCATTTGTGCACCAAGGATTTCGCGGCTGTCTTTGTCAAAGACAATCTTGATGGCAACTTCGTGGTTGTCATGTTTGATAAATTCTGGTTTTTGAAGATCGTTAAATCCAGTTTCAGTTGCATTATAGCCAGCAGCTTTGGCTTTTTCAAGAGTCAAACCAGTCGAAACCATGTGAAGACCGTAGATAGAGATACCGTTTGATCCTTGAACTCCGATTCCTTCCAATTCATGACCACAAGCGTTATAAGCACCAACGATACCAGTACGTACAGCGTTAGAAGCAAGAGCGATGTAGCTAGTGTCTTTACGAGCATTGTCATAAACAGTTGCACAGTCACCAACAGCGTATACACCTGGGATAGATGTTTCTTGTTTCTTATCTACAAGGAAGGCACCGTTACGGAAGAGTTCAATCTTACCGTCAGCAAGAGCTGTGTTTGGACGGAAACCAACAGCAAGAACTACCATATCTACATCAAATGTTTCTTTGTCTGTTACCAAGCGTTCAACTTTTCCATCACCTTGGATGGCTTTAACTGTTTGACCAAGAGCCAAGCGGATGTTGTGGTCTTCCAAGTTCTTCGCCATCATTTGAGTGAAGTCTTTGTCATAGTAGCCGTTCAAGACTGTGTCTACGATATCGACAAGCACCACTTCTTTTCCAAGACGCTCAAAGGCTTCGGCAAGTTCTACACCGATGTAACCACCACCAACAACGGCAATGCGCTCAAGGTGTTTGCTCTTGTCTTCAAGTTTTTCAATAACTTCTTCAGCGTTTTGGTACAATTTAACAAATTGTACATTTTCAAGAGTCGCTTTGAATTCGCGGTTACCCTTAACGATTTCAACACCTTCGATTGGAGGCAAGATTGGAGTTGAACCAGTTGCAAAGATCAATTTATCATAAGACTCTTTGTGTTCTTTACCTTCAACTTCTGCTGTCACAACTTTGTTATCGTAGTCAATTGAAAGAACTGGTGAGTTCATGTAAACTTTAGCACCTTTTGCTTCCAATTTTTCTTTATCAGAGTAGAAGAGACCTTCTGGGCCATCAATTTGTTCCCCGATCCAAAGCGCCATTCCACAACCAAGGAATGAAATATTTGAGTTTTGGTCAAATACTACGATTTCGTTCTCATGTCCGAAGTTGTCCAACATGGTATTAATACAAGCTGTACCAGCGTGGTTAGCACCAACTACAACGATTTTACTCATAGAAAAATTCCTACCTTTAATTTTTGATTTACCTTTCTAGTATATCATTTACTGTTAGCGTTTACAAGATATTTGCTCAGAATTCTCTTTTTTTCAGAAAAAAATACACTTAACATTGATAAATCCAATTTTTCTATCGCTTTCATATTAGTTTTGAGCATATTTCTTGACTTTTTGTCAAAATTCATTTGTGAAAACGCTGACTTTATGATATGCTAGATACATGGAAAGAAAATGTAAGGGGTTTAATTTTTCTTTAACCAACTTATATTAAATGATTTCCTATAAAGAGAAAGGAGCTGGTAGCTTGCCTCTTCATTCACGTTCTGAACGGCTAATGGGAACAACGATCACGATTTCATTAGTAGATGAACAGGCTGATTGCCTACTTCAAGGAGCCTTTGATTTGCTCAAGGAACTCGAATACCGCTTTAACGCCAACAGTCAAGAATCTGAACTGATGGAAATCAACTACCAGGCTGGAATCAAACCTGTTAAGGTTCACCCTGACCTGTTTGAACTGATTGTTCTTGGGTTAGAACATAGTCTAGCTCCATCTAGCCATCTCAACATCAGTATTGGTCCCTTGATTCAAACCTGGCGAATCGGATTTGCAGATGCACGGCTTCCAGACTCTAAAGAAATCGAAGCTGTCTTGCCTCTAGTTGACCCGCATTTTATCAAGTTGGATCCGACTAGCTCTACTGTCTTTTTAGAGAAGAAAGAAATGAAGCTTGATTTAGGTTGTTTAGCTAAGGGCTATAGTGCAGATAAGGTTGCCCAGTATTTAAAAGCACACGGTGTTACCTCTGCCTTGATCAATCTCGGAGGAAATATCCTCACCATCGGGAATAACCAAGCTAAAGAAGGGAATGCCTGGCAGATTGGGATTCAAGATCCGCGAAATCCTCGTGGCAATCATCTCCTAACGATCCCTGCTTCTAACAAATCCGTTGTCACTTCAGGTATCTATGAACGCCACCTGACAGTAGATGGAAAAGACTATCACCATATCTTTGATAGTGAGACAGGATTCCCTGTCGAAACCGATCTTGCTAGCCTAACGATTATCTCTGATAAATCCGTTGATGGTGAGATATGGACAACACGCCTTTTCGGAGAACGAAGCGCTTCTATCCTCTGGCAAGTCGAAAGTATAGATGGTATTGAAGCCATCCTCATCGACAAAGAGGGACGCCTTGCATGTTCTTCAGGCCTTCAAAATTGTATTATGTAAAAAGAGAAAGGAAATCTCATGCTAAAACTTATTGCCATTGTTGGAACGAACTCTAAACGTTCTACAAACCGCCAATTGCTCCAATACATGCAAAAACACTTTGCTGATAAAGCTGAAATTGAACTCGTTGAAATCAAGGATATCCCTGTTTTCAACAAACCAGCAGATAAACTTCTTCCTGCTGAAATTCTTGAAATTGCGGCTAAAATTGAAGCATCTGATGGTGTCATCATCGGTACCCCTGAGTACGACCACTCAATCCCTGCAGTTTTGATGAGCACTCTTGCTTGGCTATCTTACGGTATCTACCCACTTTTGAACAAACCAATCATGATCACTGGTGCTTCTTACGGTACACTTGGTTCATCTCGTGCCCAATTGCAACTTCGTCAAATCTTGAACGCTCCTGAAATCAAGGCAAATGTTCTTCCAGATGAATTCTTGCTCTCACACTCTCTTCAAGCATTTAACCCAAGTGGTGACTTGGTTGACCTTGATGTCATCAAGAAATTGGATGCCATCTTTGATGACTTCCGTATCTTCGTGAAGATTACTGAGAAATTGCGCAATGCACAGGAATTGCTTCGCAAAGATGCAGAAGAATTTGACTGGGAAAATTTGTAAGATAGGAGACCGAAAGAATGAAATTTGTTGGACTTGTTGGATCAAACTACGATCAATCATATAACCGCAAACTCTTGGAATTTATCCGTCGCAATTTCAAATTCAAATTTGAATTAGAAGTTCTTGAAATCGACGAAGTTCCAATGTTTAACCAAGACGAAAAATGGGACGAAAGTTTCCAATTGCGTTTCTTGTATAACAAGATTACACGTGCTGATGGTGTCATTATCGCCACTCCTGAGCACAACCACACTATCTCAGCTTCACTCAAATCTGTACTTGAATGGCTTTCATACGAAGTTCATCCATTTGAAAACAAGCCTGTTATGATTGTGGGTGCATCATACTACGACCAAGGAACGTCACGCGCCCAAGTTCACCTTCGTAAAATCCTTGATGCTCCCGGTGTCAATGCCTACACTCTTCCAGGTAACGAATTTCTTCTTGGCAAAGCTAAGGAAGCTTTTGATAACAACGGAAATATCACCAACGAAGGAACTGTTAAATTCCTTGAAACTTGCTTAGATAACTTTGTAAAATACGTAGGAGTCGTTTCGAAATTGAAAAAACCAAAACCAATCGAACCAGAAGACTTGGATTGTGGAAAACCAATTGCTACAACCATTACAGAAGTTGATCCTGACGATCCAGAATGGGTAGAAAAAGTTGCAGCAATCACTGGAGCTGTTTCTGGTGATACCTATGTCAAATTGGACCACGGTATCTTGACAGTTAACCAAATTGATATGTTTTTGAAAGCTATGCCGTTTGAATTGACATACGCTGACGACAACAACCAATTCCTATACTACAACAACGCTCACCAAGATCCAGACACCATGTTTGCTAAACGTGTACCACCTCAATCAGGTAGCCGTATGTCGACTGTTCATGGTTCTCTTCCACCAGCACGTATGAAGAACGTAGAGTGGGTTATCGGAACACTTCGCAACGGAAACCAAGAATACGTCCGTACGATCGTTCCAGGTTCTCCTGCAGGTGTCATCAACACACACAACTACCAAGCAATGTACTATCCTGATGGATCATACGCTGGTATCAATGAAATCGTCTTTAACTTCCAACCATGGCTTGACTGGTACCTAAAAGAGACTGGTCAACGTTTGGTAGGTGGTAGCGGACCATTTGCTCCTGCTGCTGGAGGTCATGGAGACGCCGATGCTACTTCCGGCGCTTCTGATTCAGGTGATGCTGGAGGCCACGGTGGTGACGCTGACGCTACATCTGGCGCAAGCAACTAAGAAACCAAAAGGAGCCATTTGGCTCCTTCTTTTTTATTACAACAGAAAAGGGGAATGTAAATCATCTACACCCCCTTTCATTTTATGAGTTAGGATCATCTATACTACGGCCGTGCAAACCTTTTTCACGTTGTACCTGACGTAGTTTTTCTGGTGTGACGTCATTGCCTTCCTCGTCCACAATTTTGATTCCCTCGATGTGGTGACGAACAGATCGACGATAGCCTTCGATGTACTCCTCACGAAGTTTAGCTTGTTCCACTTTTTCAGCAGAAGTTAAGCCTTCTGTTTTTTTCTTTTTGGCAAGCTCATTGATACGAGCGATTTTTTTCGGATCCATTTCTTCTCCTTTGTGATAAGATACAGTTCGTTTGACTGAGTTTATTTAGTATTGATTTGGTTGAAACGTGCAAGTTTAGCTGCTTTCTTGGTTAATTGCGACAAGATAGCCAAACGATTTTGCCGGACAGCCTGGTCTTCAGCCATTACCATGGTATTTTCAAAGAAAGCATCAATAACTGGGCTAAGCTCAAAGAGTTGTTCTAATTGCTGACTTGCAGTCCCTGACAAAACAAGTGATTCTACGGCTTCTACCAAGGCTTTCTCTTCTTCATTCTCAAAGAGAGCAGGATCAACAGTATCAGATCCTTCTGCTTTCTCAGCCAAGTTGAAAGCACGTGAGAGGGATTCGACAGATGGTTTGAAATCTTCTTTCTTGCTTGCTTCCACAAGAGCACTTGCTGCTTCTAGCATATCCGCCACAACAAAGTTTGAACTTGCAAGAACTGCTTCCTTGATATCTTTTGGAGTAGAACCCATCATCTTATCAACACGAGCCTTGATAAAGTCCATGACCTCTGCTTTATTTTCATAAGTCAAGCTGTCGAATTTCAAAGTATAAAGGCTATCGATCAGCTCATCCATAGCAATGTGCCAACCAAAAGCATCCAAGATACGAACCACACCTTGCGTCGCACGACGAAGGGCATAAGGGTCGTTAGAACCTGATGGAATCAAACCTACTGAGAAGAAACTCAAAATCGTATCCAATTTGTCTGCAATGGCTAGAATGGCTCCAACCTTGCTCTCTGGAAGTTCGCCTTCGGCAGCTGTAGGCATGTAGTGTTCACGAATAGCAGCCGCAACTGCTGGAGTTTCTCCAGCAAGAAGAGCATATTTCTCACCCATAATACCTTGGAGCTCATCAAACTCACCAACCATCCCCGTCAACAAGTCAAACTTGTAAATGGCTGCTGCACGAGCAAGGTCAACTGTTTCATCCACTGACAAACCTGCTTTTTCTGCCAAGAGAATGGCAATCTGCCCCGTACGAATCATGTGTTCACGAAGAGAACCAATCTTTTCGTGGAAGGTCACATGGTTCAATTTTTCGACTAGGTCAGAAATGACCAATTTTTGGTCTTCACGCCAGAAGAATTCACCGTCTTCCAAGCGGGCAACCAAAACTTTTTCATTTCCCTTGATAACATTTTCCAAATGCTCTGCGTTTCCGTTACGGACTGAAATGAAGTTTGGTAAGAGTTTACCGTCTTGATCACGAACAACGAAGTAGCGTTGGTGTTCCTTCATCGAAGTAACCAAGACTTCTTCTGGAACCTCAAGGTATTTAGCATCAAAACTTCCCATAAAGGCAGTTGGGTATTCAACCAAGTTCAAGACTTCATTCAGTAAGTCAGCATCAATTTCGATACGGACCCCATGTTCAGCTTCAATTGCTTTGATTTGATCAACAATCATTTGCTCACGTTCACGAGGATCCGCAATTACAAACTGTTCACGAAGGTCTTCTTCATAGCTCAATGCTGACTGAATCTTAGTTTCTTGTCCCAAGAAACGATGACCGCGACTCACACGACCGCCCTTGATATCAAGGAAATCCAAATCAAACTCTTGCTCGTCCAAGAGAACTGTCAAAGTATGTACAGGGCGGATGTATTCAAAGGTGTTGTTAGCCCAGTGCATGCTAACAGGGAAAGTTAGGGATTTTAAGACATCTACAACACCAGGAACAATGGCTTCAACTGGTTGCCCCACTTCTTCCTTGGTAACATAGACATATTCTTCACCCTTGATTTCACGGAATTCAATATCTTCAACTGTCAAGCCTTTCCCACGGACAAATCCTTGAGCTGCTTTGGTGAAGTTTCCATCACTATCCAATGCAATTTTCTTTGCTGGTCCCTTGAAATCTTCTGTCAAATCAGACTGTTTGTCTGCAAGACCAGTCACACGAACAGCCAAACGGCGTGGTGTTGAGAAGGTTTGAATGGCTTCAAAAGATAGGCGGTTTTCCTTGAGGAAGGCTGCCATTTTTTCACCTAGTTGTTTTTCGCTTGGAGTTACTACGTAGGCAGGTAACTCTTCAAGACCGAGTTCTACTAATAAGTTTTTTGTCATGTTTTTTCTCCGAAAAGTATCTTTTTATTTTCCAGTTTGCCTTATGTGATTGGCACGCAAGCAACCAACTTCGTTGTTTCATTGCTAAAATTGGAGCCGAAAGTCTCCAATTTTGCCTAGTATCCTTAGCTTCACTAAGGATACCTTCATCACTGCGGCAACTGGATCAAGGCTCACTCTGTTCGCCCATTTTCGTAAACCGTCACTCTCTTTATTCTGCGTCTTCTGCTAGGAGTTTAGCTCGTGTTGCTTCATCCAAAAGTGGGTAGCCTAGGCGTTTGCGTTCTGCGACAAAGGTTTTAGCTACGACACGGGCTAAGTTACGGATACGGGCGATATAGCCTGCGCGCTCTGTTACAGATACGGCACCACGCGCATCAAGCAGGTTAAAGGTGTGTGAACATTTGAGAACATAGTCATAGGCAGGGTGAACCAAGCCTTCTTCCAAGGCACGACCAGCTTCCTTTTCAAACTTATCAAAGTTTTCAAGCAACATTTCTTGGTTCGAAATTTCAAATGAATATTTTGAGTGCTCATACTCAGGCTGGATGAAGATTTCTCCGTATTTTACACCATCTGCCCACTCAATATCATAGACAGAGTTGACTTCTTGAATGTAAGAAGCCAAACGTTCCAAACCATAGGTAACTTCCGCAGTCACAGGGCCCGTTGCCAATCCACCAACTTGTTGGAAATAAGTGAACTGAGTGATTTCCATCCCATCAAGCCAAACTTCCCAACCGAGACCAGCTGAACCAGTCGATGGATTTTCCCAGTTATCTTCAACGAAACGAATATCGTGTTCCAAAGGATTGATACCCAATTTTTCCAAAGACTCAAGGTAAAGTTCCTGGATATTTGATGGAGATGGCTTCATAACCACTTGGAATTGGTGGTGTTGGTAGAGACGGTTAGGGTTTTCCCCATAACGACCGTCAGCAGGACGACGTGATGGCTCTACATAAGCCGCATTCCATGGCTCAGGTCCGATAGCACGAAGGAAGGTATAAGGACTCATTGTCCCCGCACCTTTTTCATTATCATAAGCCTGCATGAGCATACAACCTTGGTCATTCCAAAATTGTTGCAAAGTCAAAATAATTTCTTGAAATGTTAATTTCTTAGACATTGAATACTCCTTAATAAAAAATGATTTTTTGCGACACGAGTCTGCCTTGTCGATTATACGAGGCAAGACGAGTTAGTACTGCGTCTAGCTCAGGCACTCTAGTGCTGAGCATGGGGCAGTCCGACTGTAAGGAGGTCTCTGTCACTGACGCAGTGGAAAGTCAATTTCTTAGACATTGTTTACTCCTTTAATTTATATTATCTTTTTAGCTTTATTCATCAAGCAACCAAGAAAAAGCTGGGTCCTGAAAAATATGACGTTTGGGAACCGTTTGTAAATTCTGATCGCATTCGTCTATTGTACCTAGTTTCAAAGCACAGACTTCTGGTATATTTTCTTGAGCAGTGAAAATTTGACTATGACAGTTCTGACAGTAATAGCGTTGTTTTCCTGGAGATGAACTATAGGTAACCAACTGTTCTTTTCCATGCAATACTAGGTTTTTACTGCTAACTTTGGCATTCACTGTATAGGCAGACGCAGTTGCTTTCCGACAGAATGAGCAGTGGCAAAAAACTAATTCCGACAATTCCTCATCTAAAGTGTAGGTCACTGCTTTGCATAAACAAGATCCTTTAAACATTATGCTCCTTTCTACTTAGGCATTAGACGAAATTCAAAAAGAACCGAATTTCAACACCCAAGCCTTGCGACTAGGGGCGTCAAAAACGCGGTTCCACCCTAATTTATTACTTCATTGTTTTTAAAAATACGACAGAAAGCGCCAGTTTCTTACCTTGTTCTACTTGGCTCCCACTACCCCAAGCTCGCTTGAAGAACGCCATAAGACTTTCTTTCCTAGCTAGTATTATAGCAGATTTTCTAGCTAGTGTAAACCAAAAATGAGTCTGAAAACAAAGTTCCAGACTCATTTATTAGTAAAGCTTCAGAAACTCCTGTTTAAGGATGTCTTTTCGCTTTTGGTTTTTTGCCATGTAGATTTCTCTTGGCTTGTTTCAAGGCTGTAATGGCATCTTTGACATCTTCTTGGCTCGCTCCTGGATCTTTAAGGAGTTCCTGTGCTTCTTTAAAGACTAGAAGAAAAGCTGCTTTTTCTTTCTTGTCAGCATAGATAAATCTCGCGTTCTTTTCTTGGAAAAGGCGTTCATCTTTGACCAGTTTCTTTAGACTAGAGAAGTCTGTAGCTTTGCCATTCAGTTTGCTTTTAGCTGTTGCTAGGGCAATGAGAGATTGGTCAATTTGATCCTGTTTGACTCTAGGGTCCACAGCTAGTAAGGCGATTTCTTGGAAGGCACGATCATAAGCTCGACGTACTTTTTCTTTGGCATTCGCATATCGTCCAGTTTTAGTCGTTGCGTAGTAAGCTTTCATAGCTTCTTTCAAGGCTGTAACGTTCGAATCTTTTCCATCCAAAGCTTTACCAGCAGCCTCAAGACTAGCGAGAACGCCATCAATCAATTCTTGCTTCAACTTGCTTGACAAGGCTGACTGCGCCACTTGGAAAGCTTGGTCATAAGCTTTTCTCTTATCTACACTACTATTAAAGTAACGAGACGTTTCTACCAGTTCTTTTTGTTGATTTACCGCAGCAATCAAGGCCAACTTAGACACAACAGATAGACGCAAAGCATTATTTCGACCTGGCTGAACGAGCAAGGAAACGAGATCTTCAAGGAGTTCATATCCAGTTGGCAAGGTGACTTGTACAGTATAACGACCTGTAGCAACTTTCTTACCAAAGGCGTATTGAACGTATTTTTCAGCAGGAAGAGTGATACTTGTCCCATCTTCTCCTTTCAGAACTACTGTAGTCGTCTTTGGAACGGCTTGATTGAAGGAAACAGACACTGGTGCATATTCTAGGAGATTTGCTAGGAAGGTAATGGTTTGGAAACTATTTTCTTCCGTCAAGTCGAACTCTTGGGACAAGGCACTGATAAATTTCAATTCTGTTCGGTCATAACTGAAAATTTCTGCTGTATAATGACCAAATTGTAAGAAATGAATCGCTTTTGTCTTGTCAACATCAACATATTGCCCCTTGCTATTTTTGATTCGATAGACGTAGAGGGTATCAATATCCTGATTTGTTTTTGCATCCTTCAAGTCAATTTTAACTCGACCACTATTTTGATCGCGGACAAGTTCAGCAAGTGAGATATAGTCTACATTTCCTGCATAGTCCTCAACAAGATAGTAAATATTAGCCTTGTCAACATCCTTAGGGAGTGTATAACTACCATCAGCATTGGCTTTGATCAGATGGGTGTTTTCAAGCGCACGAGTTCCAGACTGGTCTTTCCCAGTTAGAACCATGGTCCCTTTCTGGTCAAATGGTGTGATATAGAAGACTTTTTCTGAAAGGATACCACCTTGACCGACATCTTTTGGTTTGCGAGCTACGAATTCTTGGTTTCCATCTTTAAAGCGAATATAACCACTTGTGATGACAGGTTTTTGAGTATCAATTTGAATTTTAAAGGTCGTGTATTGTTCTTTAGCTCCTGGAACGTCTGGTGTATAACTGATAACATAGTCATATAAACCATCTGCAACAGTATTGCCATCAAAATCCTGACCTCTCCAAGCAGTATTATCTAGAATATAGCTTTTCAGATTTCTACTGTCTCCATCAAAATAATTCTTACGAAGATCCTTTGCATCGCCCTCCCAAATAGGATGTTCATGCTTGGTATCCGTAGCCGCATAAACTGTTGCCCGAAGATTTACAAGATTTCTCAAAGCAACCGTTTTGTATTCAACCAGGTCTTTGTTTCCATCATCGTTTGGAGAAATGGCAATACGGACATTCCCTTTTTCGTCCAACTGAAGAACATGCTTACCTTCAGCATTTTGTTCGATTCCAAGAACGGTAATTCGGCGTCCTTGGCGTTGACCTTTAGACACTAGAAGGTCATTTTGCAAGGTAGCTAGATAGGTAGCATCATTAGAGTAGTTAACGGCAGGATTTTCCTTGTCTACTTCCGTGTAAAATCCGTTTTTCCCTTCTCGAACAAGGTTGTAAATTGGTTTTTCGACAGCGGGGAGATTTTGGAATTCTCCTCGGAAGCCCATAAATGCAAGACTCACAATATCCCCATCATCTGCTGGATCTACAAATCGAACAAAACCTTCAAGGAAATAGCCATTTGGCATTTGTTTGCTGAGTTCAGCAGCAAATTTTCGAGCATCCACTTTAACAGTGACTGTTTGACTGCTGTGGGCTTTGACCGTCACTTCAGGCCAGACTGTCTCCGTTAGTTTTCGAGGTCGAAGGGTGAATTTTCCATCTTGGACCTCGTCTGTATTGGTATTCACTACCATCTTGAGAGTACGGTCAGTATCTGAAATATTGTGTACAGTGACCTTGAAAGTAAATTGGTCTCCAACATTTCCTAAAGTTACACTTGGATAACCATTTTCACCCGTTACATAGAGGTCTGTTGACACTGCAGCAGCTGTATCCACAATACCAGAACCTTGCTGACGAGGAGAGGTATAAGTGCCTGTGTCCTTATTAACATGTGGTTTTGCAGTTGACATGATCAAGGCCTTGACAGTCTCTGATACTTGCTCAGGAGTCAATTCTGGATGGTGTTTTTGAAGGTATTCCTTAACCAAAACTGCAACACCCGTAACGTGAGGAGCCGCCATACTGGTTCCGCTGATACTACCATAGGTATTGTCATTAAAGGATGAGTAGATATTGCCGCCAGGAGCTGTCACGTCTGGTTTCAATTGTCCATCGGTAGTCACTCCCCAACTTGAAAAGTCAGATAGCTGATTGGCTACATCAGAAGGACGATTATCCATCTTACCATTAAAAACAATCTTGTAGTTTCCTGATTTTAAGGCTTCACCATACTGTTTAGAAATAAATACAGAAGGAATTTTCTTTGCTTCATCGTCAATAGACATATTGATGTTTGCACCTTCTACATTATTGTAGATCAAAGCACCAACTGCACCGTGTTTTCGTGCATTTTTGATCTTCTCTGAAAAATTCATAGCTCCACGCTGAATGAGGGCAAGTTTCCCAGTTAAATCCAACTTCGCAAAGTCTTCTTCACGACCTAACCCTGCTTCGACGTATTCGTACTCTTTTCCTTTTTCAAAGTCCTTATCTGCTTCAGGTTGATTATAATCAAATTTTCCGTTATGAAGACCGGCATTTCCCTCTAGACCTTTAACTTCAAAAACCGCTGTCGTCAATGTTTTGTTGTTGACAGAAGCAACTGAAATCGAATCCTCAACAGTGGATGGATTTCCAACCAAGCCATAGTCTGGGTTTTCAGCTAATGGTTTTGAATAACCATTTCCGAATGTATTGCTATTTCCTGCTGAGATAAGAACAGAAACTCCCTTGGCACGAGCCCGTTTGATGGCATCCACGATATCGGAACCAGCATCTACCATAGAACCAGTGCTAGAGCCTAAACTCATATTAATGGCATCTGCTCCCAAGGCAACCGCGTCATCAATCGCCTTTACATAAAGGGCAGAACTGGTCGTTTTTTGGCGATCTGAAAAGACACGCATAAACATGACTTGGGCTTCTGGCGCAACACCATAGACCTTTTCACCATTTGGTGCTTCTTTATCAGGGTTTCCAGCTGCAATCCCTGTTACGTGCATCCCATGAGAAGTTCTTTCTGCTTCTTTGATCTTATCTGTTCCGTCAAAGTAATCGTAGGCATAGACAACCTTATCGCTATACCATTTACCGTAGTCGATTCCAGCAGCCTTTTTAGCTGCTTCGATGGCTTCCTTGTTTTTAAATTTTGCTTTTGACGGATCCGAAATTCGAAGAACCTCATGATTCAAATCAAGCCCAGAGTCAATAATGGCAACAACGGTCCCCGTCCCCTTGTAACCAGCCTTCCAAGTTTTTGGTACTGTGATGATATCATTGCTTGAAAGACTATTGGGTTTTGCAGACTCAGCTTTTTCTTGTTCTTTTTCAGTAGTTGCCGTTTCTCCAGTAGTTTTAGGAGCTGTCGTTGCTTGAGCCTCTTTGTTCTCTATGTTAGAAGCCTTCTCAGTAGCAGGCGCTGTACTGGTATCGACTGTTGTTTCTTTTTGAACGACACCTTGATTTTCTTCTTTTGCAACTGCGCTATCTTTTCCTGATTCTTGGGCTTCAGCAGTTTTATCAACCGGAGCATCTACCTTAGCATCTTGTTTACTAGCATCCTCTTTAGAAGTTTCAACTTCTTGTTTCTCTCCAACTACTGGTGCTATCCCATTAGTATTGGTTTGGTCAGTAGAAGAGTTTGAGTGTTTATCGTCTTTTAGCTCTGTCTTGATTGCCTGAGTTTGGGCTTGATTTTCACCTGTACTCTGCTCGTTGGCACTGACTTGACTTGCTCCAAAAACCAAAGCAGTTCCCAATAAAACTGAAGCAAGACCAAATTTGTATTTCCGTAATGAAAAACGTTGTCGTCTATTCATAAATAATCTCCTTTTTCTTTAAAGTATACCTATTATAACGCAAATAATCATAAATTTTCATAAAAATCTGAATTGTCACAAAAATGTAATATTTACGTATATATTTTACTTGTTTAATTTTATCATTCGTGTTATTTGCTCTATCAAACCAATATTTTCTAAGTTCGTTCCTATATTTCAATCCATAAAATTATTTCATTATACAAACAATTTAGATTTTTTATACATAAAAAGACTAGGATTTAAAATTCCTAGTCTTTGTTAATTCGATATAAATCGATTTTAAAAATTAAAAATCCATCTCATCCACACGAGGTGCGCCCGAAGTCACTGAAATTGTCTTTAAGACTTCTCGCTCGTCTTTGCTGAGTTCAATTCCAAAACAGTCAAGATTGCTCTGGATGCGAGAGGCTGTCACGGACTTAGGTAGGGGTAAAAATCCTTCTGCCAAACTCCAAGCCAAGGCAATTTGAGCCACTGTTTTCCCATGCTTCGCAGCAATTTTTTGGACTTCTTTCTGTTCAAACAACTCCCCTTGCCCAAATGGTCCCCATGCCTCTAAGAGAATTCCTTTCTCTTTACAGTAGTCAACCACTTCCTCTTGATAAACTCCTGGAGCCAAGCGTACCTGATTGACCGCCGGGATAATTCTTGCTGTCTCAAGCAAGGCATCCAAATGATGGGGAAGGAAATTACTAACGCCGATAGCACGGATTTTTCCTTCTTGGTAAAGGTCCTCCATCGCTCTCCAGACTTCAGCATTGCGAGTTTTCCATTCGTCATTTTCTCTTAAAGGTTTTGGATTTGGCCAATGGATAAGGTACAAATCTAGATAATCCAATCCCAGTTTTTCCATTGATTCTTCAAATGCTTGGCGAGCTTCATCATAGCTGTGATTGGTATTCCAGAGTTTGGTCGTTACAAAGATTTCTTGTCGTGGAAGACCGCTATCTCGAATAGCACGACCAACACTTTCCTCATTTTTATAGATAGCTGCAGTATCGATATGACGATAGCCAGCCTTTAAGGCTTCTAAAACGGCTTGGTAGGCTACCTCTCCATTTTCAGCTTTCCATGTTCCAAATCCTAGTACAGGAATTGAAACTCCATTATTAAGGTTGTAAGATTTCATCGTTTTTCCTTTCTATGTGAAGAAAATCTAAAGAAACAAAATCCTGATTATCAGAACACTTGCCCCTTTAGATTTTAACAATTATTGATCACGATCGTAATAGATCTCGTGAGCTTTCAAGCGAGAATTGAGCAATTCAGGAACCGTCACAAATGTATACCCTTCACCCTTTAAATACTCAATGACACTTGGTAGAGAATTAACCGAAGGACCATGAATATCATGCATGAGGATGATGGAACCATTGCGAACCTGACGTTGAATCTCTGTCAAAATGGCTGTCTCGTTTTTACTCTTCCAGTCCAAACTATCCACGTCCCACATGATGAAGCTTAAATCAAGGCCGTTTCGAATATCATCAGTGATGGCACCATAAGGTGGGCGCATCAGTTTAGAGCTTGATCCTAAAACTTGAGTTAACAAATCTTCTGTATCAGTGATTTGCTTTTTAGCATCTTCGAGCGAAAGTTGTGAAAGAACGGGATGACTCCAGCTGTGGTTTCCTACAACATGACCTTCTGATTTCATTCGTTTTAGAAGATTTTCATTACCTGCAATGTTTTTACCAAGTACAAAGAAGGTTGCTTTTACACCATATTTAGCTAAAGTATCCAAAGCCTGCGTGGTTGTAGTTGGATTTGGACCATCGTCAAAAGTCAAGGCTACAACTTTTTTATTTTTCTTAGCAAAGTATGCTTGGTAGAGTTCAGCATCCTTTTCTAATAGATAAGAAGACTCAATGACATCAAAGAAACTGGATATGGGCAAAGCAATTTCCTCAACAGTCTCTCCAGCATTAGCAGGATAAAGGATGATTTGACTATCCTTATAATCAAAGCTCCAAGATGTCAATTCTTGGTCTGTGAAGCTCTTTATAACTTGATCAATTTTTGCCTGATCAAGTTTCTTATCTTCTAGAGTTGATTTGATTTGAGTCAGTAAGAGTTCCTTAGCCTTGCTTGCATCTTTGAAGAGTTTACTGAGGTCAAAATCTTTCCCATCTTCGGTCAAGAAAATTTTCCCTAAGGAAGTCTTTTCTTTTTCTTCAACCTTTGATGCAGACAAATCGTAGACTTGCTTGCTGATATTACGAGCAACAACTCCCTTTAAGACAGGATCCAACTGCTCGGTATAATAAAAGACCAAGTCCTCTTTATCTTCCAGCTTTTCTTTGATATCCTGGTTGATTTTTTCTCTAACAGACGCAATGACTTCCTCTCCTTGTAGAGGATAGTAGGCAATCACCTCAGCTTGACCTTTTCGAAAATGGTCCTTCTGACTACCTGAGTTGAATTGCTGGTCCTTTTCGCTCTTCAGCGCTTCAATTTTTTGTTCGTAAGATTGCTTTTGTAGTAGCTTATAACCAATAGCACTTCCTAATAGAATCGTAGCAATTCCTAAGATTCCAACAAGGGAAAGCAATAGCCTTCTCGTTTTATCGTGAGAAACACGTTTCGCTCTATTTTTTTTCATATTTCCATCATATCAAATCGAGGCTATTATTTCAATGATAAACAAGAATTCTGATTTCTTTTTAGAAAAATAAAAAAGCTTAGAAATATCTAAGCTTCTCGTTTAGAAACGAATCGTTTCACGTGTTTTCTCATATGAAGTTACAAAACGGTTTGTGACTCCTGGTTCAGCAACTTCCAAGGCTTGTGAAATTTTTTCAAATGACGCCTGGTAGTCAAACTCTTTTTCAAAAATTTCAAGCGCTTCGTTGAAGGCCTCTTGGATACGCTCATCAAATGAACGGTAACGGTTTGAGTATTGGAGTAGTTGCTCAGTCAAGGTTGCATATTGAACGATATCATAGGTTTCTGTTTCAAGTGCTTCCATATCATTTGTTGCGACTTCAAGAATTCGTTTAACCGATTCAATATTCACTTGTGGTTGTTCTAACTCTGCCATCAAATCTTCTGTGTTATGACTTGCAGTAAAGAAAAGTTTCAAGAAACTTTGAGGAATACCTGGCAAGTTTCTCTTCTCCATGTAACGTTTGATAGTATGCAAACGGTTCACATAGACATTTGCTTTTTGGCGAGCATTGAGGTCGTCTTTTTCAATTTGCGCAAGTCGTTCGCTAACAGAGATTTGCTCATCCTCTATATCCTTGAGGTTGCTTTGAAGCATTTCCAACTGTTCTTCAAGAGCAGAGTAGGCTTGTGTTGACTCACCTTGATCCTCTGTCACTTCCATGATTGCCGTATCAAGTGCAGCCAATTCTGCTTGAAGACGACGAACATGATTTCCATCACTTTCAGGAAGAAGGTAGGTTTTAGTCAAGCGTTCAAGATCTTGAACAAGCACCTGATTATTTTCTTTCAAGTGGTTGAGATAAGTTGGTAATGTAGCAAGAAGACTTTCAACCACTTTTTGAGCTGCAATTTCACGAGTGAAGATATCATAAAGTGCGTTGATTTCTTCTTGGATGCGATTATTTTCATACTCTGCATTGTCCAATTCCAACTGACGAATATTTTCTTGATTATTTTTCAAAGACTCATGCAAAAGTTGGAAACGAGACTCAATATCTGTTTCTGTAAAGTGATAGTTAGCATCCAAAAGCTTGCGATAGCCTTCTTCCAAATCTGCCAATTGGTCTGGCAATTCTTTTGTCAAGGTTTCAACAAGAGCTGGAATTCGCTCAACGATGTGTGTCAAAGCGAGAATATGATTTTCAGTTGAATCAAGAATTGCTGCTGCTTCAACTGGGTCACCTGATGAATTTAGGGTAACAAATTGAGAGAATTCTGATTGAATGTTTTCCAATTGTTTCTCAATCTCAGGAAGGGCCTTCCCATATTTCTCCGAATCTTCTGCAACGGTATGTTGAAGGGATTCAAACAAGTCCAAGGCATGAAGGACACGGCCACTATTCTTAGATTCTTGTTTTTCAAGTTCAGAAAGGGCATTGCGAATAGCAGCAATATCTTCTTCAATCAAGCCGATTTGGCTCTCAATTTGATCAAGTTTGTGCGTTGCCTTAAAGAAACGGAAAGAATTATTGTAGCTTTCAGCTTCAAAGAGGTGATTTTCAATATCAGCAAATGAGTTCAGAGATAAATCAACCCATTTTTGATTCCATTCACGGAAGGTCACCTGACTTTGACCAATCAAGTGCATGTTTTTAACGGCTTCAACCTCATCATTTACAGGAAGGTTGTAGAGTTCTTCTTTTCTTTCTTCAAGGGCCGTTAATCTGCTTACATTACGCTTACGTAAAAAGATAGCTGTTACATAAGCTAAGATCAGAATGACTGCAATCGCAACCATTAGATAAATTAGTTGTCCATTAGACATATCAAACTCCTTTTATACTAGAAACAATCGTAATGATTATATCATATTTTTTAAACCAAGGGAACTATTTCCCACATTTTTTAGACGTCAAGTGTACTGTAAACAGCGTTTTCTTCGATAAATTCGCGACGAGGTTCTACTCGATCTCCCATCAACATATCAAAGATTTTATCTGCTTCGGCAGCATCATCTACCGAAACACGCGCCATCAAGCGATGTTCAGGATCCATGGTTGTTTCCCATAATTGGTGGTCATCCATTTCTCCCAAACCTTTATAACGTTGGATGGTTGGTTTTGAACGCCCTTCACTATGACGTGCTAAGGCTTCTTGGAGTTTAATTTCTTGATCTGCACCAGGTTGAATGTATTCTTTGATCTCACTTCCAACTTTAACCCCATAAATCGGTGGTTGGGCAATGTAGACATAACCAGCCTCTAAGATTGGTTTCATGTAGCGGTAAATCAGGGTTAGCAGGAGTGTTCGAATGTGGGCTCCATCAACATCGGCATCGGTCATCAAAACGAGTTTTTGGTAACGAGCCTTAGTGACATCAAATTCTGCACCAAATCCTGTTCCCATGGCTGTGAAAAGGCTTCGAATTTCTTCGTTTGCAAGGATTTTATCCATACTAGCTTTTTCAACGTTCAAGATCTTACCACGAATTGGAAGGATAGCCTGGAACTCACGGTTACGACCAGATTTGGCTGATCCACCAGCTGAGTCTCCTTCGACGATGAAGAGTTCGGTTTCAGCTGGGTTGTTCGAAGAACAGTCTGCTAGTTTTCCTGGAAGATTGGAAATTTCCAATCCAGATTTCTTGCGCGTGACTTCACGCGCACGCTTAGCAGCCACACGAGCCTTGGCAGCCAAAATCCCTTTTTCCACGATACGCTTGGCAATCTGTGGATTTTCCATGAGAAAATCAGAGAAGGCATCGCTGAAGAGGCGATTGGTGATCTTGACCACTTCACTGTTCCCCAGTTTGGTCTTGGTTTGTCCTTCAAACTGCGGGTTTGGATGCTTAACTGAGATAACTGCAGTCAAGCCTTCACGGACATCTTCCCCTGTTAGGTTATCTTCATTGTCTTTTAGTAGCTTATTCTTGCGAGCATAATCATTGATAACACGCGTCAGGGCTGTACGGAAACCTTGCTCATGCGTACCACCTTCATGGGTGTGAATGTTATTGGCGAAACTCATGACGTTTTCGTGGTAACCGGTTGTGTACTGCATGGCTACTTCAACTGTGATATCATCCATCTCACCGTCTGTGTAGATTGGTGTATCAAAGATAACATCCTTGTTCTCGTTGATATATTCAACGTAGCTAGCAATCCCACCCTCATAGTGGTAATGTTTAGTCTGTTCGAGACCATCACGCTTATCTGTGATGGAGATTTGAAGACCTCGGTTCAAAAAGGCTAGTTCTTGAATACGTTTGTTTAATTTATCAAAATCAAAAGTCGTTGTTTCTGTAAAAATCTCTGGATCTGGTGTGAAGTGAACTGTTGTTCCAGTTTTATCTGTATCTCCAACCACCTCAAGATCAGCAACAACATGACCACGACGGTATTCTTGGTAATGAATCTTACCGTTTTTATGGACATGAACATCTAGTTGAGTTGAAAGAGCATTTACTACTGATGAACCTACACCGTGCAATCCACCTGAAACCTTGTATCCGCCACCGCCGAATTTTCCTCCAGCGTGAAGAACTGTAAAGACGGTCTCAACAGCGGGACGCCCTGTTTTTTCCTGAATATCAACAGGAATTCCACGCCCATCATCCACTACGGTGATGGAGTTATCTGGCTCTATAAAGACTTGGATATGACTGGCAAATCCAGCTAGGGCTTCGTCAATTGAGTTATCAACGATTTCCCATACTAGATGGTGAAGACCTTCTTTTGAAGTCGATCCAATATACATACCTGGACGCATACGAACAGCTTCAAGTCCCTCCAAAACTTGAATTTGACTGGCATCATAATCCTGTGCCTGTTGATTTTTGATTTCTTCTGTCATTTTTTCCCTTTTCTTACATGTCTATTGCTTGTCTCAATGTCGCAACGTTATTAAAAAGATAGGCATCTAAGCCAGCAGCTTTACCTGCTTCTACATCTATATTTCTGTCACCAATGACCAAACCAGATGTAATATGATATTTATCACGTAAATAAATCATGGACTCAGGATCTGGTTTTCGTTTAAAGCCAGAACTGGCAGTCACCACCTCGGTGAAGTAGTTCGCTATCTGGGTCTTAGCAAGAAGTTCTAGAACTTGGTCATTTCGATGAGAAACCAAGAAATGGCGACCACCCTTGTCCGAAACGTCTTTGAGTAATTCTGGAATTCCCTCAAACAAAACTGGATGTTCTAGCTCACGCGCTTCATTTTCTTTATAGTTCTCTAAAAAATCCTCGATATCTGGTGCAAACTTCTCGATGGCAAAAGCTGTCGAAACCTTCAAAGCTTCGTAGACTCGGTCGTGTTCTTGCTCTATTCCGTATTGGGCTAAGGTTTCTACAAAGGCTGCAGTAGAAGTCTCATAATTATCCAATAGGGTACCACCTAAATCCCATATATAGTCGTGATATTTCATACCCTTCATTATACCATTTTTTTATGAAAAAAGCGATGATTTCCTAGATTTTTCGGCTCTATAATTTATATAGAGAGTAAAACACTATTGCATCTATGGAGCCTTTTTGTGAAGAATAGCTCCTCTATAAATAATCAAGCAAAATCTTTCTTATCTCAAATGTACAAATTAAAGAATAGAAACTACTAACAACCGCGTCATTGTTCACAAACGAAACGCTTTTGGATTTTCAAACTTTAAAAATAGAATACTCATTGCTTTGAATACCACAATAGAGTGCAGAAAAAGATTATTCCAATATGGAGTCCCTTGTTAATTCATTACAGTTCCCAATGATTCCATCTTTCTTTTCAATTGTAATTTATTCTCCAAACAGGCAAAAAACGATAACGTCCTTTTAAGGTGTTATCGTTTTTGTATATCATCAGATAAAGTTTGATTTTTATTGAGCTAAATTCGATTAGTTTCTTCCGAAGTTTTGACCTCTACCATCGCGGTCAAAATACATCCAACTTCCATCTTCAAGTTGAATCCATTTGCTTCGAGCCATATCCCCTGAATTGGCATCGAAATATCGACTAACCCCATTCACATCAACAACTTTTCCTTTGACTTGCTTGCCGTCTTGCGTGAAATAGAGAGTCTGTTGACCAACCTGCTGCAAGCCTGTCACTGCTTTTCCATCTTGATCAAAATAGTACCACTCATTTTGGGAACCTTCGACAAACTTGTTGGTTGCCATCTCTCCTGAGTTAGCATCAAAGTAACGGATACTCTTATCTGAAAGTGTCACGATTTTGCCCTTGACTTGCTTGCCATCTTGGTCGAAGTAAAGTGTTTGTTTGTCAATCTTTTGAAGGCCTGTCACTGCTTTACCAGTTTGGTCAAAGTAATACCATTCGTTCTTGGCACCTTCTGCAAACTTGCCGACTGCCATTTCTCCTGAGTCGGCATCAAAGTAACGGATGGATTTATCAGCCAAAGTTACTACTTTACCCTTGACTTGCTTACCATCTTGGTCAAAGTAAAGTGTTTGTTTGCCAATCTTTTGAAGACCTGTCACTGCTTTACCAGTTTGGTCAAAGTAATACCATTCGTTCTTGGCACCTTCAGCAAACTTGCCGACCGCCATTTCTCCTGAGTTGGCATCAAAGTAACGGATACTCTTATCTGAAAGTGTCACGATTTTACCCTTGACTTGCTTGCCATCTTGGTCAAAGTAAAGTGTTTGTTGACCAATCTTTTGAAGACCTGTCACTGCAACTCCATCTGCTCCGAAATAGTACCAATCACTTGGGTTATCACCTTGAGCAAAACGATTGATAACAGCATTTCCTGAATCCTTGTCAAAGTAACGAAGTTTGCCATCTTTAGCACTCACAATCTTGCCCTTAACCTGATAGCCGTTTTCATCAAAGAATTGCTGTCCATCTCCTATCTTGACAAGACCTCGAGCCATAACGCCCTTGGCATCAAAGTAACGCCAGTTTTGACCATCAGTAGTGTAGTAACGGTTGAGAACTTGGGCACCAGTTTGATCATAGTAGTACTGATTACCATTTTCATCTTCACGGATAGAATCACGAAGTTGAATACCATTCTTCAAGAAATAAACGTGCTTGCCATCAATTTCATGAGCACCTGTTACAAGATAGCCTCGTTTATCGAAGTAATACCAATTTCCATTTTCATCTTGGATAAAGGAATTTTTAGCTTGATAACCACTAGTTGAATAGAACTTAGTACCATTGGCATCACTAACAAATCCTGTGTAAGCATTCTTATTAACTAATTGCTTAGGCAATACTATCTCGCCATTTCTGTTAGTGAGATAGTCGTTGCTAGCCCAGTCTTTAAGAACATAGTAAGCACCACGACCTAAGATATTGGTACCATTGAAGTACTTAGCCGACCACTTGGTAATCTTCTCATCTGTTGTCATCTTTTGACCATTGGAAATCTGTACTCGTTCAAAGATTTCTGGATATTTAGCTTTGAGCTCATCTAAGAAGGCGCCACCGTACTTACCTTGGAAATCAGTTCCATTGGTCTTACTATTAGCTACATAGAGTTTTTCCTTGATTTCTGCACCTTCACGGTAGGTTCCGTAGTTGTTGACACGTGTTGCTGTTACCACTTCCTTACCTGGTAGGTTATAGATTTGGTCTGGTACCCAGTCCGCGATGGCTTGGATATTAACACTGTGAAGCGCACGAAGAGCATTGAGCAAATCTTTTAAAGAACCATATTTATTGTTCTTGCTCATCGCCATATCATAGCGGTCTTCAAAGGCATAACCATTCTGAATGATAGAATCTAAGAAAGTACCGTCTTGGCTAGATACATACTGAGGTGGTAGCTCAAATGAAGTTACTCCCCATTCCTTGAAGAGGTTGACATTTTTAGCAATAACTTTATTGGTATATTGGTCATCGCGGGTTGCAAAGTCCTGGAAGTTAGAGAAGCCTTCGTAAATCAACTGAGAATCAAGGGCTGCGCTAGATTCGTAGACCTGACCACTAGCGTTTTTCTTCTTGCTTGCTGTTGTACGAGCATCCTGATCTGCCTTAGCGCCAACTGGTACCCAAACAGCCAGATATCCAGAAACCTGTACATTGCTATAGCCTGCAATATCATTCATATCAAAGGTTAAAATACCATTAGCATCTGTCTTCTTCCAGAGCGATTGCGGCACTTCTTCGTCAGTTAGATAGCGGGAAATGCCATCTTTGGTCGTCAAAAGCACAGGGCGATAGTATTGATTCTTGTGGGCTGCTCCCATATTGACTTGCAGTTTATCCCATTCGTTCAGTTTCAGGTTAGGGTTGTTAGAAGCAATAACAGCCATCCCTTGGGTACGGGTTTCTGCTGTTCCTTCATCTGTTGCTTCATTGGCACCAGTACCGTAGCGAACAGAAGTCAAAATACCATTATAAGACCATTTATCAGCCTCACGAGGTACACCCATATAAGTGACTTTCATGTCTTGTCCACCTGCTACATACTTAATACGAGCACGCAACAAGGCATCAATAGCATCGTGGTAAGGAGATTTTTTCTCCATGTATTGACCATCATCGGTATAGAGGTCACCATAGTAGATCCGAGTGATAGAGTCTTTATTGGAGAGCATGAGAGCGTGAGCAGTTGGGATGTTGAACTGCGTATACTTCTTGTCTGCCTTGCGCATATCTTCGTTGTAGATCTTGAAGGCTTGCTTGAGTTCATCCATGGTAAAGGTCAAACCATCCGTATTTGGATTGATATTTTCCCGGATGATGTCAGCAATAACGGTTTGTACTTCACTGTCATGGGCCCGCACAAAGATATAGTTAGCCATCCGTTCGCCATTTTTCTTTTCAGAAGAACGGTCATTTAAACTATTTGTAATCGTTGGCTCTACTCCGCTACGGATAGATAGATTACGCATGAATGAATAAAGCAAGGACAAGCGTAGCTTGTTGTCAATTGCTAGTTGAGCGCCTTTAGTATCTTTGTTGTAGTCAGGATCGTTATCAGACCAAGCTTCCAAGATAGACAAATGCTTAATGGCTTCTTCTTCACTTTCTCCCACCTTGTAGCGAGACTTGAAGTAGTCAGATGCGATTTGGAGCAAGTCTGCGTTGACATTGTCCACCGCATCGACACGAACTCCATCAAAATTAGCAGTCGGATCATTGGCTACGATGCTTCCAAAGTTCATCATAAAATGCAACCAGTTGAGTTGTTCGGCCTGAACAGCTGGATTAGAGTTGTCAAAGTCGTTAGCGAGCAAGAACTCATAACCACCGTTTGACTTGTCAATGAAGTACTTAGGTTTACCTGTTTGACTAGTAGGGGTACGGTTAAGCAGACGGAACTTAGAGTCAGCATGAGAGCTCTTCTCATTATTAGTATAAAGCAAAGCTCCACCCTGCAAGTGGTCCTTTTTAGTACCAGTTGTTTCAGACTCTGTCTTGATATTCCAGTTTGGCTGGGTTTTGACAAAGGCACTCATCAGCGTTCTCAACCATTTTGTATCGCCTTCTTTACCAATTTTTTCCTCAATTTTGCGCTGAACCTGCTGAGAAGCTCCTGTCAGGAGAGCTTGTTCAACTTTGTTTTCAAAAGCACCTGCTCCCAGACCTTGCTGGTTCATATAGTTGAGGTAATTAATCTGAGTACGCTTATCAGGCCACCAAGCCATCAAAAGAGGACGCAAGTCTGTTTCTGTCGAAGCCGTCCATGTTTTTCCATCTTTTAAGATGAACTTTGGACGATACCAAGTATCTGCTGTCAAATAACCGTCTACAGTTTCAATATCCTTGTCAGTCGTACCATAGAAAGCATTCTTTTGTGAGAATTCATTATTGAGACTGCTGGTTCCTTGTTGGAACTGATATTCATTTGAATCAACTAATGCACCAGTTTCTGCATCAAAATAAAGTATTCTCCCATTAAGTTCAACTGCAAAATTCTTTTTAACTGTACCATCGTCCTGAACATAGTAATTTTTACCATCAATGGTCTTAATATGAGATAGGACATCATCATCATGGTCAGCATTTACAGGTGCAGGTTGAGCCTGATCTGCTACCATTCTTTCAGCTACTACTCCTTGTTTTTGAGCAGGTTCGGGCAAGCGATCTTTCTTTACAACCTTTGGATTTGCAACAATTTTGTCTTCAACAGCCGTTTTTTCTCGTTTGTTGTCATCTTGCTCTTGGGCAGTTGTTGGCCTTGCTTGTTTATCCTGGTCTGCTACTTCAGTTTTAGGAGTTTCTGTGATTGCATTAGCAGCTTTAACTTCTTCAGCAACAGCAGCCTTTTCTGTAGATGCTTCTTTCGTATCTGCTGGTTTAGCAGGCTCTTGAGCATTGGTTTGAACTGTTGCTTCTGTATTTTCTGCTGGTTTAGCAGGTTTTTCACTAGCAGCAACATCGCCTGTCACCTTGTCTGCAGGGGTTGCTTTTTCTGCTTCTTGCTCAGATGCTATTTTAGCTTGGGCTGGAGTTTGCTGACCCGGATCACTAGTCTGAGCTGTAGCAGGTTCTTGAACCACAACCTGCTTTACATCATCCGCATGGACAACGCCTGGTTCTAGACCAAGTACCTTTGGTGCTACAATAAGGGCCAAGGTCGTCAAAGCAATGGCTACCCAGTTTTTCTTAACTTTATGCATCTTATAATGAATCTTTTTCTCCATCATAAAGCCTCCTTCTGAATTTAGTATAAAGTTATGCCCTTATTCTAGTATATTTTTCAAAATGATCATTTTTTGTTGCACATCTACAACTATGAAAGGCAAATTCTTTCAAACTGTTCTTTAAGTTTTTGGGCAACACCAAAGGAATCTAAAAATTCAAAAAAAGATAGGCATTGCTCGATGTCACTGAGAGCATTAGTATTCCCAACCTTGTAGGCATACAGAGCCCTATGATACTTAATCAGCGTTCGATCATATAGATCTGTTTCAGGGATTTTAGAGTGGTCGAGATAATTGAGAAACCTCATAGCAACTAGCAGATGGTTTCCTTCTATACAGACGCTAATGACATTAAGTAGCATCTTGATAATACGGCGGCGATTTTCAGGTAGGTTGTTATAAAACTGGGTACGATTGATCATCTCACTAGCAAAGGTTTCCAGCGTTTCCAAGGTCATCAAATCAACACTGTTTGTAAAAAGCCAGAGTTCATAACGTCCCCACTCCTCAACAGAAAAGAGATGATCCGTCAGGAATTCTATATCCTTCTTGCTAATCTGAAAATCTGAGCAACAGGAGGACAAGAGGGCCCTGACAATGATTGTATTGAGTTTATAGTTTTTTTTCTCAGGAAACTGTTCGGTCAATGCTTCTGAGCTTGACAAAATATTTTGGAGCTTGACAACATTGTTTTCCTGATATGCATCAGCTACTTTTTTTGAGAACAGCACATCATCTGAATCAATGTAATTATGGTAAACATACTGAAACTCCTCTAGGGAAACGGCCATATTTTTTAAACAGCAATAAAAAGAATCAAGTGTGATCCCATTGACTCCCCGTTCAAAACGGGATAGCTGAGCCACGGAAATATCACCAGCAGCCACCTCTTTCAGGGACATTTTTTTTGATTCTCTAATGACTTTGAATATTTTTCCAAATGCTTTCAACATATCACTCCCCCAGTTTCGTATATGCAAAAAATTCTGACTAATTTTAATATACTAGTAACATGTTTCAATTACATTACAGAGAAAGTACTTTATATTTCAAATTAATACAAGCAGATTAATTCGCATGATAAGACCGTTTAATATAGCATTTGTTGAATATTCTATCTTTTTCAAGAATCTTTTGATTTCAGTAACAATCTGAAGTATTCTATCTAACAACTTGAAACCACTAACATTTCTAGAGATAGATTTCCTTCTTATGCTAGACAAAGCTTGATTGATTTATAAAAGATTGATATAAAAGCGCAGGACAATCATATGAAACATTTTTTAGAAATGGAGTAAATAAAAAAACGAGAGCCGAACTCTCGTTTTACTGTTGATTTCCAAAGACATCTCGATAGAGCATGCCGACTCGTAAACTTTCAGCATCTCCTCCCAACTGCTCTACCAACTCATAGGCAAAGGCAAGTGCGGTTGATGGTCCTCGGCTAGTTGTTAGATTACCATCCACAACCACGGTTTGCTTTTGATAAATTCCGTCAGTAATTTGCTCCTGAACTCCGTCATAACAAGTAAAGTGCTTGTCTTTCAGGATACTTGCTTGATGAAGAGCAATTGGGGCTGCACAGATGGCAGCAATTTTCTTTCCAGCTTGGTCAAAGGCTTTAATCTGTGAAATGAGGGCTGGATTATCCCGTAGGTGAGCTGAGCCTGGCATACCACCTGGAAGAACTACCAAGTCATAGTCGGACAAATCACCATCAAAGATACGGTCAGCTTTTACCTGAATGTCATGTGACCCTGTCACCTGCTCTTCAAATCCTACCATATCACAAGAAATGTTTGCTCGACGCAAGACATCAACTACTGTCAAGGCTTCAATTTCTTCAAAACCCTGGGCTAAAATAACTGCTACTGTTGCCATAGTGGCCTCCTTATTTGATTTGTTTTAGGACGACTTTCTTTCGTTTGAATGGAACTTTTCCACTTTTCTCTTCTGCTAGATTGGTCTGGTAACTCATAGACAAGAGGAGACCGACACCAATGAGGTTGCTAATAATTGCGGAGCCCCCTTGAGAGATGAAAGGCAGAGGAATCCCTGTCAAAGGAAGTAAGCCTGTCACGGCACCGATATTTTCAAAGATATGGAAGAGCAACATCATGATAAATCCAGTCGAAATGTAGGTGTAGAACTGGTTATTTGACCTGAGCGTAATCTTCAACATCCGGTAAATAAGAAGCAAGTATAAAGCAACGACAAAGACCGAACCAATGAAGCCAAAGTCTTCAGCAATTACGGTAAAAATCATATCACTTTCACGTACTGGAATGAGGAGATTGGACACATTGAAACCTTGTCCAAACAAGCCACCACTTCCAATCGCAATTTGTCCCTGCGCCTGTTGGTAAGTCGTTGTTTGCGCAAAGTCAAAGGGATTGAGCCAAGCCAAGATGCGGTTAATCTGGTAAGTTGGCATCCCAATCTGATGCAAGAAGGCACGTCCATCCTTGCTTATAAAGATGGCCATGAAGCCTGCAACTGCAGTCACTCCTGTCACAAAGACCGGAATGATAATCTTCCACGAAACACCTGAAAGGAGAACCATACCGGAAAAAATAGCTACAAAGACCAAGGCAGTCCCCAGATCACTTTGTAGGGCTAAGAGGAGCAAGACTGGTATGGTAAAGGCGATCATCCAACCAATCAATAGGAAATCCAAGGGAATAGTCCGTCGCCATTCCTTGTGTTTTTGAGTGAATCTTACAATGGCTCGAGCCAACATCAAGATATAGGAAATCTTCATGAATTCCGATGGCTGGAAAAGTGTCGTTCCACCAATCGATACCCAGTTCTTGGCACCTGTTGACGCTACAAGATTTGGATTGAAGAAAACAAGAGGGAGAACCATCAAAGCCAACCCTAGACCATAAAGATAGGGAGTCACCTTCCATAAAAACTCGGTATTAAAGAACATGACCACAAATCCAATGACAAGCCCCAAGGAAATCCAAGCGATTTGCTGACCTAGAATTGGTAATACATTATTTGGATAGTCATGACTAACTGCTATATAAATGGCCACTACTCCAATCACCAGTAAACAAAACACTGGTAGGAGAAGGCTATAATCGACTCGAGAGTCGAGTGAACGTTTCATATTTTTTACCTTTTCTCTTTCTGGGATTTTTCTTTCATTCTATTGCGACGAGATTGGAGAAAATCAGCTACAGCAGGCTCTAGCTGGTCTCTAGAAAGGACCTGAACAGTCCTTTCTTTTGACAAGGCTTGAGCGATTTGTTTGCCATAACGCTTGCTGACGACACGACTGTCTAAGATTAGAGCAACCGAACCTTGGTCAGGTCGTCTAACAGTACGACCAAGGGCTTGCTTTAACCGAATAATCGCCATCGGTAACTGATAATCATAGAAAGGATTCTTCCCTTCTTGACGCAGTTCTTGGTTTAATTTTTTGGTTAACGGTTCTTGGGGGTTTTGGAAAGGCAATCTCGGAATCACTTGAATTACACAAGGATGGGTTGAAAAATCAACCCCTTCCCAGAAACTACCTGTTCCAAGCAAGATCTGCCGTTCGCCTTTTTCAAAACGTTTTTTCAGTTGGCTTGGCTCCCCATTTTTATACTGAGCCAGATGCGGTTGGTCTAGCAGGTCTGAGACTGCCAGCAACATCTCTTTTGAGGTAAACAAGACCAGTATGGGTTCTTGAAAGGCTTGTAACCTTCGGATAACAGAAGCCACCTCACTAGCATAATCAACAGGTGAAACTTCTGTCACAAGAGGAAAATCATTGACTAGAAAGACTTCTTGTTGCTCCTGTTTTGCTACATCAAGCCTAACAAGTCGAGCATCTGGAAATCCCAATAAATCTGCTAAGGAAACCCGATTGCTGATTTCAAGAGTGGCCGATACTCCTAGGAGCCTACAATCTTCTGGCAATAAGTCTGCTAGTATAAAGCGGCCTTTTTTACTTGAACAAATCAAGACATCCTTGCTCGATTTCTCGGCTGTAGCAAGCCAAAATTCACGGTCCGAGGTGAAAAAGTTTGCAAGCTCTCGATACTCTGGGAGAGCTAACTCCGAAAAATGCTGGCGCAAGTGTTCGAGAGAATCCAACCACTTTCCATTCTTCAGACCTGACTGATACTGCTCCATCAAGTAACGACATTCAAAGCCGATACTCTCAAGCAAGCGTTTCTGAACCAAATCTTCCTCTGACTCTATGGACTTTTCAAGCTGGGTTACAAGTTCCTCAAGGCGATAAGCCTGCTGGGCTAGATTTTCGAGAGCTAGCAGCATTTTTTGAGCTTCATCCAAAATCACTAAACGGTTGTCGACAAACTCTGGATTGTCTTCCAAACGAGTGACCAGATAGGCATGATTGGTCAGAAGAACACGACTGGTCTTGACCTTTTCCTGCCCTCGTTTCCAAAAATCCTCTGTAGCAAATAAACTTTTCTTTGAAAGCTTGCCATCGTGGACTAGTTCTGGCAGAAAGTGCTGGTAGCGATAAAGCTGCCCAATTTCGTCCAAGTCACCAGTCTCTGTCTCCGTTAGCCAGATGAGCAGTTGCATTTTAAATCGTGTGAAAAGACGATTGGACTCCGGTCGATGGAGGACTTGGTAAAAAGCATCCAGTTTCAAGTAATTTTGAGGTCCCTTGAGACTATGAATTTCCAGATGGAAGACCTCTTTTAAGCGCTGACCTTCTTCTTGCATGATTTGATTTTGAAGAATTTTGGTCGGAACACTCACTAGGATACCTGCTTGACTCTCCAAGTTCAAAGCTGGGAGAAGATAACCATAAGTCTTGCCCAGTCCTGTTTGGGCTTGGATAAAGGAAGTCTGGTGTTCTTCCAATAATTGCTCAATCTTCTCCGCAAATTCCAACTGTTGCGGTCGCTCCTCCAGCCCCAATAAAGAAATGTTTTTAGCAAGATCTTTGGATAACTTTCGTGGGACTAAGCATTTGCTTTCCTTTTTGAGGAAAAGCCCATGAAGCTCCATCAAGTCTGGCGAAGATAAGAGAGATTGTTGCTGATAGACCTCCTCAATCACCAGATAACTTTCATAGAGAAGGTTGTCTGCAAGGTTTAATAAGCTTTCTAAAAGCCCTTTAGGTAGCTCAAAAAGTTTTTGACGCATGTAAAGCAAGAGTTCAGCTGTTGCCTGAGCATCTGACAGGGCAGTATGGGCATGTTCCAGCTCAATGCCCAACTCTTGACAAAGAATACCTAGATTGTACTTTTCAAATTGAGGATATAGAACTTGGGCAAGCTCAACTGTATCCACTCGCGGTGTGCGCAATTCATATCCTTCAAAAAAGAGGAATTCTGCAAGAAGATTAGCATCAAACTGTACATTGTGCGCAACAAAAATACCGTCCTTAACCAATTCAAAAATTTTTCCAGCCACCTGAGAAAATTCTGGTGCCGCAGCCAAGCGTTGATCGGTCAGACCTGTTAATTCTTTGATATGAGAATCCAAGGGTTCGTGAGGATTGACATCAGTCGCATACTGATCGATGATTTCACCATTCTCAATCACCACAATGCCTACTTGAATAATTTTTGCCTTGCTTCCGGTGCTGGTCGCCTCTAAATCAACGACCACATACCGATCATTTCTCGCATTCATCATTAAAAATTATATCAAAAAAAGCATGATTTGACACCTCTCAACTTTGATAACAATCTCGCTTTCCTTGCGAGTTTGACTAAAAATCAAGACCTTAAAAGAGAGAATTTCACGCAAGTTCAGCAGTTGGTCGCTGGTTCTGAGGTATTTGAAAACTTTATCAACAAAGCTACATCAACATAAAAAGACAACCAAGATATTAGCTGCCTTTTTGAGATATTTTTTTCATTGTTTTCGGAAGAGCCTTGCTAATTTCTGTTGGCAAGACAAGGTAGTTTTCTTGAGCTAGTTCTTGCGCAATAGCTGAATGAAGGTGAGTTGCTGCCACCACTCTCTGATAGAGACTGACTTGGTGAAACTGACCTGCAAAACCTGCAATCATCCCAGCCAGAGTATCTCCCATCCCACCAGTTGCTTGATAGGGACCTCCAACCTCTAACTGATAATATTCAGACTGACCAGCTTGCCAGATACGAGTTGCTGGACCTTTCTCGACAAGAATCGTTCCTTGAGGAAAAGCTGAAAGAGCCCTAGCAGTCATCTCTTTATTTTGATGGTCAAGAACTATACCAGACAGTCTTTCCCATTCCTTTTGGTGGGGAGTTAGGATGAGCTGACTGGAAGGACATGGTAACTGACCTTTTGATAAGATGCCCAAAGCGCCGCCATCTGCAATCAAAATCTGATCTTTTCTAAGGCTGTTAAAGACCCGTTTTACGAGTTCTTCTCCAAATGCATCCTCTCGTAAACCCGGACCTAGCAAGACAACTTCTGCCTTTTCCAACTGCTCTTTTAACAATTGCTGATCTTGAAAAGAAAATGCCATGGCCTCAGGTAAATGACTGTGCAGAGCCGGAATATTCTCCTTATCCGTGCCAACAGTCACCAAACCTGCCCCACTTTTAACAGCTGCAATGGCTGACATGATAATAGCTCCCCCATAAGGATAGGTCCCTCCTAGCAAGAGCAGACGACCGTAATCTCCCTTATGACTGTGACGAGAACGCTCAATAATAACTTTTTCTAATAAAGCTTGATCAATCACTTTCATCGTTTTTCCCTCTCACTCCATTATACTACAAAAGGAGGCTTGAACCTCCTTCTACACTATTTTCCCTTAAATTCCGCAAAAGTCTGTAAAATTTTAGCTGCCACTGCTGGAGAAGGTTCTCCTTTTAGCTCTAACGTGTCATCTGTATATGGAGTAAGGCCAGCAAAACCTCCTATCTGGACAGAATAGAGAGACGTTTTAAATAGTTCAATATCGTTTTGGTCATTTCCAAAAGCGATGAAGTTCTCCCCGCATAACTTTTCAACAGTTGTCGCCTTATGAGTATCCAAGGGATTAACATAAAGGCACTTTTCATGCGCATGATAAGACAGATGAGCCTGCCCCAGCCTTTCTAGCTGACCAAGCAGATCATCAAGCAAATCCTCGTGGTCACCCATATAAACGACTACCTTAATCGGAGTCCCTAAGTCCTCGAGTTTCTGATGACGAGCTACCTTTAGGGGATCCACACTGGAAATAAATGGAATCTTCTCTACAATCTGACCACTATAGTCAAAGCAATCATCTACAAAGAAAGGGAGATTATAAGTCTGGCAATAATCCACTAGCGCCTGATAAACTCTAGCATCGAGATTCCTTTCGAAGATAGCCTGCCCCAGATGATAGGCTACGCCACCATTCAATCCTATGACCAAGCGCTGACTGAGTTCAGGGCCTAATAAACCCAAACAATCCCGATAAGAGCGGGCTGAGGCAAACACAAGCTCATGTCCATAATCTTCAGCCTTTAAAAGAACCTGCTTAATCTCCTCATCAATGGTCATATAGTCAAAAGACAGCGTCCCATCCAGATCAAATACGAATTTCATCTTCCTATTCCTTGTTTAGTGTTCGAAGCGCTGCCTGATAGGTTTGCTCCATTAGCATGGTAATAGTCATAGGTCCAACTCCACCAGGTACAGGTGTGATGTGACTAGCAAGTGGTGCAACCGCATCATAATCAACATCTCCACAAAGCTTGCCATTTTCATCTCGGTTCATCCCAACGTCAATGACAACCGCTCCCGGTTTGACAAAGTCAGCAGTCACAAACTTAGCGCGACCGATTGCAACCACAAGAATATCTGCCTTAGCAGCCACCTTGGCAAGATGATGGGTGCGTGAGTGAGTCAAAGTCACAGTCGCATTCTTGGCTAAAAGAAGCTGAGCCATTGGTTTCCCAACGATATTTGAACGACCGATAACAACCGCATTTTTACCTTCTAGATCAATCCCATATTCATGAAACATCTCCATAATTCCTGCAGGTGTTGAAGGAATCATAACTGGATGACCAGACCAGAGGCGACCCATGTTTAGGGGATGGAAACCATCCACGTCTTTTTCGGGGTCAATGGCTAATAAAACTGCCTCTTCGTCAATATGTTTTGGCAAAGGTAATTGAACCAAAATCCCATGCCAAGCTGGATCTTGATTGTATTTGGCAATCAAGTCTAACAATTCCGCTTGGGTAATAGTCTCTGGAACTCGCTTTACTTCACTACGGAAGCCAGCAGCAAGAGCTGAACGTTCCTTGTTGCGAACGTAGACTTGACTAGCAGGATTGTCCCCCACCAAAATCACCACCAAGCCTGGAACTAAACCTGTTTCTTCTTTTAGTTTAGCCGTCTTCTCAGCCAACTGTCCTTGTAACTTAGCTGCAAGAGCCTTCCCATCAATAATCTGTGCCATATCTCTTCTCTTTTCTATCAAATATCCTCTATTATATCAAAAAATAACTCGCCATTCTAACACTTCTTGCCTAATGGACCCTATAGTCTGAAACTATAAGAAAAAGCCCTTGTCGAGCTTTTATGCCTATTTATACTAGGTGAATCTGTCATGCTTTCTTTTTGACTTTTGGAGCCGGTAAGACTTCATACATCTCCTTGATTAATCTCATTAGAAATGATTTATCTTCAATGTCTTCTATCAAAATCATCTCCTTAGCTCCTTCATAAGGACGTTCAAGCCTAGTCTGTCCCAGTTGATCCCTGACCAGCTTCACAGGCTTCAGTAACAAACGATTATCATAGATTCCCCCAATAATCTTCCCACGATAATAAAGGATATACTCTCCCATCATTGGACGATAACTCATCTCCTCTAGCTCTGATAGCTGTTCGAGAATAAAATCTAAATATTCTTTACTAGAAGCCATGATGCCTACTCCATTTCTTCTAAAAATGAGGTATTACAAAACCTTACTCAAAAATTCCTTGGTCCGTTGTTCTTTTGTTTGATCGAAAATCTCCTCAGGCGTTCCATCTTCGACAACAACCCCATCCGCCATAAAGATAACACGGTCTGCTACCTCACGCGCAAAGCCCATTTCATGAGTCACAATCACCATGGTCATCCCTGATTTAGCGAGGTCTTGCATAACAGCTAGAACTTCTCCAACCATCTCAGGGTCTAGGGCTGAAGTCGGCTCATCAAAGAGCAAAACATCTGGTTCCATAGCAAGTCCACGTGCAATGGCAATCCGTTGTTGCTGACCACCTGATAAACTCTGAGGATAAGCCGTCGCCTTATCTGGCAAGCCAACTTTTTCTAACAGTTCCTGTGCTCTTTTCTCCGCAACTTCCTTGCTTTCACCTTTGGTTTTAATTGGTGACAAAGTGATATTTTCCATCACTGTCATATTGGGAAAGAGGTTGAATTGTTGGAATACCATGCCCATCTTTTCACGCATAGCAAAAAGATCATTTTTCTTATCTGTGATATCAACTCCTTCAAAGATAACCTTACCTTTACTTGCTTCTTCAAGTAGATTCATCGAACGAAGGAGAGTTGATTTCCCGCTCCCTGACGGACCAATAATGACCACAACTTCTCCACGTTTAATCTCAAGATTGATGCCTTTTAAAACTTCATTTTTCCCAAAAGATTTATGTAGTTCTTCAATTTTAATCAAGGTTTCTGTCATTATTTCTTGTCTCCTTGTCCAATATGTTTTTCAAATGCTTTCAACGCCACTGTCAAAACAGAGGTCATAATCAAATAGTAAAAGGCTGCAAATAAAAGGGGAGTCAACGGTAAATACGTTGTTGTTGCTACTGTCGTTGCACCATTCCACAACTCCATCACCCCAATCGCAGACAAGAGAGAACTATCCTTGATAATGGTGATAAATTCATTTCCCAGAGCCGGAAGAATATTCTTGATAGCTTGTGGCAAAATGACATAACGCATGGCATTTTTCGGACGAATACCAAGAGAGTAAGCAGCCTCTAACTGCCCTTTAGGAACCGCATTGATCCCAGCACGAACAGTTTCTGAAACGTAAGCTCCACTATTCATAGAAATAATCAGAATACCAGGAATCAAACGAGAAAGATCAACTCCTAAAATTCCCACTTGGATAGTCGGAGCATTGATATGCATAAGAGCAAAGGCAATCATTATCTGAACCATCATTGGAGTCCCACGGAAGATCCAAACATACACATTTGCAAACCAAACGAGCGGTTTAAAGCGTGAACGTTGGGCAAAGGCCAGTAACACACCTATAATGGTCCCTAAGCAGACAACAAGGATAGAAATCAATACGGTAATCAGAGCACCATAGTTAAAATATGGTAAATACTTTGGTAAAAAAGAAAAATTCATATTCAATCAACTTTCTATGTATTAGATTGTATGATTATAACATGAATTGAATTAAAATGCAATCCTTTTTCCCTAATTTTAACAATTAACTTGATAGAATGGAGAAATAGAGAGAAATCACAGTTTTTTTCTAGTCAACTACCTCTTGTTTATGGTAAAATAGAAACGATAAGAAATGGAGGAGAATCAAAATGGAATCACATTTGGTTAGAATCATTAACCGCCTAGAAGCAATGACAAAAGATGGTGGAAATCTAAAACGTAATTTTGAACGTGAAGGTGTTGTTGTCGCAGAAGTTGCATACAGCCACGACGAAGAAAACGGATCACTCTTCACCCTTCGTGATGTAGAGGCTCGTGAAACTTATACCTTTGATAGCATTGATTTGATTGCAATGGAGATTTACGAACTCCTTTACTAATATAAAAACAAGGGGCAGTAAGTCCCGATGAATGAGAATCCTTTTTGTCACCGCAAATGGGATTTTTTCTTACCTTCAATGTCGCTTGATTCTCCATAAATCCTTCTTTTAAAAACGACCACTTCCCAATCTTTTTACTTGCTTTACACCTTAATCATGCTATAATGAGAGTATAAAACTTTGACTATTCTTGACCTTTTTCTTAGGCCAAGAATAAGAATGAAATGAGGTAGATGTATGCTCTGTCAAAACTGTAAAATAAACGACTCAACAATTCATCTGTATACCAATATCAATGGACAGCAAAAGCAAATTGATCTCTGTCAAAATTGCTATAAAATTATCAAAACAGATCCAAATAATACCCTCTTTAAAGGAATGACTGACTTAAATAATCATGACTTTGATCCATTCGGCGACTTTTTCAATGATTTGAACAATTTCAAACCTTCTTCAAATAACGTCCCTCCAACTCAATCTGGTGGAGGATATGGAGGAAACGGTGGTTATGGACCTCAAAACCGAGGCCCACTTCAAACACCTCCTAGCCAAGAAAAAGGACTCCTAGAGGAATATGGTATCAATATTACTGAGATTGCTCGTCGGGGAGATATTGACCCTGTTATCGGTCGAGATGAGGAGATTATCCGCGTTATCGAAATCCTCAACCGTCGAACCAAGAACAATCCTGTCCTCATCGGAGAACCGGGTGTTGGTAAAACAGCCGTTGTGGAAGGTCTAGCTCAGAAGATTGTCGATGGCGATGTTCCCCATAAACTTCAAGGCAAGCAGGTCATCCGTCTGGATGTGGTCAGTCTAGTCCAAGGAACAGGGATTCGAGGCCAATTTGAAGAACGTATGCAAAAACTCATGGAAGAAATCCGCAAACGTGAGGACATCATCCTCTTTATCGATGAAATCCATGAAATTGTTGGTGCAGGATCTGCTGGCGATGGCAATATGGATGCAGGAAATATCCTCAAACCAGCCCTTGCCCGTGGTGAATTGCAAATGGTCGGAGCCACTACTCTCAATGAATACCGCATCATTGAAAAAGATGCTGCCCTAGAGCGTCGTATGCAGCCCGTCAAGGTAGATGAACCAACTGTTGAAGAAACCATTATCATCCTCAAAGGGGTTCAAAAGAAATACGAAGACTACCATCACGTCAAGTATACTGATGCGGCTATAGAAGCTGCTGCAAATCTATCCAATCGCTATATCCAAGACCGCTTCTTGCCAGACAAGGCTATTGACCTGTTGGATGAAGCTGGTTCTAAGATGAATCTGACACTGAACTTTGTTGATCCTAAAGTGATTGATCAGCGTTTAATTGAAGCTGAGAATCTCAAGGCTCAAGCTACACGAGAGGAAGACTTTGAAAAGGCTGCTTATTTCCGCGATCAGATTGCCAAGTACAAGGAAATGCAAAAGAACAAGGTGACCGATCAGGATACTCCAATCATCAGCGAGAAAACTATTGAACATATCATTGAGCAGAAAACCAATATCCCTGTTGGAGAACTCAAAGAAAAAGAACAGTCTCAGCTTATCCATCTAGCAGACGACCTCAAAACTCATGTCATTGGTCAAGATGAAGCTGTCGATAAGATTGCCAAGGCAATCCGTCGTAATCGTGTTGGACTTGGAACTCCTAACCGGCCAATCGGAAGCTTCCTCTTTGTCGGACCAACTGGTGTTGGTAAAACAGAACTTTCCAAACAACTAGCCATTGAGCTCTTTGGTTCTGCTGACAGCATGATTCGCTTTGATATGAGTGAATACATGGAAAAACACAGTGTAGCTAAATTGGTCGGAGCCCCTCCAGGTTATGTTGGTTATGATGAAGCTGGGCAGCTGACTGAAAAGGTTCGTCGCAACCCATATTCTCTCATCCTTCTCGATGAGGTCGAGAAAGCCCATCCAGATGTGATGCACATGTTCCTTCAAGTCTTGGACGATGGTCGTTTGACAGATGGGCAAGGACGAACAGTTAGCTTTAAGGATGCTATCATTATCATGACCTCAAATGCGGGTACTGGTAAGGCCGAAGCCAGCGTTGGTTTTGGGGCAGCTCGTGAAGGTCGAACCAACTCTGTTCTCGGTGAACTCGGCAACTTCTTTAGCCCTGAATTTATGAACCGTTTTGATGGCATCATCGAATTTAAACCTCTCAGCAAGGACAATCTTCTCCAAATCGTCGAACTCATGCTAGCGGATGTCAACAAACGCCTCTCCAGCAACAATATCCACCTCGATGTGACAGACAAGGTCAAGGAAAAGTTGGTTGACTTAGGTTATGATCCAAAAATGGGGGCACGCCCACTCCGCCGTACCATTCAAGACCATATCGAGGATGCAATCACTGACTACTACCTTGAAAACCCAAGTGAAAAAGACCTCAAGGCAGTTATGACAAGCAATGGAAATATTCAAATCAAATCTGCCAAAAAAACTGAGAAAACAGAAGAGATTGCTTCTGAAAAAGAAGAATAAAACTTAAAAAAGAACAGGAAACAAGATTTCCTGTTCTTTTCTAATTCTCTTCTTGAACTTGATAACGAAGAATTGTTTTCAATTTGCTTGGCTCCGTTCGATGAAGGTTATTGAGATAGATTTCTCGGTGGACTTCCGAAGTTCTTTTGAGCTTATGAAGTTGACAAAAATGCTCCATCTCTGCAAAAGTCTCATTTTCAGTATCAAAAGGTCCTACATGAAGCATGGCAAGACTTTGACCTTCTTCTATTTTTTCAAAACGAATAGCCTCATAGAGAGGAGTTGGCTTCTTGGTTTTAACCTCTTTCAGAGCTTCCTCAAATAGTTCTCGCGTAATGAAATCGGGTTGGCCAATCATAATGCTATAAGAAAGCTCACTTTTTACCAGTTCTCCTTGCTTCTCCTTTTTCCATAAACCTTCTAAAGGAAAGACAGTAAAATCAGTGTAAACCTCATCCAAAGGAGTTTTTTTATACTTCATCTTTATCGCATAGGCCAAGGCATATAAGGCACCAACTCGTTCTGAAAAATCTTCTTGGTTTGGATCGCCTTTACCATCAATCACGATATAGGATTGACCTGGCACCTGCAGGATGCTGGGCCTAGCTTTCACTTGATAAAGATCTTTTGCTTCTTTTCTCCATTCGTATTTCATTTGGTTCCTCTCCTTTCTATCTCTAGTATAGCACCAAAACCCTGACATCTTTTGTCAAGGTTTGTAAAGTTTTTGGATTTTTTCTAATCTAGAAAGCAATTCCTTCTTCAGATGATTGGGGGCGAGTATTTCCACCCCATCTAGATAAGACAGGAGGTAAGTATACAGACTTTCATGCTCTGGTAGGAATGTCTTGACATAATAACACCCATCTTTCCCCAAGCTAATCTCATCTTCTGAAAAATCTTCATAAACCCGGAAAGCAAGCTTGGGACTAAACTTCAAGGAAACTTCGATTTGATGTGCCACTTGATCTGAACCATCAACCCAATCCTCCACATTTTTCTGCTTCACAGTTTCAGTTGTTAGGTGATAGTTCCTAATTCTAGACAATTTGAAAAAACGCCACTCTTCCTTCAAACAACAGTAGGCATGAAGGTACCAATCTCTCTTTTTAAATACGAGTCTAAAGGGCTCGACTGTACGAATCGTTTTCTGACCACACCCACCTAGATAAGTAATCACCAGTTGCCTTTTCTCTAGAATAGCATGTTTGATGTTATCAAATAATTCTTTTTGACCTTCTCGCTTTCTCCAGTCAGTCAAATCTACTTCTATCCAAGGGCTAGTAGAAACTTGAAAAATAGATTCCAACTTTTCAAGTAACAGATCTTGCCTGTCATTGGTCAGAGCTTGAATTCCTTGCAAAGCTGATAGAAGTTCTAATTTTTCATCCTCCGATACGAGAGTACGATCCAGAACAAAGTCCTTCATTAAAAAGATTCCGCCCGCCTTCCCAGGTATCGAATATAGAGGAATCCCCGCCATACTCAATCGCTCAATATCGCGATAAATCGTTCGTACAGATACTTCAAATAATCGGGCTAATTCAGGAGCCGTTGTACTGCCTTTTTCTAAAAGTAGATATAGGATACGAAATAGTCTTGATTCTGCCATAAAATCACCTCTCTTTTATTATACCAGTTAAAGAGCTAGGGTTGGAAAGTTTAACTAGACAAGGATTGACCAAGACAAAGTAGCTTTTTCTGCACCAGTTCGTTGGTTTATTCTTGACAGCTAGCGCCTCGTCCATTATGATAATAATAAAGATACTAGAGAATGAGGAAAATGCAATGGCAAACCCAACTTTTGGTGAAAAAAAAGAGAATGTGACCTACCAGTCCCGCTATGGTGTGTACGCAGTTATTCCGGATGCGGAGAAAAAACAAATTGTCCTAGTTCAAGCCCCCAATGGTGCTTGGTTCTTGCCAGGTGGAGAGATTGAAGCAGGCGAAGATCATCAAGAAGCACTGAAGAGAGAACTAATCGAAGAACTTGGCTTTACAGCTGAGATTGGAACCTTTTATGGGCAAGCTGATGAGTATTTCTACTCTCGCCACCGTGATACCTACTACTACAATCCAGCGTATCTCTATGAAGCTATTTCTTTCCAAGAAGTACAAAAACCATTGGAAGATTTTAATCATATTGCTTGGTTTCCTATTGACGAGGCTATTGAAAAACTCAAACGTGGTAGCCATAAATGGGGAATTGAAGCTTGGAAAATCCAGCATGGAATTGGCTAAAATACACGATTTTATCCAAAAAGTGCTATAATAGAGTTAGAAAATCGGAGGAACTGTTATGAAGCTTATCAATACGACAAACTCACACTCGCAACTTGTTAAAAGCCAATTAGAAAGCACAGACGCAACTCTTGTCGAGGTCTATTCTGCTGGAAACACAGATGTAGTTTTCACACAAGCCCCGCTTCACTATGAAATCCTCATTTCCAACAAACACCGTGCTATTCGTGAACCTGAAATCGAAACCATCCAAGACTTCTTCTTGAAACGTAAAATCGATAAAGGAAGCATTGATGAAGCCAATATCAAGACGCTTTATTCAGATAAATTGATTGAGATTTCAATCCCTATGAAATAAGAAGACCAGCCAAAAGCTGGTTTTCTTTTGCAAAAAAGATTGGTAGTGCACAGCTACCAATCTTTTAATTCTATTTCACCGCTTCTTTTAAAGCATCTACCTTGTCTAATCGTTCCCATGGAAGGTCAATATCTGTACGTCCCATGTGTCCATAAGCCGCTGTTTGACGGTAAATTGGGCGTTTGAGATCCAGCATTTGAATAATTCCTGCAGGCCGAAGGTCAAAGATTTGACGCGCTGCTTTTTCAAGCTTGCTTTCAGCTACTGTTCCTGTACCAAAAGTATCGATACGAACAGAAACAGGTTGCGCCACCCCAATAGCATAGGCCAATTGCACTTCTGCCTTCTTAGCAAGGCCTGCTGCAACGATGTTCTTGGCAATGTAGCGAGCTGCATAAGAGGCTGAACGGTCCACCTTAGTCGCATCCTTACCAGAGAAGGCACCACCACCATGGCGAGAGTAGCCACCATAGGTATCCACGATAATCTTACGACCAGTCAAACCTGAGTCTCCTTGAGGTCCACCGATTACAAAACGACCAGTTGGATTGATGAAGAATTTGGTTTGCTCATCCAAGTAAGATGCTGGAATAACTTCCTTGATAACCTTGCTGATCACATCATTGTGAATTTGTTCATTGCTAACTTCTGGGTCGTGCTGAGTTGAAATAACGACTGTATCCACACGTACTGGACGATCATTTTCATCATACTCAACCGTAACTTGTGATTTAGCATCTGGACGGAGATAGCTGATTTCACCAGACTTACGAAGTTCTGCCAAACGACGAACCAACTTGTGGCTAAGTGAGATTGGTAAAGGCATGAGTTCTTCTGTCTCATCCACCGCAAATCCAAACATAAGACCTTGGTCACCAGCACCAATCAAGTCCAGTGGATCTTGATCTGCATTTCCACGAACTTCCAAGGCTTCGTTAACACCTTGGGCGATATCTGGTGACTGCTCAACAAGTGACGGATGAACTCCCACCGTCTCCGCAGAAAAACCATACTCTGTATTGGTATAACCAATCTCTGCAATGGTATCACGAACCACTCGGTTAATATCTACATAAGCATGTGTAGAAATTTCACCAAAAACATGGACCGAACCTGTGTATACAGCTGTCTCGGCAGCAACGTGCGCATCTGGATCCTTTGCTAAAATAGCATCCAAAATCGCATCTGAAATTTGGTCTGCAATCTTATCCGGATGCCCCTCAGATACAGATTCAGACGTGAATAATTTACGTTCTGACATAAAAATGTCCCCCCTTAAAAAATATTGTTATAGAGTTACAAAGTACTGATAGGAAAACTACTAGTAATGAATACCTACCATCTTATCGGGACTATATAACCTTATCATTATACCACTTTTTACTTTTTTTTGCAGTATTTTCTCTAAATCAAAAAAAGAACCTTACGGCTCTTTTCTCGGCATAATAATTTGGCTTGTACTCCATAATACAGAAGATCATACCTATGTTTATCTGCATACTTCGTTTACAAACTACCTATTTTTTCGTCTGCTTTTTCCTCACAATGTTTTAACAAACAATCTTCCAGTTAGGCTTACTGTTCCTTAGACTTTCTATTGCTTACAGTTAAGCCAAGTCCAGCCATTAGGAGGCCAAGTCCCACAATACCATAGTTCGCTGTATCATTACTTCCTGTATCAGGGAGTTTCGCCACTTCTTTTTTATAAGCTGTAGCTACTGGAACTGTGGTAGTTGGAGTCGCACTTCCTGTCTGAGCAACAGGTAGTGTTGTACGACGTTCTAGGTAAAATTGGTAATTATCTTTCGTTACCTTGTAATTGTGTCCTTCAGTCACAGTTTCAACAATCCATGTAGTTGCATCCTTAGTTAAAGAATCAGCCAAGTTACGATTAATATTCATTAATCGACCTTCAGATACAAAATCTTTATAGCTAATATCGGTCCCTGTCGAAGTTGCAACAATTCTTTCGATTTTTGCGGCTTTCAAAGACGCAAGAGTATTCGCCATCGTTGGAATTGAAGGATCCTCCTTCATTGGAGCATCTGTCAACAATACGACAAACTTTTTATTTTTAGGTGACTTAGACCAGTCGTAGGTTGAAACAATTTGTGTAAGAGTAGGTGTAGATGTTTCAGGGAAGTCTCCACCATGTGCAAGCTTAATGCCTGCTAAGGCTTTTTCAAGCTCAGCTGGGTCAGAGGTAAAATAAGATTCATTAAATTTTGTTAAAATTGTACCCTCATCTGCTAATCCACCTATACGTCCATATACTTCATCACTAAAGGTAGCTAATCCAAAACGTGCTGCTACTCCATCTTTAGCAAGATTTCTTGCAAACTCATTGATATTGTTACGGACAGTGTCAATAGTTCGAGACATAGATGCTGAACGGTCAACAACAAAAACGATATCGGCAGAGTTAGATTTTGAAATCGTTCTTGTCGCTTTCTTGATTTCGACTGTAGTTGTTTTATCAACACGTTCATATTGGGTATAAGAATTTCCATCTTCATCTTTCCCACTCACTGTACTCTCAGTTGTTTCAGTCTTTGGAGCAGGAAGTTCTTCACTTTTTACAGGTGCCACTTCTGTCTTTGTGACTTCAACTGTTGCAGTTTCTTCATGAATCTTTTGATCACCTTCTTGGCGTTCTTTCACGTCAATAGGTGAAACCTTCTTAGAAACATCAACAAGTTCTCCAGGTTTTGCATCTGATTGGTTAACGACTGGTTTCGCCTCATCAGCTTTAATTTCTGCTACAGCAGCTTCGACTGCCGATTTATTTGCTTCGGTTTTCTTTACTGTTTCAGCTGAAGTAGATGCCGGTTGTGTTGTTTCATCTGCAGACACTTGTCCGACCTGAGCAAAAGCAAACAAAATTGCTACAGAAGCCAACCCAACTTTCATTTTACGGAATGAAAAACGTTGTTGTTTCATAAATGATTTATCCATAGAAGTCCCCTTTTCTTTTCACGGATCAAATGATATAATCCGATTGTTTTATAGTATGATAACACAATTTTGTATAGTTTTCAATTTTTTTCCTTATGATTTCAATAAAATATTGCTCTAAAAAAGGTTTTAAAGCAATTACTGTTTTATAAATCAAATTATTTAAAATATATAATTATTATCTCCTTTGAATATTTCCGGAAATAAAAACTCAGTAGAATCACCTGATTCTACTGAGTTTTTAAAATGTTTGGCGTTTAGCTTTACGCTCTGCACGGCCACGTGCGCGATTTTCAGCACGCTTGGTTTTGCGGCGTTTTTCATCCACCGCCCATTGAATCTTCTTCTTATAGCCTGGTTTGACTTTTTTCTTTTTCTTTTTGACCAAGCCAATCATTTCAATATCAAGCTTATCCTGCTTCTTTTCACGGTTGGCACGACGATCACGGTCATAGGTATCTTGAAACTCTCCGTCTTTGACCATCTTAGGAGTAAACTTGATTCCTAATTTCTCCAACTCACGGATATCCGAGTCATCGCTTGGCTGGTAAAGGGTAATAGCTGTACCAGGCAGTCCGTTGCGCCCAGTCCGTCCAACACGGTGAACAAAGAAGGACAAGTCTTGCGGAATGGCATCATTAATAACATGGCTGACACCTTCAATGTCAATCCCACGCGCTGCCAAGTCTGTTGCGACAATGTACTCAAAATCCAGATTTTTCACCTGATTCATGATCCGTTTGCGTTCACGAGGAGCAATGTCTCCATGAATCTTAGCTACCTTCAATCCTTGAGCAGTCAAGTAGGCATGTAACTCATCAGCACGCGTTTTTGTGTTAACAAAAATCATTGCCAAATAAGGCTGCATCAACTGAGTCAGCTGGTAAATTTGAGCATTCTTGTCGCGGCCCTTGGTCGAAATCAACCAATTATCAATCGTATCAGAAATGACTGTCTTAGTCTTGATTTTTTCCATGACAGGATTTGACAAGTATTTTTTCAAGAATGGTTGCAATTTTTGTGGAATAGTTGCTGAAAAGACCATGAATTGCAAGTCTTTTGGAAGGCTCCCTGCAATCTTATCAACGGTTTCCAAGAATCCCATATCCAAGGTCATATCCGCTTCATCAATTACAAAGGTCTTGGCCTTGTGAATAGCCAAATCACCAGATTTGACCAAGTCATAGATGCGACCTGGCGTTCCGATAACAATATGTGGTTGGTTGCTGGCAAGTTTTTCAATCTGACGCGCCTTATCCGTACCACCCACATAATTAACCACACGAACTTCGACATCTGAGTGAGCTGCAATCTGACGGGCTGCTTGGTAGATCTGAGTAGCCAACTCACGACTTGGTGCAGTAATGACCGCTTGCACACTATCGCTAGTTTCATCTAATTGCTGAAAAATGGGTAGTAAGAAAGTGTGGGTCTTTCCTGAACCTGTTTTTGACTCGCCCACCAAGTCACGACCTGCCAGTACAATAGGGATTAATTTTTCTTGTACCTCTGTCGGAGTTGTAAATTTTAACTCCTCCAAGGCTTCTACTATATAATTTTTAAATTGAAATTTCTTAAATGACATACTATCCTCGATTCTATCTTTTCAATTATACCATATTTTGTCCTATTGCAGTAGCCCCATTTGAGTCTCAGTCCTGTAGTAAAGATTCGAATAGATTAAAAAGTTGGAACTCTCTGGTTCCAACCTCTTTCATTATTTCCAGGTCAATACAGCATTCAAACCATAATGATCACTGACTTGTGGACTATTTTGTCCATCAAAAACTACTTGCAAACTCTCTACTTCTAACTCTTTGGTCGTAAAGACGTAGTCGATTCGTAATGGCTCGGTATTGCCTTTCCAGCCATCAATTTCTGGTGGAACGGTATAGCTACCACTTCTTTCTTTCGCAACTTCAAACGCGTCTTGTAATCCTAATGGGCTAGCTAAAATCGCTTGATAGCCTTCCTGACCAGCTGGATTATTAAAATCACCCGCTAAAATTAGAGGTTTCTTCAACTCTTTTAGTACAGCCTCAAATCGTGCCCATTCTTCTTGGAAACCTTTATCCCACCAAGAGAGATGAACGCTTGCAAGAGCAAGTTCCTTACCTTCAACCTCTGTCTCAGCCAAGGCAACGCGACGAGTATGGTAGTCCGTTGGATCATCTACATCTGATACTAAAATCTCACGCGCCTTAATAGGTGTTTTGGATAAGATGGCTACGCCTTCATGGTAGCGGTCATAGCCAATATGATTGTAAGCCCAAGTCCAGTAGTAGTTTTTCCCTTTCTCAGACAATTTTTCAACCAGAAGTCGGACATAGTGGTCCTGATGAATGGGTTCTGCTGATGGTAAAGCTTGATAGTGATTGTTAACCTCTACCTCAGGCGAAGTCATTTCTTGATTGATTTCTTGGAAACAAATCAAATCATAATCCTTATCAAGAATGTCTTGGAATAAGATTTGGAATTTTTCCTCTGCTTCCTTCTCCATCCAACTGTGGGTATTGAGTGTTAGAAATTTCATGCTTTTCTCCTAAAACAAGAGGTTGGAAAACAGCTTCCAACCCCAAGTATATTACAATTCTACTTTAGCAACTGCTGTTTTAGCTGCAAGAGAACCTGTTTGTTCTAATTTAACTGATTTGATAGCATCACCATTTGTAAAGACAACCACTGTTGATGTTTCACGACCTGCTGCACGGATAGCATCCAAGTCAGCTGTAACAAGAAGATCACCTGCTGCAACCTTTTGTCCTTCAGAAACGTGAACAGTAAATGGTTTTCCTTCAAGGCTTACAGTATCCAAACCAATATGAACAAGTACTTCAAGACCTGATTCAGTAACAAGTCCAAGTGCATGTTTTGTTGGGAAGATACTTGATACAGTACCTGTAACTGGAGATACAATGTTTCCATTTGCTGGTTCTACTGCAAAACCATCACCCATCATTTTTTGAGCAAAGACTGGATCTTTCACTTGTTCCAAGGCAATAACTTGACCGTCAGCTACTGAGTAAACTTCCTCAGTTACACCTTTAAAATGTACAGTATTTTTTTGAGCTTCTGTCATTTGGCTTGGAAGAGTTTCAGGAATTACTTCACCTGAGTCAAGGATGTCTTGGATATCAGATTTCAATACGTCAGCTTTTGGTCCGTAGATAGCTTGGACACCTTGTCCTTTCATGACAAGACCCATAGCGCCTTCTGCTTTCCATTGTTCCTCAGTACCAACACGATCTGCATCCTTAACAGTTACACGAAGACGAGTCATACATGCATCTACATCTACGATGTTTGCACGACCACCAAGAAGGTTAATGATATTTACAGCTTGAGAAGCTGCTGCAACTTTTGTTTCTCCTGGAGTTGCATCTTCTGATGCTCCTTCAGCAGTTTCATAGTTTCCGTTACGTCCTGGAGTTGCATAGTTGAATTTCTTAATCATGAAGTTGGCAATGAAGTACATGATGACTGCAAAGAGGACAGTTACCCAGATAAAGTTAATGATATCCATACCAAGACCAGCGTTGATAGCTAGCGGAGTACGAGTCAAGAATTCAATTGAACCGAATGAGTGCACACGAAGGTGAACAATATCAGCCATAGCGAAGGCAGCACCTTGAACAACAGAATATACAAGATAAAGAGGTGTTGCAACAAACATGAACATGTATTCGATTGGTTCAGTAACCCCTGTCAAGAAAGTTGCAAGAGCTGTTGCAATCATCATTCCTTTGTATTGGTGTTTCTTGTCTGCTTCAACATTGCGGTAGATAGCAACGATGACACCCATCAAGATACCGAATGAACCGATCATTTGACCAACTTTGAAACGAGCTGGGTGAACAGTATCTAACAAGTGTTGGTATTGACTAGCATCAGTACCTTTAAGGTTTACAAGGTCTGTTACCCATGCAAGCCATAGTGGGTCTTGACCGAATACTTGAGTACCTTTAGCTGCACCAGTTAAAATGTCATAAGTACCACCAAGAGCTGTATAGTTCATTGGGATAGTCAACATGTGGTGAAGACCAAATGGCAAGAGCAAACGTTCCAAAGTACCATACAAGAATGGTGCAAGAACAGGTGCTGTTTCTTGTGAATTGGCAATCCAGATACCAAAGTTGTTGATACCTGTTTGAACAACTGGCCAGAAAGCTGCAAGTACAATTGCTGCAATAGCTGAACGAAGGATGACAACGAATGGTACGAAGCGTTTCCCATTGAAGAATGAAAGCGCATCAGGAAGTTTACGGTAGTTGTAGTATTTGTTAAAGGCAGTTGCCCCTACAAAACCAGAGATAATCCCTACAAAAACACCCATGTTCAATGCTGGTGCTTCAAGAACACTGATGAAGTAATCAGAAACTTTGATTGAGCCTCCAAAGAGGGTAGTGACCATAGCCTCAGGGTTTTTCAGCATATCACTTGTAACTCCAAAGATAGTACCAGTGATACGGTTGATTAAGATAAAGGCAAGTCCTGCTGCAAATGCACCGCCTGCACGCTCTTTAGCCCAGCTACCACCGATAGCAAGAGCAAACAAAATATGAAGGTTACCGATAACTCCCCAACCGATTTGCTCAAGAATTCCACCTGTAATAACAAGTGGGGCAAGATTTGGGTCAATCAATGCAAGCGACTTACCGATTGAAATCATCAATCCAGCCGCTGGCATAACAGCGATAACCACCATCAATGCCTTACCGAATTTTTGCCAAAATTCGAAAGACAAGACATTTTTGAATGTATCTTTCATCATTCAAATCTCCTTTATATTTTTTAGGCAAACGTTTTACGAAAACGTTTGCACTTATTTATAATTCAATTATACCACTTTATTTTTTTTTGTAAAGGCTTTTATAAAAAAATTGTCTACTTTTTTTAATTTTTAGAAGAAAAAAGAGAAGTTTACGAAAACTTCTCTTTTAAAAATGTATCATTTTTCTGATTTGTTCTGCAATTTGCATTTATATCCAATTAGATTTTCAAGAATCGACGCATCGAAATTCCTGAACCAATTGAACCAATGAAAATTCCGATTACAAATAGTAGAACTGTCATCAAAGGGACAAACACATCTGGCGTAATCATTGATAAGTTTTGACCTACCAAGGATTTATTGACCGATTGATAAACGATATTGTAAACAAAGAATACAAGAACTGAGGGAATCGCTGCGCCAAGCAAGCCAATAAAAGCACCTTCTAGCAAGAATGGGCCACGGATATAACCATTTCTCGCTCCAACAAGACGCATGATCTGAATCTCACGACTACGTGAAATAATGGTAATACGGATGGTATTGGAAATGAGGAAGACTGCGATAAAAATCAAGAGCCCTGCAATAACCAATCCCCAAACACGGATAAAGGAAGCCAGTTCGAAAAGTCGTTGAGTGTTGGCTCCACCATCTTGAACTTCTGATACTCCCTCAATTTTCTTCGCTTCTTCAGCTACTGTTTTAACATCACTTGGAGAATTTGTATCGACGATATAGGCATCATAGAGAGGATTTGCATCCCCTTCAAAGACCTTCCAATCGTCACCCATGGTTTCCGTCAGTTTCTCGTATTGTTCTTCTTTACTTGAGAAGGTAACACTTTTTACAGCAGGCATCGCCTTCAAAGCATCATAGACCTTGTGGTAGTCATTATTGGTAACTGTCTGACCTTCTTTTTCAATCGTTTCACTGTTATCTGCTACATCCTTACGAATGTAGACCATAACACGAACGTTGTTTTCAATATCGGTAGCCAGTTTTGCTGTATTAAAAATTACAGATGCAAACAAGGCAACGAGTGTTAAGGTAATCATAACCGAACTCACTGCTGCTACTGTCATCCAGCCATTTCGTTTTAAACTTTTTAATGATTCAAATAAATGGCGAAAAAATCTACTAATCATCGTATCCATATTCTCCTTTAGCTTCGTCACGAACGACACGGCCATTTTCAATGGCAATGACACGGTGGCGCAAGGTATTTACGATTTGGCTGTTGTGGGTCGCCATCAAAACAGTTGTACCTTGAAGATTGATGCGTTCCAACAGATTCATAATTTCCCACGAATTATCTGGGTCCAAGTTTCCTGTTGGTTCATCAGCAATCAATACTTTAGGATTGTTGACAATCGCACGGGCAATCGCAATCCGTTGCTGTTCTCCACCTGAGAGTTCATTCGGGAAAGAACGAACCTTGTGTTTTAAACCTACTAGGTCCAATACTTCCATAACACGTTTTTTGATGTTACGGCGATTCTCTCCGATAACTTCCATTGCGTAGGCAATATTCTCATAAACCGTTTTCTTAGGCAAGAGTTTGTAATCTTGAAAGACAACCCCGACACTACGACGTAGAAGCGGGATATCTTTCTTCTTGATTTTAACTAGATTAAAGCCTGCAACTGATAGGCTTCCTTTTTCGATCTTTACTTCTCGGTATAAAGCTCGAATAAAGGTTGACTTACCTGCCCCAGAAGGTCCTACGATATAGGCAAACTCTCCTGGTTCAATGGTAACAGAGACACCACGCAGGGCAGTCGTTCCATTGTCATACTTTTTGACAACATCTCTCATTTCAATGATTGACATATGAGTTCCTTTCTTTCTTAGCTAATTCGCCACTTGAGGTAGGCATCGATAAAACCATCAAGGTCTCCATCCATAACCTTATCTACTTGGGAAACTTCAAAGCTTGTACGGTGATCTTTTACCATAGTATAAGGTGTGAAGACATAAGAACGAATCTGACTTCCCCATGTAATTTCTTTTTTCTCACCTTTGAGGGAATCAACTTCCGCAGCTTTCTTTTCTTGCTCCATCTGATAGAGTTTAGCCTGCAACATCTTCATGGCACGATCTCTATTTCCATACTGGGTACGATCGACCGTTGATTGGACGACAGTT